>WQYX01000045.1 GCA_009781005.1 Polyangiaceae bacterium | reverse complement strand
TTTGCGCGGGATTCGAGGCGCGAGGAGGAGGCGTACGGAAGTACGTCGACGACGAGCAACGACGAAGACCGCCAAAACCCGCCGAGTCCGCCGACGTGGAGTCGAATTCAGGGACAGGCCCTATAGGGCGGAGCGCGAGGAGCCCGCGTAAGCATACTTTTCGTACGTGCGCAGGCACCGCAACGCCCACCTGAGGTCCCGCCGCAGGCGGGCCGACAGCGCCGAAGGCGCCGTCAAAACCGAATCGATTTCGCGCAGCAGGCTGGCGAACACGCTCTCAGACGAGCCGATCCCTTTGCTGCGAAGGGCGTACGGCTTTTTGTCGGATCTGCGGCGTATACAGTACGCCTCGGTCCTGCGGTGCGGCGTGCGCCCTTCTCGCCCTGAGGTCCCGCCGAAGGCGGGCCGACAGCGCCGAAGGCGCCGCGAAAGCCTCGGCCGTCTGCAGAAATCGCGTCGTGAATGATCCGGGCTAAAGCTTCTAAAAACCGTTCTGCGGAGCGCCCTCCGCGTCACCGCCAATCGACTTGAGGTCGGGCAGCATCCGCGCCTGCTTCACGCTTCTCCAGTCGCTCCCTGCTTCCTCGTCCTTGAGACCGAATTGGCCTTCGAGAACCGGGCGTTTTTCCGCGTCCAGAGTGTAGATGAAATAGCCCTTGCCGTGCGTCGAGGCGCTTGCGCCGACCATCCCGATCTTGTGCTCTTTCCACGTGTAGTGGAGGACGTTGCCGCTCAGCCTTCCGCTGAGTTCGCCCCACCGGCTTTGATCCGCAGACTTCCAGCGACCGACAACGCTCGATCCCTGCTCAACGAGATGAAGGTAGCCGTAAATGGGATGATAATAGACGCCGGTCCATGATTCGCCCGCGGGCATTGGCCCCGGAGTGACGTTTGCGGTCTTCGCGGCCGTGCCGTCACCGCACGCAGCAACGGTAAAGACCGGGATCGCGAGAACAACAGAAACGGCGACGGCGCGGAAAGAGCGAGCAAAGTTCATAGCGGTGCGCACTATACTCCTGCTTCATTGCAGTGTGTAAGTGAAGACTTCGTTCGTCGTCGGATCACTCAACATCAGCGTTGTCTCCGTTGCCGTGTATCCCTGCGTGTACGTCTGGCCGTCATCTGGGCAGGCCACCGTAACGAAAATCGCCGTGCCTGATGCCGCTATCGTGTAATCCAGCGTGGTCTGCGTTTGCGAGGGAGTGGCGGAATTGGCACCGGTGATGAGCACCTGCTGGATCGTTCCCTGGGGTGCAGAAGTCTCCTGGGAGACAGAAATAGTGGATTGCAGTGTATCTGGGGGTGCGAATCCGCCACCACTCACACCCACATAGATATCAACGGCCGTGAGATTATAAATGCCGCTCACGATGGTTCCGCCCGCACTCGGTGGCATATCTCCCGGAATTTCGGCGGCGGTAACGACATTACCCGCAACCGCCAAGTCGTTGCAGGCGTCGGTGCCGGGTGACGTACTCGAGCCAGAATTTCCAGGGGAGGAACCAGCGGCCGATCCCGGCGTCACCTCACCATCGCCCGCGGGCGGCGGCCGATCCGGAGTGGTCGAGCAGGCAAGAGCAAGCGCACCGGCGGCGGCAACAACAAAAACGCGACGATGCATCAGGCAACCCTAGCGCCAGGCCTGATCGAAGGCAAAAATGCCAGCCATTCACAAGCCACCGCGAGCGAACCGAAGCTAGACCGCTTTCAAGCTTGGTTGCTGCCCTCGTCCTCGAGTGCCGCACCATGGCACTTCTTGAATTTCTCGCCGCTGCCACACGGACAGAGATCATTGCGGCCAATCTTCGGTGCCTCACGACGTATGGGCTGAACCGCCCGCGCACGACGCGCGGTTCCCGCGGGCGCCTGCGGCTCTTCGCCCTCGGCGACATCTGAGCCGTGGCGAAGCTGCATCGATCGCGCAGTGGCCTCGTGCCGCGCCGCATCTTCGCGCTCGAGTCGTTCGACGTCCCCTTCCCTCTGGACGCGCACCGCCATGAGTTTCGTGATCACGTTGGAGCTCGTCGTCGCCATCATATTCACGAAAATGTCATAACCTTCTTTCTTGTACTCCTGCTTCGGATCGCGCTGGCCATAACCGCGCAAGCCAATGCCGTCGCGCAAGTGCTCCATATTCGTGAGGTGCTCAACCCACTGTTTGTCGATTTCCTCGAGATAATAATGGCGGAAGATGCGGAGCCACAGCTCCGCGCCCATCTCCTGCTCTTTTGCTTCGACAATGGCGAACGCCTGCGAATAAAGCGTATGGGCGAGATCCTGCGCGTCGTGCAGTTGCTCGTAGTCTACGGGTTTTTCGCCGAAGTGCTCCACGAACGCCGAGCGAATTCCCTTCCAATCCCAATCATCGGGCTGTTTGTTCGGCGGACAGCTCTCTTCAACGACGGCCGAGATGATTTGGTCCACGAGATCGAGCAAACGCTCGCGCTGCTCGGTGAGTCCGAGTGCCACGATCTTGACCAGATGCTGGAGGACATCTCCGGGCTTCTTATGGTCACCTTCTTTGAAGTCGTAGCGAACACCCCAAATATTATAAACCTCGTTCCGCAGCGCCTCCATGTCGAAGATCTCTTCGACATCCAGAATCGTGAGGGGGCGCTTCGCGTCCGGGCGGCCACGATCGCGGGTGCCAAAGTGGAGCACGAGGTCGGTAACGCCCGGCACGACCTCGTCAGAGAGACGTGGAAGCACGGCGATCTTGCGTATCGTGCCTGTCGGCTTGCCATCCTCGTCAAGAATTTCCGGCGTGTAAATACCGAGCAAAAGCTGCTGACGGATTTTGTAAACCGTTTTGCGCTGCTCGTTCATGACGTCGTCATACTCGAGCAGATTCTTGCGAATATCGAAGTTGCGCGCTTCCACCTTGCGCTGCGCGTCTTGAATGCTTTTGGTGACCCACGGGTGCTCGATGGGCTCGTCGTCGGGCAAGCCCATACGCTCCATGAGCGATTTCACTCGATCGCCCCCGAAGATGCGCATGAGATCGTCTTCGAGCGACAGGTAAAAGCGACTCGAGCCAGGATCTCCCTGGCGCCCCGCGCGCCCGCGAAGCTGGTTGTCGATGCGGCGTGACTCGTGGCGTTCGGTACCAACGATGTGCAGGCCGCCGGCCTCGCGTACGTCATCGCCCTCGCGTCTGCACGTCTCTTCGTACTTCAATACGAGCTCGTCGAAATCCTCTTTTTCGCTATCGGAATCGCGTCCTTGCTCTTTGAATTCGAGCTTCGCGAGCATTTCGGCATTCCCGCCAAGAATGATGTCCGTGCCGCGACCGGCCATGTTCGTAGACACGGTAATGGCGCCCTTACGGCCCGCTTGCGCGACGACGTACGCCTCTTTTTCGTGCTGCTTGGCATTGAGGACGGCGTGCGCAATGCCCTTCTTCTTTAGAATCTTCGCGATGGCGGTGCTCTTCTCCACGCTCGTCGTGCCGACGAGAACGGGGCGGCCTCGCTCGTGCGCTTCGAGGATCTCGCCAACGACGGCCGTGAACTTCTCGCGCTCGGTTTTGTACACGAGATCTTCGAGGTCCGTACGTTGAATAGGTCGATTCGTCGGGATTTGGACGACGGTGAGCTTGTAGGTCTTGTGAAATTCTTCGGCTTCGGTATCCGCCGTTCCCGTCATTCCCGCGAGCTTTTTATAAAGACGGAAAAGATTCTGGAACGTGATGGTCGCCATCGTCCGAGTCTCTTCCTGAATGGGCACGTGCTCTTTGGCTTCCACGGCCTGATGCAGGCCATCCGACCAGCGCCGCCCCGGAAGAACGCGTCCGGTAAACTCGTCGACGATAAGAACCTTGCCGTCGTCGGCAACGAGGTAATTGACGTCACGCTTGAAGAGCGTGTGCGCTTTCAAACACTGATTGAGAATATGGAGCGATTCGAGATTGACGGGATCATAAAGATTCGAAATGCCGAGGAGCTTCTGGGCCGTCTCGACACCTTCGTCCGTGAGCGACACGGAGTGCGCTTTCTCATCGACGACGAAGTGCTCGTCTTTGCGGAGGCGCGGAATGCACTCGTCGATGGTCTTGTACTTCTGGCTCGATGCTTCGGCCTGACCGCTGATGATGAGCGGGGTGCGCGCCTCGTCGATGAGAATGGAGTCGACTTCGTCGACAATCGCATAATTCAGCGGCCGCTGTGCGTACTCGAGCGCGCTGAATTTCATGTTGTCGCGCAGGTAGTCGAATCCGAATTCGTTGTTCTGACCGTAGGTGATGTCGGCTTTGTAGGCTTCGCGCTTTTCCCGGTCACCCTGCTGGTTGACGACGACGCCGGTTTCGAGCCCGAGGTAGCCGTAAAGCTTGCCCATCCACTCCGCATCGCGCCGCGCCAGGTAATCGTTCACGGTGACGACGTGAACGCCCTTGCCTTCGAGCGCGTTGAGGTAGCACGCGAGCGTGGCCACGAGCGTCTTGCCCTCACCCGTGCGCATCTCGGCGATCATGCCTTTATGCAGAACCATGCCGCCGATGAGCTGCACGTCGTAGTGACGCATGCGAAGTGCACGTTTTCCGGCTTCACGGCACACCGCGAAAGCCTCGACAAGGATGTCGTCGAGCGACGCGCCGTTGTCGAGTTTCTGTTTCAACTCCGCGGTCTTCGCTTTGAGCGCGTGCGCGTCGAGCTTTTGCATCGCCGGCTCAAGTTTGTTGATCTCGTCGACAAGCGGCTTGAGCTTCTTGACCTCACGCTCGTGCGAAGTGCCAAGGATCTTCTTGAGTGCCCACGTCAGCATGATGAAACGAGTGAACCTTTCGTGGCCTTCTGGCGGCCGTAAAACCCAAAAGCTTCGGGGCCGTCAACCTAGTACCCGGACACTGTGGAGTCGACCGTTTCGTTTCGACCCTACGACAAGCGAGGGGTCGAAACGAACCTCTCATCCGCAGCGCAGACCCCTACAACCAGCCGTGGTCTTCGTACCACTTCGCGGTTAAGCGCACGCCTTCTTCAAAAGTCACTTCGGGCTTCCACTTCAAATCGGCGTGCGTCACGCCACTCTCGCACACCCAATGGTGGCTGAGCATCGCCACTTTTTCCCGCGTGAGCATCACAGCCTTGCCGGCAAACCTACCGTACGCTTCGACGCCGAGCGACGCGAGCTTGAGCACCGAGAGCGGAACGCCGAACCGCAAGAGCGGCTTTCTGCCGAGGGCGGCAGGCAGGATCTCACCCATGGCGCGCGCCATCGTCACGGGCTGTCCGTCGTCCGCGAAGTAGATGCTCCCGCTCGCAACGTCGGCGTCGATTGCCTTGATGCACGCGCTCGCGCAGTCGGGACCATATATGTAACATGCAAGCATCTTCCCGTCGCCGATCACCGGGTACTGACGGCGGCGCACCGCCCGGAACGCCTCGAGGATCTCGACGTCTCGCGGACCGTAGATGGCCGCAGGGCGGACGATCACGACCGGGAGCTTGTCCTTGCGGCGCGCGCATTCCTTCTCGGCGGCGAGCTTGGAGCGACCGTACGTCGTGACGGGTCGCTCTTGATCGCGTGAAACGGGCAATCCATCGAACGACGGGCCGCACGCCTCGAGGCTCGAGACATGAACGAAGCGCTTCATGTTCGGCGCATGTGCGATCGCCGCCTCGAGCAGGTTCGTCGTGCCTTGCGTATTGCACTCGAAGAACTCGGATGCGTTGCGCGCCTTGACGAGACCGGCAGAGTGCACGACGGCGTCGACGCCCCTCATGGCTTCGTCGACGCTCGCTCGATTCTCGACGCTCCCTTCTGCGAATTCGACACCCGAGAGAGTGTTGAGGAACTTGCGATTCGAACTCTTTCGGACGAGCGCGCGCACGGTGTGACCAGCATGGACGAGTTGCTCGGCCACGTGGCTACCCAGAAAACCGCTGCCTCCAGTAACGAGGACCTTCATGCGGCCAGCCTATTGCCAGAATTACCTCGCAAATTGAAGTGTCATTCCTTGATGAGTGCTTTTTCGTAGACGCGGTATGTCTTGTACTTCTTCGCGCCCACCATCTTGATACCCGTGTTGACCGCCGCGTTGTCCTCGAGCGTCCAGCCAAGTTCGCCCCAGGTCATGCCGACCGCTTTGCCGCCATTGTTCATGGCGCCATACAAATAGAGCGAAAGTCCGGCGTATTTTCGCTGCGTTCGAAACTTTTTCTTGATGCCAAGAATGATGAGTCGCCCGCTCTTTGCGCCCTCGACCTTCAGACGCCATAGGAGCTTCGCGATGCCGAATGGAAAGAGCTTGCCTCCCAAGTCTCCAATGAGTTCATTGACATTCGGCAACGCAATTGCAATCGCGGCGGGTTGGCCGTCAATGAGCACGATCTTCGTGATTTCCGGCACCAAAAACATTTTGAGATCGGAGGCCATCTTGTCTGCCTCCTTTTTCGTCATGGGAACGAAGCCCCAGTTTTCGTTCCAAGCATCATTGAACACTTCGAGGGCAATTTTTACGTCGCCCGCCAGCGTTTTCTTCGAGAACGGCCTCACGACGATCTCCGGCATTGCCTCGATCTCTTGCATGGCCTTGCGCACGCGGGCATTCGGCTCGCCAATCTCGTAGCGCCAGCCAAAAAAATCCTTCGCTTTGCCATAACCGGCCTTTTCAATCAGGCCACCTTGATAAGGCCGGTGATGCGGATTCATCAAAACCGGTGGCGATTCGAAGCCCTCCACGAGACAGCCAAGTTCCTCGTTGATATTGAGTGAGATGGGGCCGCGAATGCGCTTCCTTCCACGGTCGCGAAGCCAGTTTTCTGCCGCCTCGAGAAGCTCACGGGCAACCTGCTCATCGTCGATGGTGTCGAAAAAACCGAAGAAACCGGCGTGGTCCTTGTATCTGTCCTGATGCTCGCGGTCGATCTGCGCCGTGACGCGCCCAACGCACCGGCCGTCCTTGTGCGCGGTAAAGATGGTGCCTTCACCGTGCTCGAAGAATGGATTTTTCTTTGGATTGAGCCGGTCGCCAACGTCCATGTCGAGCGGGCGGATGTAACGGGGATCGTCTTTATAAATCAGATCCACGACATTCAAAAAATCGCGGAGTTCACCACCCATCGGCGTCTGTCGGATATCGATCATAAGGTCTCCTATTTTTTCATCGTCGCATAAAAGCTCTGATCGCGACGGCGAACCAAGAGTAAGAGTTGTCCGTCCTCTGCCGCCTTCACGAGCTGCGCGGAGTTCGGCTCCGAAATACCGTCGGCCTCGATGATGATGTCACCCGGCTTGAGGCCCGCACGATCGGCCGGTGAGCCAGGGTTAATCGTCGTGACGACGGGCAACGTCTTGCCAGTGAGCCCGACCTGCGAGGCTTGCTCCGCGGTGAGGTCGCGAACGTTGAGACCGAGGCCCGCTTGTGGCACGCCTTGCTGTTGGACGGGAAGCGGCGGCACCGCGGGTTCGGGTTTCGCACCGAGGACCGCCGACGTTCCGTAGCGCTTGCCGTTGCGGAGGATCTCGAGAACGACGGTCTGCCCAACCTCGTGGGCGATCGTCTCGCGAATGAGTTCGCGCGTGTCGATCACTTTTTTGCCGCCCACGCTCGCAATGATGTCTCCCGGCTTGAGGTTCGCCTTTTTCGCAGGACCGTTATCGGCCACCGAGTTGACGAGCACGCCGACACGCGGGTCGACCTTCAAGGCTGCGGCGAGCTCCGGCGACAGATCCTGCACACCCACGCCGATCCATGCACGTTGCACGCGTCCGGTTTTGATGAGTTGATCGGCCACGCGGCGCGCGAGGTTCGATGGAACCGCGAAGCCGATGCCGGTGCCGTGTCCGACAATCATGGTGTTGATGCCGATCACGCTGCCATTGAGATCGCAGAGCGGGCCGCCGGAGTTGCCGGGGTTGATGCTCGCGTCGGTCTGGAGGTAGTCCTCAATCAAGTTCATACCGAGAGCGCCGCGACCCTTTGCGCTGAGCACGCCCGTCGTGACCGTGTAACCGAGACCAAAGGGCGAGCCGATGGCGACGGTCCACTCGCCGACGCGCGCGCCGTCGGAGTCGGCAAACTTTGCGGCAACGAGACCCGTCGCGTCGATCTTGATCACGGCGAGATCCGTGCCGGGATCGCGGCCGAGGAGTTTGGCGGGAAAGACGCGACCGTCACGCAAGCGCACGCTGATGGTGAGCGAGTGATCGATGACGTGGTTGTTCGTAAGGATCGCGCCGTCCGACGAGAAGACGACGCCCGAGCCCGTGCCGCGTGCGATGGGCGAATCTGGGTTGCGGCCGAACAAGCGAAGGAGCTGGTCCTGTTCATCGCGCGCGGTGATGTCGATCTGCACGACGCTCGGACTCACGCGCTCGGCAGCGGCAACGAATGCATCCGAGAGCCTGCGTGCTTCGGCAACGGCGCCCGGAGCAACGGTCGCGTGCTGCGGCGGCGCAGGCGCCGGAGCGGCGGCGGGAGATGGCTCGGCGAACGCCGAGGATGGTACCGATGCTACGACGGCAGACGACAACGCGAACGCGAAGACGAATGCGGACCGGACAGCCGAAACGCGACCAACCATGACGCCTCCCAAAGACATGAAACACAAACTGCGGGAAAGCCTACTCGGCTCTACGTCGCATTGCCAAGTTGCGGACAGTCTCCCGTCCGTCACGGGTAGCGTTCGACGATGCGAGACCACGGCGCACCGCCGGCAAGACGCACGGCCTCATGCAACGGACCACCCGGCGGATCGAGATCGGTCAACTCCAGCGTCGCAGCTCCACTTGCGTACGCCATGCGCTGCGCGAATCGCACCAAAGGCAAAACGAGCAAGAAGGGATTGAGCGCGGGATCGAGCGCGAAGCGTCCGAGCAAGGCTCGCCGCGCCACCACGAACGGCGGATCGAGTGTCATCACCGCGAGACTCGCGTTGGCGCGCACGACCATTTTCGCGTCCACGACGACGACTTCGAATTGGTCGTGCGCGCCGTGCGGACGAGCAATGTGCGATGCAAGCGCGCCCACGAACGTTGCATCGACGGCGCGCGGGCGATCGAAACGCATGTCACCCTGCCCCCTGCGACGGGCCGCGAGCGTTGGATCGAGCATGGCGATCGCGAGCGCGTCGGCGGGCAAGGCCCGACGTGCGACGTACGGACCGGGCAACGACTCGAACGCACCCCCGGTCTCCATGCGCGCGGTCCACGAGACGGGTACGTAGCCAACCTTCGCGTAAAAGGTTTGCGCCGGATTGCGTTCGAGGACCTCGGCGGCCATCACCACGGAATGGCCGTGACTCATCTGACGAGCGATACGGCCAAGTTCTTGGAGCAACGCGCGCCCAGCTCCGCGCGCGCGAGCCCGCGACGAGACGATGAGCGAGCGGACCTCGCACGTGTACGGCGTGGTCTCGTCGACACCGTGCCGGTCGAACCACCCTTCGACCTGCCCCGTCACCGAGCCCGCCGTCTCTGCGACGAGATGCACGTGACGACCGAGCACGGGGCGCCCGGAGCGGACGCGTGCGTCGGCCGAGAGGCGCTCGGCGAGCTCGTCGTAGACGCGCGGATCGCGCGTTCCGACGTAACCGCCCCAACCTTCGTGCACGTCCCACAGCTCGCGCCACAGCCTCGCGACGGCCCGCCCCTCGCTCGGATCGGCCGCGCGCACGACGACGTCTCCGAACTTGCTCACGGCGGCCATGACTCTGCGTCCTGCTCGGGAAGATCGACGTCGATGTGCTCTAGAACGAGACCGTGCGCGGGTGCCGTCTGTCCGGCGAGCGCGCGATCCTTGCCAGCAAGAGCACGCACGATCGTGCCTGCAGGCAGGCGTCCGCGCCCAACGTCGACGAGCGTGCCCGTGAGAATGCGCACCATGTTGTAGAGGAACGCAGTGCCCTCGAACGTGACGCTCCACATACGCCGGTCCGTCGGCGATCGCGCAACCGTCACGCTCCTCAAGGTACGCGTCGTGGTGTGTCGATCATCGCCCGCCGCACGAAACGCGGCGAAATCATGCGTGCCGACGATCGCCTCCGCCTCACGCGCCATCGCATCCATGTCCATCTCGTAGCCGATGCGCCAGTGGCTGTGTCGAAGATGGGGATCGCGCACTTTGTCGAAGACGAGCGAGTAGCGATAGCGTTTCATGCGGCTCGAGAAGCGCGGATTGTATCCTGCATGGATCATTCGTGCAGAGCGCACGCATGCGTCGTCGGGCATGTGCTGGTTCAGCGCGAGGACCCAACCGCGCGCCGGTATGCGGAGAGTCGTGTCGAACGCAGCGAGCTGTCCGTGCGCATGGACACCCGCGTCGGTTCGACTTGCACCGCGAGGTCCGTCGGCGCGCGGATCGAGCGCGCGGATCGCGCCGCGAAGCGCGTCCTCGACGGTGCGCGCGTTCTTCTGCGAAGCCCAACCCGCAAAGTCCGTCCCGTCGTAGGCAACGGTGAGCAGCACGCCATACGGAGTGGAGAGAATCATCGGTCGTCGTGGCAATAGAAAGAAAGCATCGTATCACCGTAGTGCCGGCTGCTCTCCAACGTGAGCGCGGCAACGGCGGGAGCGTCATCCTCCGACGCGTGCTCGAGGACGAACATTCCCGACGGCGCAACGAGCGCGGCGATCCGCCCGAGAACGGCGCCGAACGCATCCTTTGAGACATGCGCGTAGGGGGGATCCGCGAACACCACGTCGAAGGGTCCCATCAGGCGCGCAAATGCCTGCTCCACGCGAAAGGGCACGATCGTCACCCGCTCGCTTGCTCCAAACGCGTGCGCGTTCTCTCGGATGACGGTGACGGGATCGCGAGCCTGCTCAACCACGACCGCCGACGAAGCTCCGCGCGATAGAGCCTCGAAGGCCAATGCTCCGCTTCCAGCGTAAAGATCGAGGATGCGCTTGCCTTCGCCGAGGCAACCTCTTGCCTGGAGGATCGAAAAAAGAGCCTCTCGCACGCGGTCCGACGTCGGCCGAGTGGCCGTCCCCTTCGGAGTCTTGATAGGCCGGGAACGCCAAGTTCCGCCGGTGATACGCACGAGATCCAGGCTAGCCCCTTTGATCCAGCAGGCGAAACCAGGATACGCTGACGCCGATGTTTCGGTTCTGGCTTGCGTTCGTGCTCGTCACTCTGTTCGCCACGCTCGGTCTGCCGCGCCAAGCTTTTGCGGAACAGCCGGCGCCGCACACGGTGCCCGTGGCCGTCCTCGTGTTTGACTCGCAAAACGCCGCGGAGCAAGCCGACGCGCTCTCTGGCGCACTGCGATCACGCATCCGCACCGCTGCCGGATGGTCACTTCTCGAAACGACGCAGTCGCTCGGCATGCTTACCGCCGCATTGAATTGCCCGCCGAATCCACCGCCAGAATGCCAGCAGAGAATTGCCGAACACGTCAAAGCGGATCGCTACATCTGGGGCGTCGTTGGCAAGGGCCCTTTGCCCGGGCAGGTCACGGCGCAAATTCATTTCTTTCAGAAGAACAAGCCGGAGACGATCATCAAGGAGACCTACACCGACAACCTCAGAGACTCCAACGACGACACGCTGCGCAAAATTGCAGCGAGCATCATCGAGCGCCTGGGTGCCTCCGCTGTGGGCACGGTCGTCGTGCATGCCGGGCAGGCCGACGGCGAGATCGTCCTGGACGGCGACGTACGCGTCCCGATGAAAGGCGGCACGGCGACCGCCGTTCTCGCAGATGGCAGCCACTCGATCGAGATCATCGCTCCCGGTTTCGTGACGACGAAGCGCAACGTGCTCGTCACCGCGGGCAAAGAGACCCCCGTCGAGATCGCGCTGGTGCGTGCTGGGCCGCCCCCACCGCCGCTCGTGTCGCGCAAGGTGATTGGCGGCGTTGCTCTTGGCGCTGGCGTCGTCCTTGGCGCCGTCGCCGTTCAGCAAGCGCTCTTCTACGGGACGTTGCAGAATCGCGGAAAGGACGCTGTCGCTACGCACTTCGCGAACAATCCCACAGATACCCAGGACCTCAAGCCGTGGTGCCGCCAGTCAGGCGGCGGCCTTCCCGAGTTATGCACGATTGACAATCGCTCGAAGCAGGCGTCGGCCATCGCGATCGTCACCGGCGCACTCGGTGTCGTTGGCGTGGGTGCAGGTCTCTACTTTCTTCTCACGGGCGACAACTCGAGCAGCGCGACGCCGCCATCAACAACGGCCACGCATCCCCGCGTGATCCCCGCGGTCGGCGCCGGCATGAACGGTTTGATGATCGACGGCGCCTTTTAGACCGCTTTCGATTTGACGCGATCTCATCGTTGGGGCCTGCGCTGCGGTCCTCAAAGCCTTCAAGGCTGTTCCGGTCCGCTGCTCGGCCCCGCCTCGACCTCGCGTCAACTTGAAAGCGGTCAATGTCCGAGGCCTGAATTGGGCACCTGGATCGTCTCGCAGCGATCCATGCACGCCGGATCGTCGTTGCACTGCTGCGAGCAGTCCACGACCTCACTGCGTTTCTTCTCGCATTTCGGATCGCGCTCGCATCGCATGGGATCGTCATGCACGGCCCTGTTGACCGACGCGCACGCGCCGAGCAACGCCATGGCAAGTACCGCGCTCACGACGCTTTGCAGACATGCCTTGATCATGGCGCGCGCTGCCCTGCTGGACGCGTTCGATCGAGCGGCGGTCGATTGCGCAGGCATTGCTCGATGGCGGGCTCCGCCGCGTGCATCGCGTCCGGCATGGCACCGAAAGGCCCGTGCGCCGGCGGGCGACCCATGACCGGCGCGAAGATGCGCGACCAATCAAACTGACTGCCCACGCTGAGCCAGACGAAGAGCGCGCGACCTCTGATGTTGTCGAACGGCACGCCGCCACCCTGCCCGCCCCACCACATGCGCGAGTCATGGCTGTTGTTTCGGTTGTCGCCCATGACGTAAACCTCGCCGGGCTTCACGTAGAACGGACCTTGGTAGTCGCTGCTGCTCGGGGAGTGATCGTAGAGCGTGAGGTACGCCTCGTCCTCGAGGAACTCGACGAAGAGCGTGCCTTCGTGGCGCATGCCGTCCTGCGACTCGAAGTACGAATACGTGCCGGCGTTGCAGCTCGGAACTTCCCAGCCATTGATGACGGGATGACCGCCGCGCGCCTCGAGCTTGTCGCCGGGGACCGCGATGACGCGTTTGATGAAGTCCTGTTCCGGGTGCTCCGGGTACGCAAAGACGATCACGTCACCGCGCTCGGGCGGCATGCGCGACCAGAGGCGCTCGTGCGTCCACGGGATCGCCAAGCCGTAGGTGAACTTGTTCACGAAGATGTGATCGCCCACCTGCAAGGTCGGAATCATCGAGCCGCTCGGGATCTTGAAGGCCTCGACGACGAACGCACGAAGCGCCAGCGCGACCGCGATCGCGATGAAGATCGACTCGGCGTATTCGCGAACCTCGCTCTTGCGGAAGCGACCGAGACGCACGTCGACCTCGCCTTCCGCAGCAACGAGCGCGTCGACGAAGGCGTCCTCATCAAAGGGCTCCGCCTCCATGGCTCGCGCGAGTGCGTCGAGATCGGCGCGCAGTTTGTCACGCTCGCGCAAAGGGAAATCGCGAACGATGGCATCGCGATGCTTCTCGAGAATCGCATCGGCCTCCTCGAGCAACGCACGCGCGCTCTCGAACGGCCGGCGCACGCTGCGCGGCAGATCTGCACGAAGCGGCGGATTCGCGTGGAAGCTGAGCGGCAGACGGTGGCGCACGGCCCAGAGCGCCATCTCGAAGAGCGTGAACGAGATGATGCCCATGGGGACCGGTTGCTCGCGAACCCAGCCTTGCATCCATCCGACGATGCCGCCGTGCTCGACGCCGCTCGGCGGTGTCAGTGCCCAGACGAGCACGCACGCAAGCACGAAAGGCAGAATCAGAAACCAGAGCACCCAATAAATCGCCCGAAGAATGCTCTTCGGTTTTCGGTCTTCCTCGCTGCCTCTGCCGACGTGAGCTTTCAGACGCGGCCGGGGCGCATGCCCAACCTCGCGTGCATCGGCGACACCGCTGTCTACGAACGGCGCCTTTTGCGCGTTCTCCGTACTACCCGTTTCTTCCTTGCTCACGAGCCATCGCCGATCTGAATGAGGTAATTGATGACCGCCGCGCGATCATCGAGGACGCCCGCTGGGGGCGAAACTTGCCCCAGCGAATTGTCGAAGACGACGTAGTACATCCCGGGCGGGACGGAAATCGCGCGCATGAACGGAACGCCTGCTTGCAGGATGTCGCTCGTGAGCGGGGATGCGGCAAGCGGGCCAGCTTGCGGGGAAGCGTAGTAGAGGTTGAGCGAAGCCTCAGCCTCGGCTTTGCGCATAATCATGACGCGGGCGGCCGGTGCGCCATCGAGCGACGCGGTCACGAAGAGCGCGCGACCAGAATCCACGACGATGGGTCCGACGAAGTCGCGCTCGTTCTGATGTACCTCGACGCGCTCGTTCTCGTACGTCACGCGATCTTTGCCGTGGACCTGATACGGATGAAAGGACTTCTGGCCGATGGGCACGATGCCGAGGCCGAACTCGTTCGTGTTCGTTGCCGTGGTGCGGATAACGGTGAAACCGCCGCGCAGTTTGGATGCAACCAATTGGTTGCCAAACGTGTCGCCCATGGACGTGAGCCCGTTTAGCAGGGACGCTGCAGGAGCCTCGATGACATGGGTGCGAAAGTCGCTCGCCTCGATTCGGTTTGGTCGGAAGTACGCGTAGACGTCACATCGATCACCTTCCGTGAGAAGGAAGTCGTACCGGTAATGCACGGTCGCCGACATGTTGAACGTCATCTTCTTCGTGACGTTCGTGTACGCGTAGCCGAAGCCGTCGAAGCGGACGAAGAGATCCTCGGACTCCGGGGCAACGCAGTGCGTGGGGTAAAAGCGCCCGATGATGGGTGAGTCCGGCGAGAGGCGCAGAGGAGCGTTTCGTTCGAGCATTTGCTTGCAGAAGTCGCCCATGCCCTGCCGGAGCAACGCCTGACGCATGGATCGATTCGCCGGATCGTTGAGCGTGCCGCGAAACACGCACTCCTTCGGACCGCAACCGACGACCGCGGAAGCGAGTGCGACGCAAACGATGGCGAATGCGAGCTGCAGCGGTGACGGGTAGTATCGCGAGGACATGATGAGCAATCACCTTAATCGTCGTGCAGGCGCGCTGGCCATAGCGGCGTCCGCCATGCTGATCTCCGAGCGCGCGAATGCGCAGCAGCCCTACCCTCCACAAAGCTATCCGCTTCCACAAAGCTACCCACCGCCGCAAAGCTATCCACCTCCACAGAGCTACTCACCTCCGCAAGCCTATGTGCGTCCGCAAGACGGTATCCGTTCCCAAGGTGAGATGGGCGCGCTCTACGTCACGAGCACGATCTACGGCGTTGGTACGGGCATCTGGCTCGACTCACTCTTTACGATCAAAAACCCGGGCCCTGCGGTCGTCATGCCGATCATCCTCGGTGCCGCCGCGCCCATCGGGGCTTATTTCTGGGACTTTCGTGCTGGCCCGCTTCACCGCGGGGTGCCCTCATCCATCTCGGCGGGCCTCATGCTCGGTGCTGTCGAAGGACTCGGCATTGCGGCCACGCAATTTCAGTACGCGCACGCCGACGACAAGGACTGGTCGTTCAAGACCCAGACGACGTTGACGTGGGTCTTAGCCACGGCAGGCGGCATTGGAGGGTGGGCCTTTGGCGAGTATTACCGTCCTGATCCGCGCGCCATCACCTTCATTGCAAGTGGGACCGCTTGGGGCGCGATCAGCGCCTCGTTCCTCGGCATTGCCGCGAGCGGCAAAGATTGGAAAGACGGCGCGAGCGTTGGCGGCCTCGTCGGATACAACGTGGGCCTCCTTGCCGCAGGCGCGATCAGCATCGTTCACACGCCTTCGTGGGAATCGCAAAAGTACATGTGGGCCGGCTATGCGGGCGGCACACTCGTAGGCAGCGTGGTCTTTCTCGCGTATCTCTTCGGCAACTCGGATGCGAAAGGCGGCTTCTTCGGGCCAGCTTTCGGTGGCCTCGCAGGCGCTTCGATCGCGGGCGCGCTCACGTGGCACCTGAAGGACGCGGGGCAAGCGAGCTGGACACCACCATTCAACATCGCCGTGCTTCCCCCACCGCGTCTGGATGCATCGCAGCTCGGGATGTCGGGCAGTGGTCCCGTTGGCGATATTCCGCAAGGCGCCGTTCTCACGGGCTTCGGAACGTTCTGAGAGCGTGTTCTACAGCCTGCTGCGCGAATCGATACGTCGGTTGGGCGCTGCGGTGCCTGCGCACGTACGATAAGTACGCTTTCGTGGGCTCCTCGCGCTCCGCCCTAGCCTCGATTCGCTCGCGACGGCTGTCGAACTCGCTCTAAGGGGCGTCGACGGTGGGGGATCCTCTGTCCATGGCGGCTGGGGCTACTTAATGCGATCCTTGCCGCTGTCGTTACCCGTCTTGGGCCGAGATTTCGCTCATGCCGATCCTCAAGTGGTTCCCGCCGGAAGGCCAGCCGCGCACATTCGTGCTTTACAAACCCGTCTCCACGATCGGACGCGCACTTGGCAATGACGTCGCCGTGACCACCCGCGGGATCTCCGAGACGCATGCTCAGGTGCTCTTTGACGGGCGCGACTTCAACCTCGAGGAAGTCGACAAGAGTGGCGACATCCTGATCAACGGCAAGAAGAAGCGCCGCGCGCGCCTCGTGCACGGCGATCGCCTCACGCTCGGTGATGCCGAACTGAAGTTCAGTATCTTCGACGAGCCCGCGACCGCGGACGCGCCTGCCATGCAGCTTGCCGGCGTCCGTAAACTCTACGAGTTCAGCGAGAAGCTGATGACGATGAAAAGTCTCGACGAGCTGCTCGAAGCCATGCTCGACGCGATCATCGATGTCACGGACGCAGAGAAGGGTCTGGTGCTTCTTCTCGACGATGCTCGCAAACCGATCGTTCGCGCGTCGCGACACGTGGAAGTCTTTGCCGATCGGCCTCGGGCCGTCTCCGACAGCATCGTTCAGCGCGTGATCGAAAGCGGGCGCCCGCTCATCGTCTCCGACGCACTCTCGGACGACGTGTTCAGCACGAGCGAAAGCGTCGTCGCGCTTCGCCTCGCAAGCGTGATGTGCGCACCGCTCGTCTCGCAGGCCGAGGTCGAGGGCGTTCTCTACGTGGGCAACGACCGCGTCAAAGGTCTCTTCCAGAAGTCTCAGCTCGAGCTGCTCAGCATCTTCGCCGGACAGGCGTCGCTCATCCTGCAGAACGCCATGCTGCTCAACGCTCTGCGCGCAGACAAGGAGAAGCTCGCCGCCGAACTCTCGGACAAGCGCTTTGGCGACATCATCGGCGTTTGCCCGTCCATGATGGAAGTCTTTCGCAAGCTCCAAAAAGTGGCGACGACCGACATCTCGATCCTCATCACGGGGGAGACGGGCACGGGCAAAGAACTCATTGCGCGCGAAGCGCACCGTCGCTCGAATCGATCGAGCGGCCCGTTCGTCGTCATCAGCTGCGGCGCGATCCCAGAGAACTTGATTGAGAGCGAACTGTTCGGCCACGTCAAAGGCGCGTTCACGGGCGCCGTGGCGTCGCGTCCGGGCAAGTTCCAGGCGGCCGACAAGGGCACGCTCTTTCTCGACGAGATCGGCGAGCTGCCGCTGAACCTCCAAGTCAAGCTTCTGCGTGCGTTGCAAGAGCGCGTCGTTTATCGCGTGGGCGACAGCAGATCCGAGAAGGTCGACATCCGCGTCGTCGCCGCAACCAACCGCGTGCTCGAAGACGAGATCAAAGCGGGCCGTTTCCGCGAAGATCTCTATTACCGCCTCAACGTCGTCAACATCTTCCTGCCGCCGCTGCGCGAGCGCGGCGACGACGTCCTCATCATCGCGAAGGCCCTCCTTGCGAAGTACGCAGACGAACTAAATTCGCCGGTGATGGGATTCACGCCGCAGGCGCTCTCAGCGATCCGCAAGTACCCCTGGCCGGGCAACATTCGGCAGCTCGAAAACCGCATCAAGAAGGCGCTCGTCCTCTGCGACAAGACGCTGCTCGGCGTGGACGATCTGGAGCTCCATCAAGGGAGCGAAACCGTGATCCTCCCGCTCGAAAAAGCGAAAGAAGAATTTCAGCGCAAGTATGTTCTCGAAGTGTTGGAACGCAACAACGGCAACCGCACGCAGACCGCGCGCGATCTCGGCGTCGATCCGCGCACGATCTTCCGCTACCTCGAACGCGAACAGAACCCGATACCGTCGAGTGCGGGCGGACACGGCCACGATTGATGACGGACGCGACGCTACGCGATCCCTGCCCCGCCAAGACGAGGAGCGATCTCGAGTGGGATCGTTTGCTCGACGCGCTCCGCGCTCGATGCGTCTCCGCGATGGGCAAGACGCTCGCGCATGATCTTCCTTTTGCAGAGACGCGCGACGAAGTAGGGCGCCTGCAAGACGAAGCGAAGCAAGCTGCCGATCTGCTCGCGGACGGCGAAGCGTTGCCAACGTGCCCGCTCGAGGATCTGACGGAGGCGATCGGGCGCGTTTCAGCATCCGGCGTTCTCGCGCCGCACGAGATCCGCGAGCTCGCCAAGGCGCTCGGAGCCGCGCGCACGCTCCGTCGCTTCCTTGGCGCACGCCGTTCGCGTGCTGCAGCCCTTTTCGCATCGTGCGCGACCGATCCGACGCTCGACGCGCTCGCCGACGAACTCCTCGCCGCCTTCGACGCGGACGGCACCCTGTCGGATCGCGCGAGCGTGCGTCTTCGCGAACTGCGCGCCGAGTACCAGACGGCGCGCTCGCGCATGCTCTCGCGTCTCGACGATTTGATGAACAAGTACGAAGCCGTCTTGCAAGATCGCTTCGTGACCGAGCGCGAAGGTCGTTACGTCGTGCCCGTACGCTCCGATGCGCACGAGCGATTTCCAGGGATCGTGCACGCAACGAGCGCTAGCGGCGCAACTCTCTTCGTCGAACCGCGCGCCGTCATCCCCATGGGCAATCGCTTGAAGGTGCTCGAGGCTGACGTCGAGCGCGAAGAGATTGCAATTTACACGCGTTTGTCGAGCCGCATCGGTGAGCTGCTTCCCAGCGTCATCGGTGCCGCGGACGCGCTCGCGCGCGCCGACGTTCGCGCCGCCACCGCCGTCCTCGCCCGTGATCTCGAGCTCACCTTCCCCACGGTCACCGACGAGGCGCGCCTCGATCTGCGCTCGGCACGCCACCCTCTCCTCTTGCTCGACAGCGTCGCCGAACGCGGCACCGTCCGCTTCGACGAGGTCGTGCCGAGCGATCTCAGCATCGCCGCGCGTCGCGCGATGGTCGTCAGCGGCCCCAACGCCGGAGGCAAGACCGTCGCATTGAAGAGCATGGGCCTCGCCGCGCTCATGGTTCGCGCAGGCCTGCCCGTTGCGTGTGCCGAGGGTTCCGTCGTCGGCATCTTCGAGATCGTTCTGTCGGATGTCGGCGACGATCAGAGTCTCGCCAAGAGCCTCTCGACCTTTAGCGCGCACGTACGAAACCTCGCCCGCATCCTGGACGACACGCAGCCGGGCGCGCTCGTGCTCCTCGACGAGCTCGCCGGCGGCACCGATCCTCGCGAAGGCGAAGCACTCGCGGCGGGCATGCTCGACTCGCTCACGGCGCGCGGCGGCGCCGTCATCATCACGACGCATTACGAAGGACTCAAGGCCTTGGCGCTCGCCGACGATCGGTTCGACAACGCGAGCATGGGGTTCGATCTCGGGCAGATGAGTCCGACGTTTCGTCTCGCGCAGGGCGTTCCCGGAAGTTCGAGCGCGCTCGCCGTTGCGCGAAAATTCGGCCTGCCAAGCACCGTCATCGAGCGCGCCGAGAAGTTTCTCTCGCGGCAGGACGTGCACTTCGAAACCGTGGTGCGAAAGCTGAACGACGAGCGTGCGGCCCTCGAGATGGCACGCACGAACGCCGTGCGCCGCGAAGAGGAAGCGAATCAGAGAAAGCACGAACTCGAGATCGAGCTTCGCGCAGCGCGCGACCGAGAGAACAGAAAGGTCTCGAAAGAAGCCGAGGCACTTCTCATGTCCGTGCGCCGTGCGCGCGAGGAGCTGCGCGAGGTGCAAGCGCAGCTCCGACAGAAGAAGCTCGATCTCGCGGGCGCGAAGGCCGCCGAGAAATCACTCGATCGCATTGCTGCGCGCGTAGCCGTGGGCGGCGATCTCGAACCAACGGCGCTATCTCTTGGCGCGACACCCGAAACTGTCACACAAGGACCGATTGACATCGCCTCGCTCAAAAAGGGCGTTCGTGTGTGGGTGCCGCGAGTGCGCGCTGAGGCCGAAGTGCTCGACGTCTTACCCAACCATGAGGTGCGCGTGCAAGTGGGCGCCATGAAGCTCGTCGTAACTGCAACTGAGTTGCAAAAAGTCGGCCTTCGAGACGACGAAGACAAGGGCAACAAGCGTCCGGCGTCCGCCGAGAAGCACACGAACGTCGCGGATCCTAAAGGTCTTTCGGTGGCTATCCAGACGAGCGACAACACGTGCGATCTGCGCGGCCTTCGAACCGACGACGCGCTCTCGCTCGCCATCACGTTTCTCGATCGCTCGATGAGCGAGAGCCGCAGCGTGTGCTTTCTCGTCCACGGGCACGGCACGGGCGCGCTCCGCGAAGCCGTCCGCCGCGAGCTGTCGTCGAGCCCGTACGTGCGTTACTTCCGCGCCGGCACTTCGAGCGAAGGCGGCGACGGCGTAACCATCGTGTGGCTAACGTAATGCTCAGGTTGAGCCGTCGTTACCCGGCAGCGCCGAGAAGATGAACCCAACCGGATAGCTGACTACGGTAGTAGTCACTGACTATAGTGTGTGGTGTCCCGATGATGTTGCACCAAAGTTCCATCAGTGATGAGCCCGCGTTCGTGCTGTCGGATTGGATCTGCGGAGCAGCGCCGGACCAGCCAGACCAGCTCACGCATCTCAAACTTCAAAAGCTCGCGTTCTATTGTTACGGCGGTCTGCTCGCTTTCGGGCTCGAAAACTCGATTGGCGACATGCAGTTCGAGGCGTGGAAACATGGCCCCGTTTCGCCTGTCATCTTCGGACGCTATCACGGGTTCAGAGCTTCGCCACTTCCGCGCACGAGCACGAAGCCTGAGATCGAGACGCGCAGCGAAACGATCATGCGCCACGTGCTCAACGTGTATGGTCGCCTGACTGGATGGCAGCTCCGCGAAGAGTCGCACGAAGCGCGCCCGTGGTCTTCGACCTTCGATGGTACGCCCAACAAGACGATCCCTAAGTCGGATCTCATTCCGTTCTTTCGCGACAAATTCGCCGGCCCTGTTGTGAGATTCCCTGAACGCCTCTTTGGCTCTTCGAGCTTGATACTCGATCGCATTCCGGTTCCGTCATTCTCCTCGTTGGAGGAGATGTCGATTGCCACCACGCGGATCCTTGGGGAAGAGACTTAGAAAGGAACCTTGCGGGCCGACATGTCCGGGCAAATGTCGGCTCGTTGTACCTGTGTATACTGCATGCAAGCGCGAGAGATTGTGCGATCTCGTTGACCCAGGCTTGTTGCTCTCGTTCGGCGACGGCCGTCATCCCCTGCACGAATATCTCGAAGCTCAAAACAAACTTCTGCGTGGAGTTCGAGACCTTGAAGCAAAGCAGCGTGATCCGCTACCCAAGGACGGAAACGCGTTCGTTGCGATGGTTCGCGACGCTCACGCCACCCTGTTTCGCTATGTCTTTCCAGAAACCGCAGGCGAGTTTCGGGGACCCGCAGACGAAGTCACTTTTGGAGGTCCAAGCCGGCGGAACATACGTGACGGATATCCAGATGATGCCATTGAGGAGGGCGTAAAAGCATCCTTCCGACTCGCAAACCGTGCGGACGGACCGCCCGCGCGTCGAGCTGCCGCGTTCCTCGCTCAATTCTTTCGAGTTCACCCATTCTCGGATGGCAACGGTCGTATTGGGCGCTTCATCGTGCAAAAAATCTGTCGACGTGATGGGTTCTACGTGGCGAGGTGGGACACGTCTGGCAAGTCTCGGCGGCGCTACATCTCATCGCTTGAATATGCTCATCGCGGATCCACGAGATCAGTCGAATGGCACGATAAAACGATCGTGCACCTTGAGCATTGGATCAAGAGGCAACTTTCGCCGATCGATTTCGAGGATCCCTTTGCTGGTTAAAAGACGAGAGGACTCGCGGCGATTCAGCTGCGCACACGTTTTTTCGACGGCAAAAAAGGCAGTTGCGTGACGGGCGGGGTCTTGGCGAGCCACGCGTCGTCGATCAGGTAGCGCAAGAGCATGTCGACGAGTTCGTCGATGAGCGCCGCCTCGGAGATCCCCGGCGGCCGCTCGAGCAGATACGCGAGCATGGTGGCGCGCACCGATTGAAACACGACGAACGCCGCGGAGTTGACGTCGAGCCGCCGGACGGCGGTGCCCGTTGCGGCGAGGAAGTGACTCGCGATGGCGATGACGCGAAGATCGAAGGCGCGCACGCGATCGGCTTCGGCGATCCGCAAGGCCTCCATGGCGAGCACGCGATGCAGCCCCGGGTGAGCCAGGTAGATCGACATGAGTCCGCGCATGACCGCCGTCACGCTTTCGCGCGGCGACCGCGCGAGATTTCCCTCCGAGAGCACTTCGCTCATCATCGCGATGGCTCGATCGAACTCGCGATCGAGCAGCGCGTCGACGATCGCGTCGAGATGCGAGAAGTACTGGTAGAGCGTGCCGACGCTCACGCCCGCCACGGCCGCGATGCGCGTCGTGGTGGCCGCGTCCGGGCCTTCCTTCTCGAGGACGCGCACCGTGGCGTCGAGGATGGCCGTCACCGTTGCGACGGAGCGCGCCTGAAGCGGCGGCTTTCGAGCGGTTTTGGCGGTCTTACGAGGCATGGGCAGAAACCAGAAACTGCCAGCGTAGATCGCCCTTTCGAATCGCGGCAAGACATCGTGTACGTGCCTGTGATCGCGTGCTAAGCGGCCGAACCGATGGTGCACGAAGTCGACGAGGAGCTCCGCGAGATCAAGAGGGAGATCATCGAATCGCGCGGGCTCATCATCAAGACGAACAACCTAACGAATGCGCTCAGCGCCGACATCAAATCGATCGCGAAGCGCCAGCAATCCTACGAAGGCCGCCTGGCTTGGAACAGCGCCACGGCGTACCTCGTTTTCGTCGTCGTTGCGTTCGCCGCGCTCAAGCTCGCATGGGATGCACGCGTCGAGCAGATCAAGGCCGAGACCGATCAGCGCGCCGTCGACAACGAGCGCCTGCGCAAAGAGCTGCGCGACGTGCAGAAGCGGGATGAAGACAGAGCACGCGCGGAAGCACGCGCGGCACAATTTTATGATCTCGCTCGGCAGGGCAAGCGTGCCGATCTCATCGACCAGTGGGAGGCGATGAAGAAGGAGCCGCTCAGCAAAGCCGAGATGGCGGTCTTTGCGGATGCCGTCGAGCGCGCGAACAATGAACTCTCCGCCCAGCTCTATCAGCAGGGCATGGACAAGCTGCGCGCGCAGCGCTGGCAAGAAGCCGCGAGCGCATTCGAAGAATCGATCCGGCGCAAGGAAGATTCGGCCATCGGGCCCTCGGTGCGCCTCGGTCTCGCGGAAGCGTACCGGCATCTCAATCGGCAGAAAGACGCCATTCCGATCCTCACCGCACTCGCAGACAATCCGGTGGACAAGGAAGTTCACGACGACGCGCTCGATCTGCTCGCGTGGTGCCAGATGGACACGCAAGCCTGGAACGACGCAAAGAACACATGGCGCACGCTCATCCGGCGCTTCCCGGAGTCACGCTTTACGGCGGAAGCAAAGATGCAGCTCGCGCAGCTACAGGTGAATCACTGAGAGCGTGTTCGACAGCCGTCGCGAGCGAATCGAGGCTAGGGCGGAGCGCGAGGAGCCCGCGAAAGCGTACTTATCGTACGTGCGCAGGCACCGCAGCGCCCAACCGACGCATCGATTTCGCGCAGCAGGCTGTCGAACACGCTCTGAGCGTCATGCAACCAGCGCTCTGTACGCGGCGGTGACTTCCGAGAATCGTAGCGAGAGCGTGCGGCGCTCGTCATGCGTTGCACCTGGATGCAGATCGGGATGGTAGTTGCGCACGAGCCGCCGGTACGCGCACTTCACGTCGTTCTCGCACGCGCCGAATGGCAACCCGAGCGCGCGATAAGCGCCTATGCGTCCTCTGTCGAACTGGATGGCGGGGATCACTGGCCTACGATTCGACGCGTTGTCTGCGATTCGATCGCGAGCGCGCTTTCGGCCGGAGAGAAACTCGGCGGCGCTGAGGGGTTCGTTGACGAGCGCACATCGAGGGGAACGCACCGCAACACGAAAGCATATGACGGCGTCGCGGAGTTCTTCGAGCACGGCAAGCCTCTGCATGATTCGGCGGCGCAGCGCACGACCGTCGATCTCGCGGCTCTCCGCAAGAGAGGCGCAATCGAGTTCGACGGCCGTGATGAGTCCGCGCGCAAGGAAGACGCGGTGGATGCGCCCGTTCGACTCTGCGAGTTCGAGGGTTCCAGTCGACGCGTTTCTATGGATCACGCCGAGCAAATCACCGAGCGTCGTCGTCTTGAGGCGCCCAGGAAGTTGCATTTCGCGGTCGTATCAACCCTGCGATGAGTGGCCAAGAAAACTGCAGGAACGTGCTAAAGGCGCCACCATGGATTTGAGAAAAAGCGCCCTCGTGTTGGTGCTCTTTGCCTCCACAGCATGCGAAGAAAAGCGTGAGCCTCCCGCAGCGGTCGATGCAGCAGCGGCTGCCGCGTCGGTCGTCGAAACACCTCCGGCCATCGCATCGGGTCCGGTTGCAACGCCGTCGCCTGCGGCGACTCCATCGCCCGACGCGAGCACACCCGCCATGCCGGTGCGACCCGTGCCAAAGCCTCAGACAATGGTGAGCGCGGGGATGCCCGTGGAGGTGCAGCAGAAAGCCATCGCGTACATGGTTGCGATGCGCGCGCCGCATCCCGACGACGCGAAAGCCGATCCGACGTATGCCGGAGATCTCGCAAGCAAACTCAAACCCATCGTCGTTTCGCTCGACACGGGCGCCAACAAGGCACGCTTCAACCGCGTCGAAGTCATCGCGGCGGGCCGGCAGATCGATCTGCTCATGTCTGGCGGATGCAACGACAAGACCCCGACACACGCGGTTGTCCAGCGTGCAGGCACTCCGTTGGCCACGCTCCTAGCGAATGGCGTTCTCGTGGTGCGCTGCAACGACGAACGAATCCAATGCCTGCAAAGTACACGCGATCCAACGGATGTACTCTGCACGACAGCTCCACGTCACATGTGAGGGTGGACGGCTGCCTCAACGCCTCGCTCCCGAGCAGTTCGTCGCCGTCGCGGTCAACGACCACGACTACGATCACGTTCACGTTTCGTTGACGTTGACCTGATCGTTGTCGGCGACGAAAGGGCGCGTACGGTACACGACATGCTTGGTTGGTATTCGGCAGGCCTCTGACGAGGCGCCCATCTCGCTTGAAAGGAGTGCTTTTCATGCGTCATCCGACCAGCATCGCTCTTTTGATGTCCTCATCCCTTCTCTTGATTGGCCTTCACGGATGCAAGGGCACTGATGACACGGATCCGGCCGTGGTGGATCCTTTTGCCAACGACGGCGGCTTTCTCAGCCCACCGCAGTGTGAGAATCGTTGCTCGTCCGATCGCCATTCCGTCCTCGACTGCAACGGCAATCTCCTTCAGAGCTGCGCAGACTCGGAAGGTTGCGACACACGCACGACCGCTTGCACAGATGCGTGTGCGAGCGCCGCGGCGGACCGTGGAAGTGTCGGCTGCGAGTTCTACGCCGTTCCTCCCGATAATGCCGTCTCCTCTAATTCCATCGACTGCTTTGCGGCATTCATCGCGAATACGTGGAATTCGCCCGTTACGCTTTCCGGCGATTACAACGGAAAGCCGCTTGACATCTCCAAGATTGCGTTCATCCCGTCAGGAAGCGGGCAGGCAACCACGTACACGCCAATCGCCGACAACCAGATCCCGGCAGGTAGTATTGCCATCGTTTTCTTGTCAGGTAACTATTGCCCGGCCGGCACCGCGAGCGCCGGACTCAACCAAGGCAGCGGCACCCGCCTTTCGTACGGCGATCGTCTGGCCACGGACCGTCCCGTTGCGGCCTATGACATTTATCCTTACGGCGGCGAATCAGCCGCCTTCACGAGCGCCACACTGCTTCTTCCCACGGCATCTTGGGATACGAATTACGTTGCGATAAGCCCGTTCGAAGTGAACGTATCGCCTGGAGTAACTCACTTCGTCGCCGCGCAAGATGGAACGCAGATCACGATTTTGCCGGCGAAAGACATTTTGGGTGGACCCGGCGTAAGTGCTGCAACCGCAGGCACGCCGACCACCTACAACCTCGATCGAGGGCAGATGATTTTGTTCGAACAACCGAACGAGTATTCGCTCGATGGGAGCGCGATTCAATCGAACAAGCCTATTGGCATGTGGTCGAGCATGACGTGCGTCGACATTCCAAGCAACGTTGGGACCTGCGATTCCGCACATCAACAGATTCCGCCCGTCAAGGTACTGGGAAGCGAATATGCACTCGTCCGTTATCGCAATCGAATTCCGGGGACGGCGGAGGAGACTCCGCCGTGGCGCATCATGGGGTTGGTGGACGGCACGGTGCTGACCTGGGAGCCCGCAGTCCCTGATGGCGCGCCGACCACGCTGAGCAAAGGCCAGCTCGCCCAGTTCGACGGCGCAGGGCCCTACGTCGTCAAATCTCAGGACGCCGATCACCCCATTTATGTTTCCGCTCACATGACGGGCTGCCATCTTTTGGATACATCCACCCCTCTAGGCTGTACCGGCGACCCGGAATTCGTGAACGTCGTGCCCGCAAAGGAATTTCAGAGCTCGTATATCTTCTTCACCGATCCAACGTATCCTGAAACGAACCTCGTGCTCGTTCGTGCCAAGGGCGACGACGGCGTCTTTCATGACGTCATGCTCGATTGCGCCGACGGCCCGCTGGCCGGGTGGATGCCTGTTGGCAGCAGCGGCGATTATGAATACACGCGCACGGATCTCGTGACAGGCAACTTCGAGCCCCAAGGCAAGTGCGATAATGGTCGACACGAAATAAAGAGCGATGCGCCGTTCGGCATCACGATTTGGGGCTGGGATTCGGCCGTGAGCTACGCGTACCCGGGTGGCATGAGCGTGAAGCCGATCAACAACGTCCTCGTGAAGTGAGACACGAAGACAAGAGAGCGGTGCAACTAAAAGGTTGCAACCAAAACTTTGCCGCGCGACTCGCAGGCGAGGTGGGTGCCGTCGTCGCTCACCGTGCAGCCGCGAAGAGCCGTGTAGGGCTCGAGCTCGGGAGCGCGAGCGCGCCATGAGCGCGCGCCGCGAACGAGAACGCTGTCGCGAACTGGCACCGCGAACATTTTGCCGTTTGGCGAGCGCGCTGATCCAAGAGGCGGAGGCTCATCGAGAGTGGAGGCGAGGATCGTTGCCCGCGCCGATTCGGGACGGATCAGGAGCAGCTCGCCCGCGACAACGGCTTCGAGCCCGCGCGAAGTCCACGCGAGCGGCACCGCGACAGCGGCTTCTCCGCGTGCCCCAGAGCAGCGCGCGCCGAGCACCGGCGCGATGGGCAAAAGCACGTCTTTCAAGTCGCCATCTGTGTCGTTCACGAAGGTGGTGCGGAGCGCAACGCCCTCGCACGCGTGATACGCCTCGAGCCAGCGGCTCTTGCCGTCGGGCGAGAGGACCTGCGAAGGCCACGGAGCGACGTCCGCGATCGTCTCTTCGCCCGACTCGGGATCGACGCGCACGACGTTCGTGCCGCCACGAACGAGCAGCTTGCCGCTCGCCTCGAACGCGAGCGGTCCCCACGCCGGATGCGCCGCACGCGTCTTCGCGACGGTCGCCGTCAGCGTGCGCACGCTCGTGGCCTGCGAGACGGGCGCAATCTGCTCGAGAAGCTGCGAGAGCTCCGTCGTCTTTGCCGCGGTTTTCGTCGCGGGTGGAAGCTGCGCCACCTCCGCCGCGGTCACCGCGGCAAGTGCGTTGCCCAACGCGACGTACGCGCGAACCTCGGCGACGCCCGCATCTTCGAGGGGTTTGCTCGTGCCGCACGCGACGGCGCCTCCACCGCCGGGTGCCTTCACGAAACGCGGCGCGCCACCCTCATCACAAATGGCCCGATAGAGCGCGCGCATCTGCTGCACGAGCACGGGCACCGACGCAGCGTCTTTGCTCCTCTGCGCACGTGCGGTGGCTTGCGCGGCAATGGCTTTGAGCGATGCCTCGGGCTCGCCCGGATCGCGGCTAAGTCCCGCGCTCCGATCGAAAAATGCAACCTTCGCCGTGAGCTTTGGTCCGGGTTCGAAAGGCGGGCCGCCGCCGTCGATGGTGACGAGCAGCGTGACGTCGTCGATACCGTCGTGATCGCGATCGGCGCCGTCGACATCGATCGCGAGCTTCGGTGCAGAAACGGGATCGCGCACGAGCATGTCGAACGCGACACCCGGATTTTGCGAGAGGCGCACCACGAAGATGCCGCGCTGAGCACTCGCGGTCGGACACGCGGCACCGAGTTCGGCAGCCGCCGATTTCGGCCCGACGCGTTCGAGACGCAAGACAGGCGTGCATGATGCACCGATCGGCAACGGCGGCGCAGAAGCGAGAATCGTTGGTGGCGTATCGGGTGCCGATGCGCCGGAGTAAAAGGCAAGCTCGCTCGGCGGCGCATCCCCCGCCTTCACGTCGGCCGACGGACGGAGCACCGCGAGCGCGTCTGACTTTCCATCTTCATCGACATCGACCACGAGAACGAGCGCGAGCTCCCTGCCCGCGGGTGCGCGCAGCGTGACGTTGCCCGCGTTGAACGTGATCGTTGCCGGAGGCAGCACCGTTGAAAATTCGATCGCGGAGCCTGCGTCCGCGGGCAACGGCTGCGCGCTCGCCGCAGGCGTTACACCGGAAGGTGCTGCGTCGTCGACCGTGTACGGAACATACGGACGATCGTTTTTGCACGAGCGCCCGCAGCCCGTGAGCGCTGCGAGAGCCGCAATCACAACCCCTTTTTTCAACGCACCCTTTGACATGACGAAAACCGCTGGACCGCTTTGAAGTTGACGCGAGGTCGCGGTCTACCATGGACAACGCCGATGCGGCGTGTGACCTTTCCGCGCGTGCCGGTGAAAACACGTGCAGAGTGCATATGAAGCGCGCGCTCGAATGCATCTTGGTCGTCGTCGTGTTCATAGTCATCGTGCCGAGAGCACGCGCTGCCGAGAACGACGCCGGCGAAGCAAGCGCAGATGCGCTCTATGAAGAAGCCGAGCGCGCCGACGCTGCGTTCGACTTCGCACGAGCGCTCACCGCGTACGACGAAGTGTGCACGCGCAATCCGAGCAGCGATCGCGCTCCTCTCGCAGAGGCGCGCGCGGCGGTGCTTCGTGATCATGCTGAAGGCGACTTCGGGCCATTCAAAGAGCTCGAGCGCGTGCGTCGCGATCCGAAGCTCTCGCAACTCGATCGATTGGTCGCCCGCGCCGAGACATATCCGCCGGGCCTCGTGCGCGTCGAAGTCTGGTTGCTCGCTGCCGAGGCGTACGCTCAGAGGTTCGACCGCCCCGACGACGCGATGAAACTCGATCGGCGCATCCTCGAAGATCCCATGGCGCCTCGTCTCGCTACGCAAACCGCTGCGCGCAATCTCACGGCGCTGCTCACTGCGCGTGGGGAGATGAGTGCAGCGGTCGACGAAGCACGGCGAGCCGGGGATCGCGCGGATCCAAACCTTCTGCGGGATCTGACGCGCCTCAGACGCCGCCTACTGATCCATCGTGCGTCCCTCGCGACGATCGCGGCGATGGTCGTGTTCGCCATCGGGGCGATCGCGACGGCCGCGCGGCCCGGTCGGTCAATCGCGTGTGCACTCGGCAAAACAACGCCGCTCATCCTTGGCTACGCCGCGTTCGTTGGAATCGCCGGAGGACTCCTCGCGTCGCGTTACGAGACTAGCGAGACGGGGAACGCAACCCCTTTCCTCTTGTTCGGTGTCGCGCTCGCGGCCGTGCTCTTCGTCGCACGCGTGTGGGCCGCCGCCGGATCGCCGCGAATGCCTGCGCGTGCGGCGCGCGCCGTCGTGTGCGCAGGCGCAACCATCGGAGCCGCGTTCCTCGTGCTCGAACACGTTGACGTGACGTACCTCGAAGGGCTGGGCCTGTGAGCAACGTACAGAGTACACCTTTGCCGGAGCACGTCATTGCGGTGCGGCTCGGTCACGGCGCGAACTGTTCGAGCGTCGGCAGCGTCATCGACACTCTGTTCGTGAGCGCGGCGATCGGCGGCGCCGTGTTCGCGGCCGTGTGCGCGGCCATGCGCGACGAACCCGTGCGCATCGTCGGGAACGACGAACATCGCGCTGCGACCGACGACGACGAGACTCCTGACGATCCTCGAGGAGCACCGTGATCGTCCGCTACGAGCCGTTCGGCGCATGGGTGAAGCTCGAACACACGGCGGCGATCGTTGCGCTCGATCGCGACGGCGTGCGCACACTCGGTCTCGACGGCGGCGCGATCTGGTCGGACGACGGGCATCTGAGCATGCCCATCGAGGTTCACCTCGCCGTGACGTCGCGCTGCGCCGCGGGATGTGCGGGCTGCTACATCGACGCGCGTCCGGACGGTATCGAACCTCCGCGCGCCGAGATCGAAGCCGCGCTCGATGCCTTGCGCGACGCGGGCGTCTTCACCGTGGCATTCGGCGGTGGCGAGCCAACGTTGCGCGACGATCTCGCCATGCTCGCAAAGGCCGCGCACGATCGCGGCATCACTCCGGTCGTGACAACGAGCGGACTCGGCATCGGCGATCGCAAACTCGAACAGCTCAAAGCGTTCGCGCAAGTCAACGTAAGTTATGATGGCATCGGCGAGACATACGCGCCCGAATCCGTGATCGCGAAGCTCGGGGCATCGGGCGTGAACGTTGGAGTCAACATCGTTCTCACCCGCACGTCGTTCGAACGCGTGCGCGAAACCATCCGACGCGCAGCCGCGCTCGGCGCGCGCGAAGTGCAACTGCTTCGGTACAAGCCGCAGGGGCGCGCGCGATCGCTCGACTACCTCGCACAGCGCCTCTCCCTCTCGCAAGCACGCAGCCTCGGGAGCCTGCTTCGCGAGCTCACCGCGGAGCACGGAGCACGTCTCAGGCTTCGCATCGACTGCGCGCTCGTGCCGTTTTTATCGGCAGATGCGGATCTCTACGAACATCCCGAGACGCTCATGCGCTGGGGCATCTTCGGCTGCCAAGCCGGTGCTGCGCTCGGCGCCGTAGGCATCGACGGGCACGTTGCCCCGTGCAGCTTCGCACCCCCTACTGCGCTTCACGTCCGCGATCTGCGCCGCGGCTGGGCAGACGAGCCAGGCTTGCGACGCTTCCGCGATCACGCATGTGCATCATGCACGCTTTCTCGTGTATGTCGCGGCGGATGCAAGATCGTCTCGGAGTTCGTTACCGGTAATTTGAATTCGGATCCCGAATGCCCTCGTATCGCCTCGACCCATGAGTGACCAACAGCCCACCCGCATACGGCTCGCTCTTGTCACGATCGCGGCACTGACAGCCGCTGGCGCGCTCTACGCGATCTTGCGGATTGGCCAGGCGCTCGTCTTTCGCGAAGCCGATCCGGCGCTCATTTTCTACAGCCCGCACGCGGGATATTTCTGGCGCGCGTGGACAGCGGCGTACCTCGGCGTGATGGCGGGCTTCTGCGTCTGGGTTTGGTCACAAGCGAACGCCGCACGCGTCGCGCGCGTCCTCGCGGGAGGCGTGATCGTCACCGCGGCGATCGCGCTCGCGCAGAGTGTCTTGGTGCCTTGACGGTGATGACACTTCGCGAAGCTGGGCGGACAGAGCTTTCTCGAGCGTTTGATCAAGGATCACAAAGCCTATGGCGAAGTCCTCAGCATCACGGAGGCGGGGCAGATGGCCGACCCCGTCCTCGTTCGCGAGCCGCTTCTTGCCGCGCGCGCTGCGCTTCGCAGCTTCGTTCTCGTTACCGCGGCGCACATGGATGAAAACCCCGACGACCATGCGCTCGTCGAGCGCCTTTTGCGTCCGATCGTCGAATGGCAAGGATCGCAAATACGGCCCAATGCCGCTGCCACACCGCCAGCGCCCACGCCGCCGCCACCCGCAGCGGACGTCTCGCCTCCGGTGACGCCGCCCACACCAACGGACCCGACGGACCCGACAGACGAATAGTTCAAACATGTTGTGAGCGTTTCGTCGGTGCGTGGACGCTGACAGGTTTGCATGGGCCACCGACGAAACGCGGCGGAATGAAGCCCGGAGCGGCGAGCCAGGAGGCGCCCAATGGGACACGACACCTGCTCGGTGGACCTGATGTCCAACCTCCATGGAGGTTCCCAATTGGGAAGGTCTTCTCGGAGCCAGCAGCACGAGAAGGTCGGATGAGCGCCGGCTCGTTCGCAGTGGCTGACCCTTGAAGGCTACGCCTTAACGTCCGCTGAGAACAACAACCGCCGCGCAGCGGCTTCGTTCCCCGCCGAGGCAAACATGCTCGGCGCTGGTTCACCTCTTCGTCACATGCCCCACACCGTAACCGAGCGACCATCGGCGCTGCGCTCTTGCACGAAGACTTTCTCGTCCCAACTTCGCTCGCTCGGATCGACGATGATCAAGTGAGTTTCATCGGGATGGCACTTATCGGCGTACTTCGCCGTTTGGGTCAATCCCTCGGCGATCGTCGTTTCCACCGAGCGGCGCTCGCGCACCACTTTCATCTCGATCACGAACCGCTGCTCGGCTCTCTTTCCATTCAACTGCCGAAAGAAGCGCATGAAGATATCCGCGCGCCCTGCTCCAAGCGCATACTCGCGTTCGATCCGCCCGCCGCCGTTGACCACGCGCTGCAGCCAGGCTTGCAGGAGAAGCTGTGGAGCCGCCTCCTCGTAGACCGCTCGCTTGTTCCAAACCTCGGAGTTCTCTCGATAGAATTGCTGGAAGCCTGCGAGCATCCCGCGAAAGTCGAGCCGGCCGTCGGGTAGAAGGAAGGCCGTGTCAGAGAGGCGGCCGTGCAGGTCGAGTTGGGTGACGAAGGTGAGCGTTCTGGGAATGATCTCCCGGTAGATCTCGTTGGCGATCTCTCCCTTTCCGGGGCCACTCAGCTTGATGAGACCGAGATCGGCGACATACGCGAGGTCCTCCTGTGTGGCGCGCCCCGCAGCTTCCTCGCCTTGGAGCATAGGCGCGATCACGTTCCGGACTCGGTCTTCCTTGAGCTTGTCCACAAGCTGGTCGAGATGGGTGTCGCGCCGGAGGATGAGTCGCTCCTTGGCTTCATCCACGTCATCGAGAGTGATCGATCGCGAGCGATCTTGGAGCGCCGGCATCTTCTCGGTGAGCTCTCGCGCCAACGCGTTGACAAGCCATGGCTGCCCGCCTGTGAGCGCCATCACCTTCGGGTAGATCGACTCTTCGAAGACCTGCCCCGTCTCGGTGGTGTGCTGCTCGTAGAGCCGGCGAACTTCGCCCTCCGAGAAGTTCCCCAACCGC
>WQYX01000044.1 GCA_009781005.1 Polyangiaceae bacterium | reverse complement strand
TACCAGCCGTCGCGAGCGAATCGAGGCTAGGGCGGAGCGCGAGGAGCCCGCGTAAGCGTACTTTTCGTACGTGCGCAGGCACCGCAGCGCCCAACCGACGAATCGATTCGCGCAGCAGGCTGGGAAACATGCTTTTACGCGCGCGTTCGTCAATGCACCGCGTTCGCCACGTGGACCGTGAGCTCGCCGATGCCGTCGATGGCGACCGTGAGCCAGTTTCCGTTGACGATGGGTCCCACGCCCTCGGGCGTGCCGGTCACGATGAGATCCCCTGGCTCGAGCGTGAAGGCGCGACTCACGTACGCGATGAGTGTTGGCACGTCGAAGATCATGTTCGACGTGCGATCATCTTGGCGAACGTTGCCATCGACGAGGCAGCGAATATTGAGATTGCTCGGATCGAGATCGGTCTCGATCCACGGCCCCGCCGGGCAGAAGGTGTCGAAGCCCTTGGCGCGCGACCACTGCCCGTCCGTCTTTTGCAGATCACGCGCGGTGACGTCGCAGACGCACGTGTAACCGAAGACGGCCGACATCGCTTGCTCCCGTGGAATGTGGCGTACGCGCTTGCCAATGACAACGGCGAGCTCGGCTTCGTGTTCGACGCGCGCACTCTCGGGCGGCAAGAACACGGTGTCACCGTGACCAATGAGGGAGGACGGCGCCTTCAAGAAGAGCAGCGGCTCGGCGGGCACGTTGCCCCCCATCTCTTTTGCGTGCGCCGCATAATTGCGTCCGATGCACACGATCTTCGATGGCCGAACCGGGGCACGAAGCTCGGATTGCAACCAGGTTGTCGGCTGATCTTCGAGCGACGCGTCTTCGAACGGCGAACCCCGGAAGCGCCTCGCAACGCGGCTGCTTTCGAGAGCATAAAAGTCACGAATTCCGTTTTTCTCGAGCATTCCGACGCGCATGGGACGGACGCTACCAGAAAGAGAGGATGGAGCAGCGTAAAGCTTGTAGCGTTCACGCAACGTGAGAAACCCTATCAAGCTCGCATTCTCGCCCGACAGCGACGATATCTTTATGTTTTGGCCGTTGCTTCATGGCAAGGTCGACGCAGAAGGCCTGACGTTCGAGGCGGAGCGTGCGGACACAGAGACTTTGAACGAGCGCGCCGAAGCATGTGCCGCCGACGTCATCGCCGTTTCCATCGCGCAGTACGCGCGCGTTGCGAAAGACTACCTGCTTTTGCCGCACGGCATGTCGGTTGGGCGGGGTTATGGCCCCGTGCTCGTCGCACGCGAGCCGCGCTCGCTCGCGTCGCTGCGTGGAAAGCGCATCGGCGTGCCTGGATTGCGAACCACGGCCACCATGGTGCTGCGTTTGTTACTCTCGGAGTTTCACTCCGTCGTCGTGCCGATTGCGCCCTATGCCGCTGCATTCGAGGCCTTGCGAAGCAGCGACGTCGAAGCCTCGTTGCTTATCCATGAAGGCCGGCTCTTCTACGAGCGCGAAGGCACCGTGAAGGTCGTCGATATCGGGGAAGCATGGAGTCATGCAACTGATGGGTTGCCCCTCCCGCTTGGCGGGAATGCGATCCGGCGCACCCTCGGTGCTGCATCCATCGAGACGATCTCACGCGTGTGTCGCAGGTCGATCCGCTGGGCCGTCGAGCATCACGAAGAGGTCGCGCGTGCATTGCTCGCCGAAGAGACGAGGAGCGACATCGGTCTCGATGCAGCGTCACTCGATCGCTACCTCGCCATGTATGCCAACCAGGACACCCTTGACGCACCCCAGGATGTTCGACGCGCTCTCGAAGAGCTTTTCAGACGCGGACGCGCCGCCGGGTTTTTGCCCGACGGCGCATGCGCAGAACTCTCTCCGTAGGGAGGCCTAAAAATAGTAAAGGGCAAAGATGTTGCCCGCGAAAATGTCCCAGGGGTTGTTGTACGCCGTCGTAGCCAACGAGGTCTTGTTGATCGAGCCAGATACCTTTCCACCCCCCGCTAGGTCCGTCGATTGCGACCAGTGATCGTACTTGAGGAGCAGGCCGAGGCTTGCCTGAAGTGAAAGCTGCGGGACACCCATGAAGCCGAAATGAATCTCGGCGCCGACGCGTGCGCCAATGTCGAAGTGAAAACCGTTGTGAGAGATGTCGTTCGCGCCAGCAACCTTTTCATTCGAATGAGCGAGGGCAATATTCGCCTCTGGAACGATCAGGAACTTGTAGTGCTTGTAATGTGCCAGGGCGAGGGGTACGCCGCCGTGCAGGGCAAGACCGAGCTGGCTCGGGTCGTCGGTGGTAGTTGTTTGGTTTCCATTGGTGTTTTTCGTGGAACCGCTCGTGAACGCGAGGCCGATACCCGCATCGATGCCCATCCTGTCGTTGAGCCAATAGCGGACGCCGGCAGCGGGAGCTTGAAGGTAGTTGCCCGGTGCATTGTCGAGCGGGATGTTCATGAATCCCATGTAACCCACCGCGAGGTGGCCCACCGCATACCTCTCGTGATCCGAGCGGGGGTCCTCCGGTGCTGCAGGTGCGGGCGCGGGCGCGTACTGCGGTGGAGCCGCAGGTGCCATCGGTGGTGGCCCCGCCTGGGTTTGCGCCAACGCTGTGGGCGCCACCAGCGCCAACGCGATACCCGTCACCAACGATAAAGTAGTTCTCATCACACATCGCCTCCGTCAGAGCGCACGCGAAAATTCGCGTGCGACAGCGCGCCCAAGAGGCCATGGGATCTCGCGAAGGGTCAAGTTTTTTCAAAATGGCTCCGCACGCAGACCATCCGCGTTCGCGCTTGGAATCGAACGAAACGCGTATTCTTTGCAGGGCATCGGACAGGCGAGGTTCGGGCGGTATGCTTTTGAGAGACGCGATGAATGCGATGACTCGCGACAACCTCAAACGCCGTGCGGACGCGCGCAGGGAGCTTTCCCCGCAAGAGCGTCAGCAGAACGCCCGCTTTCTCGCCGTGCGAAGTCGCGTCTTCGCCGAGATGTTGGATGCCACGTCGCGCAGACGTCTCGGAATGATGCTGCCCTTTCAAGTCATCGTTCTCGGCGTGCTTTTTTTTAGCGGCGCTCCGCAGGTTCGCATCGCCATCCAATTTGGATCCTATGCCGCGTGCACGATCGCCGCGGCGGTCGCCGACGTTCGTCGCGGTCATCGCACGACGATCGCGCTCACCGTGATGCTGCTCGCGATCCTCGTCTCTATCTTGAATACCGGCGGCCTTGCGAGTCCGCTCTTGCTCATGACCGTGCCGGTTCTCTTCACGTCGGCACTGAACCCGGAGCTCGCGGATCGGCGACCTCTGCTCTTCGGAGGCTTCGTCATCGGGCTCGGTGTCATGGCCCTCGCCGCGCACACGAAGCTCGTCGGGCTCGGCCCGCAGATCGAATGGGCAACCAACGAATATGTTGCACTCTCCCTCATCAGCGGCCTCGTCGCTGCTGGAGGGTGCTTCAAGATCGGTCGCGGCGTCACGCGCGCCTACGAGCATATCGGCCTCGAGCTCGCCGTGCGTCGCGAGGAGCTCTGCGACGAGAACGAAGGCCGCACCCGCGCTCTCGAGGGCATTGCTGCGCGTCTCGCTCACGAAGTGAAAAACCCGCTCGCGGCCATCAAAGGGCTCTCCTCTCACGTCGCGCGGAACGCGACCGACGCCAAGGTCAAAGAGCGCCTCACGATCGTCGCTGCCGAGGCTGAACGCTTGCAGCACATCGTTGACGGCTTCCTCTCTTTTTCACGCGGACTCGGCGAACTCGACATCGTCGAGACGCGGCCTTTCGACGTTGCAGGCGAGCTTGCACTCCTTCTCGAGACGCGTGCAGCCGATGCCGGCGTGAATCTCGAGGTGCGAGGCTCGCGCGAGCTCTCGCTTCGCGCGGACGAAAAGAAGCTGCGCCAGGCTCTCTTGAACCTCGTGCTCAACGCGATGCAGGCGTCGCCCGTCGGCTCCACGGTGAGCATTGAAGTCGCCAAGAGCTGCGCCGACGGCGCCGCGCAGATCCAGGTGATGGATCGGGGCGCAGGCATGGCTCCGGAGATTCTCGATCGGATCCGCAAGCCGTATTTCACGACGAAGGAGGGTGGTTCGGGGCTCGGCATCGCCATTGCGCGCGGCATCATCGAGCAGCACGGCGGATCGCTAAGCTTCGAGAGCACGAGTGGACGCGGCACCACCGCCACGATCATTCTTCCGGCGTGCGCGGATGCGGCCAGCGCGAAGAGAGCAAAGCTGCCGAACCCCTGCTGCAAACCCGCCCGCGTTGGTGCTGACGCAATCGCAATGCCGCGCACATGATATAGGGTCGCGTCGATGACACGTGTCCTCGTCATCGACGATGAGCCTTCGATGCGCTTCACGCTCGAGGCCGTTCTCGGAGATGCCGGCTTCGAAGTCGACGCCGCCGACGGTGGTGCAAACGGTATCGCTGCATTCGAGGCTCACGGCGCCGACGTCGTCCTCACCGATCTGGCTATGCCGGACGTCGACGGGATGAAGGTTCTCGCAGCGCTCCGCGCGCAAGATCCGAGCGTCCCCGTGATGATGCTCACGGCGCACGGCTCCGAGCGCGTCGCGGTGAGTGCCATGAAGGCCGGCGCGCTCGACTATTTGCCGAAGCCGTTCGATCCCGACGAGATCGTCCTCGCGGTCAGGCGCGCCGTCGAGCAACGCAGCCTCAAACTCGAAAATGCGCGCTTGCGCACCGAGGCGTCGATCGGCCGGCCCATCATTGCCGAGAGCCCGGCGATCCGCCGCGTGCTCGACGTCGTGGTGCGCGTTGCGCCGAAGGACGTGACCGTGCTGCTCACGGGCGAGAGCGGTGTTGGCAAGGACGTTCTCGCCGCCACGTTGCACGCGCACTCGCGTCGCGCCAAGAAACCTCTCGTACGATTCAACGCCGCCGCCATTCCGAGCGAGCTTGCCGAGTCCGAGCTCTTTGGTCACGCGAAGGGCGCGTTTACCGGCGCGCACCAATCGCGCGTTGGCTATTTCCAGCAGGCCGACAAGGGCACGCTGTTCATCGACGAGATCGGTGAGCTGCCCATGTCGATGCAAGCGAAGGTGCTGCGTGCACTTCAGTCGGGCGAAGTGCAGCCCGTCGGCGGCCGTGCCGAGCACGTCGATGTTCGTCTTGTCGTCGCCACCAACCGCGATCTTGCTGCCGAGGCAAAGGCGGGGCGCTTTCGCGAAGACCTTTATTACCGCCTCAACGTCGTGCCCATTCGCGTCCCGCCGCTGCGCGAACGACTCGACGACATCGAGCCACTCGTCCACGCTTTCGTGCACACCTACGCCGATCGCTACGGCATGGGGCCCGTCTCCGTCGATCCCGCGCTCGTCGATGCGTTGAAAGTGCACACGTGGCCGGGCAACGTGCGCGAGCTCGAAAACACGGTCGCACGCCTGCTCGCACTCACCGCCGAAGACCATCTGAGTCTCGCGCTCTGGCGATCTCTCGATCAGGCTCCGCAGAGCTCGTCGCGTTCTCTGTCCCCGGGTGGCGATCCAGGTCCGAGCCGCCCTCTTCGCGCACGCGTCGAAGCATTCGAGCGATCCATCATCCTTGCCGAGTTCGATCGCTCGAACAAAAACCAGAGTGAAACGGCCCGAAGGCTCGGCGTCTCGCGGCCCGCGCTCATCGAGAAACTGCACAAGTATGGCCTGCTCGACCGCGGGTAACATAAATGCATTTTGCACGTAAATGGGGCTGGATCCTCGCCGTCGTGCTGACGGCTTGCCGTGCGAAAGGTGGTGGCGCCGCGCAGGCAACCGACGCATCGTCGAGTCCTCGCGTCGTCTCGCTTTCGCCTTCCACCACCGAGGCGCTCTTCGTCATCGGTGCGGGGAGCGACGTGGTTGGCCGATCGCGTTACTGCGATTGGCCCCCGGAGGTCTCGAAGCTCCCGCAGGTTGGCGGCTTCGTGGATCCGAATTTCGAAGCCATCCTCGCGCTCCGTCCCGATCTCGTCACCGGGGCGCGCGGCCCCGCGGGTTCGGCGCTCAGAGACAGACTCGAAGAACGCGGCGCGATCACGTACTTCCCGGAGACCGAGTCGCTCGCGCAAATCAACACGATGATCCTCGGGCTCGGCGAACGAACGGGACACGTTGCCGAAGCGCGTGCGCGCGTCACGTCGATGGACGCACGCATCGCCGCCATCGAAAAGGCCGTTGCAGGCGAGCCGCGCGTGCGCGTGCTGCTCGTCTTCGGTCTCGAGCCACTCAGCGTCGCGGGCCCTGGCAGCTTCGCCGATGAGATGATCCGTCACGCAGGAGGCGACAACGTCGTCACCGAAGGTGGCGCCTATCCAACGCTCGGCATCGAGCGCGTGCTCATTGTCGATCCGGACGTCGTCGTGAATGCGGCTGTTGGCGAGACGCACGGAGCCGAACGGATTCGCAAAGACACGCCCGGCTGGAACAGAGTTCGTGCAGTCATCAACGATCACGTCGTGCCCCTCGCCGATGAGACGGTGCTCCGGCCAGGTCCGCGTGTTGCCGATGGTCTTGCGACGCTCGCCAAGGCGATCCATCCGCGCGCGGACATTCCTGCGGACGCCGCGACATCGCCATCAACGTCGCCATGAGGGTGCGTGCGGATCAACTCCTCGTGACGCGCGGCCTCGCGCCGACGCGCGCGCGCGCGCAAGCACTCATCCTCGCGGGCAAGGTTTACGTCGGAGAGGCGCGCATCGACAAAGCGGGCGCAATGCTCGCGGAGGACGCGCCGCTCGTCGTCCGCGCGGGCGACCACCCGTACGTGTCGCGCGGAGGCGTGAAGCTTGCGGGAGCGCTCGATGCGTTCGGTGTCGATCCGCGCGGCAAGCGTTGCATCGATCTGGGCGCGTCAACGGGTGGCTTCACCGACTGCCTGCTCCAGCGTGGGGCGGCGCGCGTCGTGGCCGTCGACGTCGGCTATGGACAGCTCGCCCACAAGCTCAGGATCGATCCGCGCGTGCAGGTCCTGGAGCGCACGAATGCGCGTACCCTCGAACCTTCGCAGGTTGGCGGTCCCGCGGATCTCGTCGTCGTCGATGCGTCGTTCATCGGTCTCGGCAAACTCGTCGACGCCGTGGTTCGTTGTCTCGTGCAGGGTGGTGAGCTCGTTGCTCTCGTCAAGCCGCAGTTCGAGGTAGGTCGCGAAGAGGCGTCGAAGTCTCGTGGCGTCGTGCGCGATCCGGCCCTTCGCGCGAGCGCAATCGAGAGCGCCGTTGCAGACGTCGCAGCCGCTGGTCTCGAGATCCTCGGCACCTCTGACTGCGTGATCGAAGGCCCGCGCGGCAACCTCGAGGCGTTCGTCCACGCTCGCAAAACCTGCTAGGGAGCGAGCGCGGAATCTCGATGGCCATGCCCTCCTCGACCCCTGACACGAACGCCGTTGCACCGGCAAACGAGACGCGCGAACGAAAAGGGTTCGTGCCGGGGCTCGGCGCCATCTTCCTCATCGTCTTTCTCGACATTCTCGGCTTCAGCCTCGTGTTGCCTTTTTTGGCCAAGGAGGCGAGCGAGACGTTCCACACGACGGCGTTCGTCGGCACGGTACTTAGCGGCTCGATCTACTCGCTCATGCAATTTCTCTTCGTGCCCGTGTGGGGTCGCATCTCTGATCGCGTGGGGCGAAGGCCGGTGCTTCTCTGGAGCGTGCTTGCCACGTCTGTCGGCATGGCCTCGCTCGGTGTTGGTCTCGTCTACGCGTCGAGCGTTGCGTGGCTCTTTCTCGCGCGCATCTGGAGCGGCATTGCCACTGCGAATATCGGTACCGCGAGCGCGTACATCGCCGACGTGACCAAGCCCGAGGATCGTGCGCGCGGCATGGGCATGATCGGCATGGCGTTCGGCCTCGGTTTCATTCTCGGCCCGGCTATCGGCGGCATGCTTTCAAGGATCCCCATCGGCGGTCGCATGGGCGCTGTGCCTTGCTTCGTCGCGGCAGCTCTCTCGATCGTGAACTTCGCGTGGGCGTACTTCCACCTGCGAGAGTCGCTCTCTATCGATCGGCGTGCCAAAAGCAAGCGAAGCCTATCGCCGCTCAACATCGCCGCTGCTCGCGAAGCATTCGCAAGACCCGGTGTTGCGCGTGCGATCCTCGTCAACTTCATCCTCATTCTTTCGTTCACGATCCTCGATCAAACCTTTGCCCTCTTCAACGCGAGGAAGTTCGGAATCACGGAGTTCGGGACGGGGCTCGTGCTCATGTTCGTCGGCGTCGTTGCTGCAAGCGTGCAAGGTGCACTCATTCGGCCGCTGTCGCGTCGCTACGACGATTCGGTTCTCATCCGCGTCGGCACGATCCTTCAAGCCATCGCTTTTGCAGGCATCGCGATTTCGCCATCGTTCGGACTGTCGGCGCTCGTTCTCGCAAGCGGTCTCCTTGCACTTGGCAACGGCCTCACGCAGCCGGGGATTGCGGCTTATGTTTCCAAGCGTGCGGATCCTCGAGCGCAGGGCAACACCCTCGGCACCAATCAATCCGCGTCGGCGCTCGCGCGCGTGTTTGGTCCTGCGTTCGGCGGATGGATGTTTCAGACATTCGGTCCGCGATCCCCGTATGTTGCCGGCGCTCTTGGGATGGCCGTAGCAAGCGCCATCGCGCTCACGCTCGCGGCTGCAAGTCGCGCCGACGCCGAGCCGCCCGCGACTGCTGGCTAATTGAATACCAGCACCCAGACGTCGTAGACCGTGTGCGTCCACACCGCGGCCGCGAAGCCGCGCGTCACGAAGATGAGTGTGAGCGCGAGACCGAGCACGGCGCGGAAGACGAACGACGGCATCTCGAAGCTGTCCGACATCGGCCCGACGTAGTGCACGCCGCTGAAGATGATCGCGCAGACGACGGCCCACGCGAGCATGATCAGCGCAGCCCCGAGCTTCGACTTTTTCGTTGTGACTCGCGGTGCGCCGGTTGCGCCCGTGAATACGTCGGTGCCGGTGAGAGCCACTTTCTCGCGTGCGAAGAGCCACACGAGGATCTTCGCGCCGAGACCGAAGAGCACGACGCGGAACGCGAGTTCCTCGTAGAAGCCGGCACCGAGCGACATGATGAAACCAACGAAGCGGCCTTCGTCTTTGATGGTGCCGGCAGTGCTCGCGAAGACGCGCCCGACGATGTACGCCGCAGCAATGCGCATCACGACGGCGTAGACGATACCTTCAATTGCAATCTGCAAGAACTTGCGCGGCCGAAACGCTTGCCCTCGTCCAAGCAACCCAAAGGTTGCAGCGAAGACGACGCCGATGGCGAACGTCACGAGCAAATAGGTTTCGCGGTTGCCCGCGCTGAGGCGCAAGAGCTGCCCGGTCACCATGTCGGTCGCGTTCTGCACACCGAGGAAGACGACGGCGAGTTGGTAGACGAGAAAGATGGGGAGGGTCAGCCCGAGATCGACCCAAGCCCCCGGCCGAGCAAGCGCTCGATCAGGACCAGGTTGCTGTTGCATGAGTGAGGAAGACATGAGCCTTGCCGTGGTCGCGAGCGTAGCATCACGGCTCTCCTTCGCGCACGGGCTCGCAAGATGTGTTTCAAGCTTGCTAAGCTAGAAGTCTTGAGCCGTCGACGTCCTCGGAGCGTGTTCGCGATCGCCGTCATGCTGGCGATGCTCGTGCCCGCGCTGGCGTGGGCGGGACAAGGATCGGAGACCGGCCGGTTCGAGCAGATCCTTCAAACGCACGGCGCTCTCGTGGCTGTCCTCGCGTCGTTCGGCTTCGGCTTTCTCGCGAGCCTCACGCCGTGCGTCTACCCCATGGTGCCCATCACGGTCTCCATCTTCGGCGCAACGGAAGCCAAGTCGCGCGTGCGCGGAGCTCTTCTCTCGGCGACGTTCGTGCTCGGCATCGCCGGACTCTTCGTGCCCATGGGCATCCTCTCGGTTGCAACGGGCAAACTCATGGGATCCGCGCTCTCGAATGCGGTCGTCGTGACGGCTCTCGCGCTGCTCTTCGCGGTGCTCGCTGCGTCGATGTTCGGTGCTTTCGAGCTCGCATTGCCTGCGAGCCTCACGAACCGGCTGTCCACAGTTGGCGGCGTTGGATTCAAGGGCGCCTTCGTGATGGGCCTCGTCATGGGTCTCATCGCGGCGCCGTGCACGGGTCCGTTCCTCACGGGCATGCTCATCGTCATCAGCAAGACGCATAGCTACGCGCTCGGCACGTCCGCGCTCTTCTCGTTTGCGCTCGGCCTCGGCGTCCTCTTTTTCATTGCGGGCGCCTTCGCGGTCAGTTTGCCGAAGGGCGGCGCATGGATGATGGGCATCAAGTGGGTGAGCGGCGTTGGTCTCGCGTACATGGCTTTCGCATACCTGCGCGATCGCTTCGAACCCGTGCGCAATCTCGTTGCCCATCCGAGCTACCGCTTCGGCGCCGTTGCCGCGTGCGTTCTTCTCGTGGGTCTCGCACTCGGCATCGTCCACATCATGGCGGAGCGCCGCAAATCACCGATTGCGCACTTGTCGAAACCCATGAAGCTCGCGTCCATTGCGCCGGCTGTCATGGGCGCGGCCATGTTCGTGAGCTGGATTCCGCTATCCCACGATGTTGCTCGGGATATCGTTCGCGAGCTCGCGAACGCGCCAGAAATTGCCTGGCTCACGAGCGAAGAGGAAGGTCGCGCAAAGGCCGCTGCGGAAGGCAAACCCGTACTCATCGACTTTGGTGCGGAGTGGTGTGCAGCATGCAAGGAACTCGAGCGCAACACGTTTCCGAATCTCGCAGTGCGCACCGAAGCTGCGCGCTTCATTGCCATTCGCATCGACGCAACCGACGATGAGGCGCCCGACATCATGCGCCTTCAAAAGAAGTACGACGTCCTCGGGTTGCCCACGGTCATCATGTTCGACAAGGACGGTCGCGAGACGGTGCGCTTCAACGAGTTCGTTCCACCGGACAAGTTTGTCGCTGCGCTGAAGGCGAATTCTATATCGCGTTGAGTCCTCCCGGTGCGGTAGGGGCGCGATTTATCGCGCCCGGGTTCCGCGCCGCTATTGCGGGGCGCCATGAATGGCGCCCCTACCGATACGTGTCCCCCGTAGCGTGTTTGCAGGGTTCTCGCGGTCCAAAGCCCATCGTGTTGGGTTGTCAAGGATGTACTGGCGGATGCGATTCAGCGATTCGTCGTTACGGATGATGTGTTCGTAGTAATTGCGCTGCCAGACGCGGATTGATGGTGTCTGTTGATGGATTGCAACCGACACACGCGCTTTGAAAGTGCGAATAATGTTACCCAACGTAGGGGCGCGATTCATCGCGCCCTCGAGTTCCTTGCTGCGGGGTGCCATGAATGGCGCCCCCACAAGCGCCAATACACCATGCACGTGGTTCGGCATCACAACGAATTCGTCGACGACCACGCAGGGGAAATGCTTGGGAATTGCGCGCCACACGGCATCAACGATCACGCCCGCGTCGTTCAGCCGCACGTTTCCTCCGACGACCTCACCGAACAAGCACGCGCGGTCGTGTGCGCAGATCGTGACGAAATATGCGCCGGCTCGCGTGTAGTCTTGGCCCCTCAGACGAACGGAACTGCGATGGAGCTTCGGACTCATCATTGATCTCGCCCTGGATTCCGTGCCACACCCGCGAGGTGCCATAAAAGGGGCACCGTGAATAACACCACGATAGACGCGGTGAATCTAGAACGATGGCGAACTCTGGGGTAAGTGGAACCCAGTCCATGCCTTTCCCTTTTCCGCAGTCTATCCCGCACCTCCAGCCTCACGAGTCGTTCGTTCGCCGCCACATCGGCCCGAGCCCCGAAGAGCAGCAACGCATGCTGAACGCGCTCGGGCTCCCGTCGCTCGAGGCGCTCATCGCAGCCACGGTTCCCGCATCCATCCGCATGTCGCGCCCGCTCCATCTCCCGCAAGGGATCAGCGAGGCCGCGCTCCTCGCGCGCGCGCGCGAGCTCGGTCAGAAGAACCAGCTTTGGCGCTCGTATATCGGCATGGGCTATTCAGGGACGATCACCCCTCCGGTCATCTTGCGCAACATCGTCGAGAATCCTGGATGGTATACGCAATACACGCCTTATCAGGCGGAGATTGCGCAAGGCCGTCTCGAAGCTTTGCTCAATTTCCAAACGATGGTGATCGATCTCACGGGATTGCCTGTCGCGAATGCGTCGCTGCTCGACGAGAGCACGGCGGCCGCCGAAGCCATGCATCTCGCTTATGAATTCAAGGGCTCGGATAGAAAGAAAACCTTTTTCGCCGCCTCATCGTGTCACCCGCAAACCATCGATGTATTGCGCACGCGTGCAAAGGCCGTCGGTCTGCACGTCGAAGTGGGGGATCCCGAGACCGTCGATCTCGCCGCCATCGGAGCGTTCGGCGCGCTCGTGCAATATCCCACCACGGACGGTAAGATTTGCTCGTATGCGCCTTTTGCTGACAAGGTGCACGCGGCCGACGCACTCTTCGTCGTCGCGGCGGATATTCTCGCTCTCGCGCTCCTCGTTCCGCCGGGCGAATTCGGCGCGGATGTTGCGGTTGGCAGCACGCAGCGTTTTGGCGTTCCGCTCGGCTATGGCGGCCCGCATGCCGCGTACTTCGCCACGAAGAACGATTTCGTCCGCAAGCTTCCGGGTCGCATCATCGGCATGAGCGAAGATGCGAATGGGAAACCGGCCTTGCGCATGGCGCTTCAAACGCGCGAGCAGCATATTCGCCGCGAGCGCGCGACGAGCAATATTTGTACTGCACAAGCATTACTCGCCATCGTTGCAAGCATGTACGCGGTCTACCACGGTCCGGAGGGCATTCGCGCCATTGCCAAGAGTGTGCACAAGAAGACGTGCGCGCTCTACGAGTCACTGCGCCTCAACGGGGGGTTACGGATCTCGCACACCGCATTTTTCGATACGCTTCGAATCGAGGCCGGAGAAGACGAGGTTTCGCGTTGGATGAAGTGGGCAGACGAAGTGTGGATAAACCTTCGCCGCTTCTCTCCCACGAGCGTCTGTATCACCCTCGACGAGACGACGTCCGAGAACGACATCGCCGATCTTCGATCGATCATCGGCGGTGGCCTTACGGAATCCTGCAACGAAGCCATCCCGAAAAATCTCCGCCGGACGAGTGCATACCTCACGCATCCGGTCTTCCGCGCATATCACTCCGAAACGGAGATGCTGCGTTACATACGCAAGCTCGAGAGCCGCGATCTCTCCCTTGCGCACTCCATGATCCCCCTTGGATCGTGCACCATGAAACTCAATGCCACCGCGGAGATGATGCCCATCACCGATCCAGAGTGGAATGGGCTCCATCCGTTCGTGCCCCTCGCGCAAGCCGAGGGCTACGCGGAGCTCTTCGCCGAGCTCGAAAAGTCCCTCGGCGAGATCACGGGTTTTGCGGCCGTCTCGCTCCAGCCGAACGCGGGATCGCAAGGCGAGTACGCGGGGCTTCTCGCGATCAAGGGCTACCAAGAAGTGCGCGGCGAAGGGCACCGCAACGTATGTCTCATCCCGGCGTCGGCGCACGGAACGAATCCCGCATCGGCGGTGATGGCCGGCATGGATGTCGTCGTCGTTGCCACGGACGATCACGGCAACATCGACATTGCCGATCTCGAGGCAAAGGCCAAAGCGCATGCCGGCCATCTGTCGGCGCTCATGGTCACTTATCCATCCACGCACGGCGTGTTCGAAGAGCAAATCAAGCGCGTTTGCGCCGTCGTTCACGAGCACGGCGGCCAGGTTTACATGGACGGCGCAAACATGAATGCGCAAGTCGGACTTTGCCGGCCTGGCGATATTGGTGCAGATGTTTGCCATTTGAATCTGCATAAGACGTTTTGCATTCCGCACGGCGGCGGCGGCCCCGGTGTTGGCCCGATTTGCGTTGCGGCGCACCTTGCCGAGTTTTTGCCCGGCAAACCCGTGATTTCACCCAGCGGCTCCATGCAGGTGGGACCCGTGGCAGCGGCGCCGTGGGGCTCGGCGAGCATTCTGCTCATCTCGTGGGCCTATATCCAGATGATGGGCGCCGAGGGATTGGTGGAAGCCACGCGCCACGCCATCCTCCATGCCAATTACGTCGCGCACCGGCTCGCGCCGCATTTCCCTGTTGTCTATCAAGGGAATCAAGGTTTCGTGGCGCACGAATGTATCCTCGACATGCGTGCATTCAAGAAGACTGTAGGCATCGAAGTCGACGACATTGCGAAACGCCTGATGGATTACGGTTTTCACGCGCCCACCATGTCCTTTCCCATCGCCGGCACGCTGATGGTCGAGCCCACCGAGAGCGAGTCGCTCGCCGAGCTGGATCGCTTCTGCGACGCGATGATCTCCATCCGCGAGGAAATCCGCGCGATCGAAGAGGGGCGCATACCGCGCGACGACAATCCGCTCAAGCACGCGCCGCACACCATTGAAGCGTGCGTGTCCAGCGAATGGACGCATCCTTATTCGCGCGAAGTGGCCGCCTTCCCGGCGCCGTGGACGCGCGATCGCAAATTCTGGCCAACGGTTGGCCGCGTGAACAACGCATTCGGCGACCGCAAACTCGTCTGCGCCGCTGTTGCGGGTGAGGTATGAAATCTGCCATGTCGAAGGCGCGTCTCTTTCTCCTCGTCTTGTTGGCTGTCTCTGCGGGATGCAAGGAAGACAAACCAAGACAACCCCCGCCGCCGCCCCCCCCCCCTCCGGTTGCTTCGGTGGCGCAGGCTGGGGCGTGCACTGGCGGCGGTGGCGAGGTCACCGATTCGATCTCCGCGCCGTTCTTCACAAGGACGATTGCTGCGTACTGCATCGATCCGCAGGGCGAGGTGCGGACGTACGGTGACAAGGGCAAGCTCTCGATCGACAAGATCTGCACGACGGCGTTCGACGGCGAGTGCGAAGTCTATATGCGTTTCGGTATCAAGCGCCTCGTGACTCTTCACTATATCGATGACGCGGGTAAAGGCAGCAACGTCGAAGTGAACCTGTCGCAATTTGGGGACGTGTCGGGTGCATATGCAATGTACACGCTTCGCGTCGTCGCTGGAGATCCGGCCGATCCGTCAACCCCAAAGGTCCTTGCTGCTGGCGCTGCCGGGGCCATCGGCACCGGGCGCGCGTACGTCTGGCGCGGGCAATACCTCGCGGAGCTTGCCTATGTGAATGAGCAAGAATCACCGAGTGAGCTTGCGAAATCGTCCGATGCCATCCTCTCGGCAATTGGCAAAGACTTGGGCGAAAAATTGCCTGGCGCAAAGACTCTTCCGCCGTCCGCGCAAGTGCTGCCGGCGGCGAATCGCATCCCGCACGGCATCGTGTTTTCGCCGAAAGATATCCTCGCTTGGAAGGGCGTGGGTCCTGCGGCCATGGGTTTTTATAGAGACGGTGACAAGCGATGGCGCGTTTTGTCGATTGTCAAAGACAATGCCGATCAAGCCAAAAACGCTTTCAAGACCATCAAAGCAACGCCGGGCACACTTTCTCTTGCTGACGTGGGGGATGAAGCAGCGCGCGTGATCGTGCCGGTAGGAGAAGGCAAGGCCGGCGGTCCGAAAGTCGAGTTCTCCGTCGCACGAAAAGGCAATGTCGTGTGGGGTGTTGGCGACGAGGAGTATGCGGTGGGTGGTGCGGACGGGGACAAGGCGCGCCTCTCCAAAGACGATGCAACCGAAAAGTTGCGCAGTCTCGTCGCGGCCGCGGTTCCTACCGCGCCGGCGCCTTCCCCTTCATTGAAGAAGTAGTTTTTCGCCCGCGTGAGATGCGCTCGAAGCATGCATCTTCAATGCATTGCGCTTTGCGCACGAGCGCGCTTGCCTCGATGAAATGCGCCGTCACCGGATCGTGGTAGCCGCTTACGTTCGGCAGATGTGGCGCGCGCATCTGATGGTAGCGAACGATGCGTCGCATGAAATGATCGCGCACCCATTTGCCGACGAGTGAAGCAAGAGCGACGATCGCGTGAGAGTCATCGGCGTCGCGTACGAACGCAAGCCGCCCAACATCCGGCACCTCGTATTCGCTGCGCGCGCGGCCTTCGATGAGCGTCGTACGAGGGCGATCCGCAAGAGGGCCGAAGCGATCCCCATAAAAGTGGAAGCCGCCGACCTTCCCGCAGATGGCGTAAATCTCGGCGTTCGCGTCGCCGCGTGCAGCGAGGACCAGGCGCTCCATCGTGTGCAAATCGAGATCGAAGCGCGAGAGCCCGCGCACCACTGCATCGTTCAGTCTTCGCGTGCAGACTATGGCAACGCGCGCTCGCAGGACGCGCACGCCCCTGTCTTCGAGGCGAACGAGATCGTTGTCGCACGTGCGCACGAGATCATTCGGTGCCGTGAAACCTTCGCCGTCGGTTCCCCAGCACAGCTCCGCGTGGTGCGAAGGGCACCCGTCGCGGAGCGTGTTTTCGCCGTCGAGCATGATCGAACCAAGGAGCTCTCGCGGCGTCGCTGCCGCGCGATCCGCGCGTGTGACGATCGCGCGCGCCCATGCTTCACCAAGAGCATTGTCGTCGTAGGAGATGAGTTTTTTCGAGTCACCGATACGTTTGGCGAGCGCGCCGCGTGCGGCGCAAATCATGAGTCTCGCGCTCTCGTCCCCGCTCACCTCGGCGAGGATGCTCGTGACGACCATCGGGCCGAGTCGTGGCCCCATCCCATTTTCGTCGATGCCCACGTAGTGACGGCCCATCCACGCAGGCAAATCGGTTGGGTGGGGGGGAGTCGAGCGCGACATCGGTTGCCTGCGGTATCTCCGCGGTTTCGAGGGTGCAACGACAACCACACCGGGGTGTGGCGGCGGCCCGCGCGGCGTCGTTCACCTTTCAAACGTTGACGGGGAGAGGACCTATGTTTAGGGTGCTCCGCCCTCAAGGTAAAAGACGCTTTGGGGCCCACCTCAGCCCGAGACGAGAGGACCGAGGCACGTCCAATGAACAAGCAACAGCTCAAGAAGTTCAAGACGCTGCTCACAGAGAAGCGCGACGAGATCGTCAAGAAAGCCAAGCAGACGCTCGAGGAGGACATGTCTCTCGATGCGAATGATCTTCCGGACGAGATGGATCTCGCTTCGAGCGAGTACCTTCAATCGTTCACGTTCCGCCTTCGCGGGCGTGAGAAAATCTTCCTCGACAAGATCGAGAAGGCGCTCCGGAAGATCGAAGATGGCACGTTCGGTACATGCGAAGAGTGCGCTGAAGAAATCTCACTCAAGCGCCTCGAAGCACGCCCCGAGACGAACCTCTGCATCCGCTGCAAGGAAGATCAAGAACGAATGGAAAAGGATTACACCTAACCGCTTTCGATTTGACGCGATCTCATCGTTGGGGCCTGCGGTGCGGTCCTCAAAGCCAGAGCAGGCTATTCCGGTCCGCTCCTCGGCCCCGCCTCGACCTCGCGTCAACTTGAAAGCGGTTCCAGAAGGACGGGTAGGTTTCCATGGGTGAGCATGCGTTTCAGGCGGAGGTCGGGCGAGTTTTGTCGCTCGTCATCAATTCGCTCTACAGCAACAAAGAGATCTTTCTTCGCGAGCTCGTGTCCAACGCGTCCGACGCGCTCGATAAGCTTCGTTTTCGATCGATCACGGAGCCGGCGTTGCTCGAGGGTGAACCGGCTCTCGTGATTCGCCTGAAGGTGGATCGTGAGCGCGGTGTCCTCCTCGTTGAAGACACGGGCATTGGAATGACCGAAGCCGAGCTCATTGAGAATCTCGGTACGGTCGCGCGTTCGGGTTCGGTCGCGTTCTTGAAGGAGCTCGAAGAAAATCAGAAAAAGGATGTCTCGCTCATCGGCCAGTTCGGTGTTGGTTTCTACAGCGCATATCTCGTGGCCGATCGGGTGGAGGTGATCTCGCGCGCAGCAGGAACGGACAAGGCATGGCGTTGGTCGTCGAATGGCAAAGACACCTTCGTCGTGGAGCCTGCCGAGCGAAACGCGCGCGGCACATCCATCGAGCTTCATCTGAAAGCAGATCAGAAAGATCTTCTCGACGAGTGGGCGCTACGCGATCTGGTACGCCGTTACTCGGATTACATCGCGTATCCAATCGAACTCGAAAGCATCAAGGACAGCGAAGTTACGCGTGAAGTCTTGAACAAGGCGAGCGCACTCTGGCAGCGGCCGAAAAACGAAATCACGGAAGAGCAATACGAAGAACTCTATCGACATCTTACCCATGACTTCGAAGGACCGATTGCGCGCACGCACTTCCGGCTCGAAGGGACCGTGGAAGCCGTCGGCCTTTTGTGGGTGCCGAAGCATGCGCCGTTCGATCTCGACGACCCGCGCAAACATCACGGCATGAAGCTTTTCGTCAAGCGCGTGCTCGTGATGGATGATTGCGAGGCACTGCTCCCGCAGTGGCTTAGGTTCGTGCGTGGCCTGGTGGACGCGGAGGATTTGCCGCTCAACGTCTCGCGCGAGCTTTTGCAGGAATCGAGCACGCTCCGCACCATCAAAAAGCAAGTCATCAAACGTACGATGGATTTGTTGGGCGAGATCGCCAAAGAAAAGACGGACGATTACCGGACAGTTTGGAGTGCGTTCGGGCGCATTCTAAAAGAAGGACTCGTCGTTGACGCGGATTACAAAGATCGCATTGCAAAGCTCACGCGATGGTCCTCCACGCGCGGCGCGGATCTCGTGTCGCTCGACGAGTACGTCGCTGCGATGAAGGAAGGCCAAGAGGCAATCTATTACGTGACGGGCGAATCGCGGCAGGCGCTCGAGGGCTCGCCCTACATCGAGTCGCTTTGCGCGCGCAGCTACGAAGTCTTGCTGATGACGGATGCCGTCGACACGTGGGCGGCGGAAGCCATCCCGGAGTACGCCGGTAAGAAGCTCGTGAACGCGATGCGCGCCGATGTCACGCTGCCGAAGGACGACGAGGCAGCGAAGAAGAACGAGGACGCCGCGAAGGAGATGGGGCCGCTCCTCGAGCTCGCGAAGAAGGTGCTCGAGGGCAAGGTCAAAGATGTCAAAACATCGACCCGCCTGCGTGAATCTCCCGCGTGCCTCGTGCTCACGGCCGGCGCGATGCCCGCGCATCTCGAGAAAGTGCTGCGCCAGACCGGTCAGGACGTTGCCCACGGACGCCGCGAGCTCGAGGTGAACCCCACGCATGCCGTGATCGAAAAGCTCGCGGCGCTAGCAAAGGGCAATGCCAACGACGAGCGGCTCAGGGAATGGATCACGGTCCTCTACGAGCAGTCGTTGCTCGCTGAAGGCAGCACCATCGACGATCCCGTGGGTTTCGCGAAGCGGCTCACGAGCATCCTTGGCCAAGCTGTGACCAACGTCTAACTTCTCTTCTTCTTGCTCTTGGTGGCGGCGACGCCTTCGCGGTGCAGGACGGCGCGCAAGTAGCGCCCTGTGTGCGAGCGCTCGTTTCGGACGACGGTCTCCGGTGTGCCCTCGGCAACGATCTCGCCGCCCTTGTCGCCGCCGTCGGGTCCGAGGTCGATGATCCAATCGGCACATGCGACGACGTCGAGATTGTGTTCGATGACGATCACGGTGTTGCCTTGGTCGCGAAGCTCCAAGAGCGCGCCGAGGAGCATCTCGATGTCGGTGAAGTGCAACCCCGTGGTTGGCTCGTCGAGGACGTAGAGCGTCCGCCCGGTGGCTCTGCGTGCGAGCTCGCGTGCGAGCTTCACGCGCTGCGCCTCGCCACCCGAGAGTGTCGTTGCGGGTTGGCCGAGCTTGACGTAACCGAGGCCAACGCGTCTCAACGCGTCGAGGCGATCGCGCACGCGCGGGATCGTGTCGAAGAGTTCGAGGGCTTGCTCGACGGTCACTTCGAGCGCATCCGCGATGGACAAACCCCGGTACGTCACCTCGAGAGTCTCGCGGTTGTACCGCTTGCCGCCGCAGGTGTCGCACGTCACGAAGATGTCCGGCAGAAAGTGCATCTCCACGCGAAGCACGCCGTCGCCCTGGCATGCCTCGCAGCGCCCGCCTTTGACGTTGAACGAGAAGCGTCCGGCTTTGTAGCCGCGCGCTCGAGCATCTGGCAGGCCGGCGTAGAGCTCGCGTAAGAGCGCGAACACGCCCGTGTAAGTTGCAGGATTCGATCGAGGTGTCCGGCCGATGGGTGCTTGGTCAATCGAGATCACCTTGTCGATGGTGTCGAGACCTTCAACCGCGTCACACTCGCCGATCGGCGCCGTGGCCGAGTAGAGCTTCGCGCGTGCCGCCGGCAAGAGCGTGTCGACGACGAGGCTCGATTTGCCGCTGCCCGACACACCCGTGAAGCACGTGAAGAGCCCCGTTGGCACTGCGGCGGTCACGTTCCTCAAGTTGTGCGCGCGCGCGCCGACGATGCGCACCGCGAGCTTGCCCTTTGCCTTGCGCGTCTTCGGGATCGGGAGCTGCTTCTGTCCCGAGAGCCACGGCCCGGTGATCGACGTCGGGCTCGCCATGATCTCTTGCGGCGTTCCTTGCGCGACGATTTGACCGCCGTGCAAGCCGGCGCCCGGTCCCATGTCGACGACGTAGTCGGCTGCGAGGATCGCGTCGCGATCGTGTTCGACCACGAAGACCGTGTTGCCGAGATCGCGCAAGCGCGCTTGCGCCTCGATGAGGCGCGCGTTGTCGCGAGCATGCAGACCGATGCTCGGTTCGTCGAGTACGTAGAGGACGCCGACGAGCGCGGCGCCGATCTGCGTTGCAAGGCGGATGCGCTGACCCTCGCCGCTCGACAGGGTCTGCGCGCTGCGATCGAGCGAGAGGTAGTCGAGTCCGACGTCGATCAAAAAACCGAGGCGCGCGGTGACCGCGCGAAGAAGTGGTTCGGCGACCGCGCGTTCGCGTGCCGAGAAGATGTGCGCATCCGCGGTTCCGACGCCGGCGAGGATGCCGCGCAGTTTTTCGAGCGGCATGCGACCGAGCTCGGCGATGTCGTACGAGCCAAGTTTGACGGCGAGCGCCTCGGGGCGAAGCCTCCGTCCTTTGCACGAGGTGCACGTTCGCGTGACGAGGAAGCGTCCGAGCTCGTCGTCGCCAATGGCACCTTCGTCTTCGTCCGGATCGTCGGCGTCGTTGGGACCGGCAGAGGGCTCTTGTTCGAGGCGCGCGGTGAGGCGAGAGACGATGCCCGCGTACTTCTTCGACGAGACCTTGCGCGTCTTCGCTGGCTTGTCCGCTGCGTCGTTGCTCGTGTCTCCGTGACCGAAGACGATTGCTTTCTTCGTTGCGTCGGGGAGCTTCGCCCACGGCGTGTCGGGGTTGACGCCGAGCGATTGCACCGCGCGTGCGACCTCCGTTGCGAGCGCCACCGAACCACGGCGGCCCCATGCGAGCACGACGCCCTCGCGCAGCGACCTCTGCGGATCACCGATGACGCGATCGGGATCGACCACGGTGCGCGCGCCGAGCCCGTCGCACGCCGGGCAGGCACCGTGAGGGCCGTTGAACGAAAACATTCGCGGCTCGATGGGCGGCAGCGAGACGCCGCAATCGATGCACGCGAAACGCTCGGAGAGCCAGAACGGCTCCTGCCCTTCGACGGCGACGAGCAGCCGGCCGTCGCCGACTTTGAGTGATAGCTCCACGCTATCCGTGAGGCGTCCTTTGATGCCGTCCTTGATCACGATCCGATCGACGACGACGTCGAGATCATGTGGCTTCTGGCGATCGAGTTCGATGGGATCGCCCAGATCGACGACGGCGCCGTCGACGCGCGCGCGAACGAAACCGTCGCGCCGGAGTCTCTCGAGTTCGAGCTTCAGTTCGCCTTTGCGAGCGCGAACGATAGGTGCAAGCACGCTGAGGCGCGTGCCCTCACGGAGCTCCAAAATTCGGTCGACGATCTGCTGGACGGTCTGCGCTTCGATGCGCTTGCCGCAGTTCGGACAGTGCGGGACACCCACGCGCGCGAAGAGCAAGCGGAGATAATCCGCGATCTCGGTCACGGTGCCGACCGTCGAGCGCGGCGACTTCGACAGAGGTCGTTGCTCGATGGCGATGGCCGGGGAGAGACCGTCGATGCGTTCGACGTCGGGCTTCGAAAGCTGCTCGAGGAATTGCCGCGCGTAGGCGCTGAGCGATTCGACGTAGCGGCGCTGCCCTTCGGCGTAGATCGTATCGAAGGCGAGCGAGGACTTGCCCGAACCGCTTGGCCCCGTAAAGACGACGAGCTGTCCGCGAGGAAGCGAGATGCTGACGTCACGCAAGTTGTGCTGCCTCGCGCCGGCAACAACTAGGCGGTCCACGCGCCCCTAGTAGCACGAGACCGCTTTCGATTTGCCGCGATCTCATCTCGCGTCGTTGTCACGTGCGTGTACGTGACCGCGTGTGCGCCGCAGAGCTACCGGTGTCGCGCACGAACGTGATGAGCAAGCCTCCCGCGATGACGAGCATCGTGCCGACGAGAGCGCTTGGTGCGGGCCGTTCCTGCAGGATGGCGGCGCCGATGAGAGCACTCGTGACGACGGCGAGGTAGCCCATGGCGCTGACGCGTGCTGCGGCCTCGAGCGTGTAAGCGTGGGTCATGGCGATTTGCGCGAAGCCCGCGCACACACCCGCAAGTACCATGAAGAAAGCGTCGCGAAGAGTCGGCGCGCGCGCATCGAACAGAGCTACGAGCATGAACGTGAGCGCCGCGAAGACGGAGAATTGAAACGCGATCGCCTCCGGGCTCTCGGTCTGGCCTGCACGCCGGAGCATCATCATCGCGATCGACGCGAAGAAGGAGGAGCAGACGGCGACGACGGCGGTGACGATGGCGCTCGGTCCCGACGCGGTGAGCCCGTGCGCGACGAGATTCGATCCGCCGAACAGAACTGCGGGGTGCAGGACCAAAATCACGCCGCCGAGCGCGAGAGCGATGGCCGCGGCAACGCCCCACGTCGTGCGTTCACTCAGGAACACGGGCGCGAGCATGGCCAAGAACACCGGCGTCAGATTGGTGAGCGTGACCGTGTCGCCGAGGCTGAGCGTCGTGGAGGAGAGAGCGTAGAAGGTGCAGAGCATCGAGGCGGTGCCGAACAAGGCTCGCCAAAAAACGAAGCGGCGGTTGCGAGCCGCGAGCGTCCGACCGCGAGCGCGCGCAACGGCGAACGCCACGACGGCACCGACGAACGCGCGCACGGCACCGACGCTCGCCCAAGAGGCGCTGTGGTTCGCGAGGCGCGCAAAGGTGTTCATCCCCGCGAAGAGCACCGCACTTAGGGCCATGTAGACAAGTGCGATGGTTGATCTGGAAAGAGAGGAGGCGGGCTGAGATGGAGGTTGTTTCAAGAGGTCGCGCGCTTTCGCGAAGGGGCAATACCCATGTGATACCCTTTCCTTTCGTCATGCTGAAGGTCGAGTGCGAGTCGTGCAGAGCGCCCTACCAAGTCGATGAGCGACGCGTTCCCGATGCGGGGCTGAAGATGCGTTGCCCGAAGTGTGGGCACACGTTCGTCGTCACCGATCCGAAGCGCACGGCACCCGATCCGGTTTCCGTCACGCCCGCGGCCATTCGCTCGATGAAGCAGACCTCGCCCGGTATTGGCTCGGACGACGCGAACACCCGTCCGCCGGCCATGAAGATCACGGGCGCGTCCGTGCACGACGAGATCGATTTGCCTTCCTTCGCTGGCAACGTGGGCCTGCCGTTACCCGTCACGCGCGCGCCGGGTGGACCCGCAGGCGCCGCGAAGAAGCCGGCCACACCTGCGGCGCGTCCGGTTGACTTCGACATCGATCTTCCCGCCGTGGCTGCGTCGGCGCGGCGCGCGGGCGCCGCACCGCCGGCCCGCACCTTCGGCACGGACAACGCCGACTTGCCGGCACGGCGCGAACGTGCGGCAGATCCGCCGTCGCCGAATGCCAACGTCGCCGATCTGCCGGCCCTTCCAGCCAATCTGTCTGCGTTCGGCAGCGATCTCCCGGTCCCCGAGGACGAGCACGGTTTTGGTGAAATCGACCTGCCGAGTCCGTCTACCGATCTTCCGCGGGTGGTGAGCGCCAGGCCGCAAACGCTGACGACGCAGGCGGAGCTAGCGCACGAAGACGATCCGGTGGCGAACGCGTTCGGCGAGATTGACTTGCCAGCCGTTGGCACCAGCGCTTCGTCATCGTCGTTGCTCGATCTGCCATCCCCATCCCGTGCGGGTGGTGTCGATTTCGGTGAGCTCGATCTGCCCGCCGATCCTGCTGCCGGCATGGCGTTTCGCGAAGTCAGTCTCGGTGGTGACGACGCGCAACTCCTTGGACCGTTGCCGGCGACGAGCGCCGGTTCGTTTGCGCTCGAAGATGTCCCGCTCCCCGTCGTGCAATCGCCGGCGGCAGCGTCGATCGGTAAGCCCCTCGCGCATGACGTGGAGATCAAGAAGCCCGCCTCCAAGCGGCTGAAGATCCTCGTCGCGTGCGCCGCCATCGCCATTGCCGGGGGTGCCGCGCTGCAATTGACCCCCGTCGGCGCATTCGGTTACTTGGCGATCAGCGACAAGATTCACGAAGGACAAAACGCGTTCGTGGCGGCAGTGGCTGGAGACGCTGCCCGCAAGCGTCTCGCTCTCGACACGTACGCCGAAGCCGTCGCGGCAGCCGACGAACTTGCTGACCGTCACAAGTACATGCCGCGCGCGCGCCCCGTCACGGCGTACGCGGCGTTCCTCGAATTCGCGAACGCCGTGCGCTTCGGTGGCGATCACGCTCGCGCCGCGCGCGCGAAGACGTACCTCTCCGACATCCCAAAAGGGACGGACGTGCCGTATCTCGCAACGGCGCTCGCCGCTCAGGATGCGGCCGCCGGCGAATGGCCGCGCGCCAAGGCGGGCCTCGAAGCAGCCGCCGCAAAGGAGCCGAAGGACGGCATCCAGATCGACATCGCCATCATGCGAGGCGAGGTCGCTCTCGCGCAGCAAGATGTCCAGGCTGCCGTAAACGCGTTCAACGAAGCGCGCGCAAAGGGCGGGCCTTCGGCACGCGCAGAGTGGGGACTCGCGCGCGCTTACGATCTCGCGAAGAACGCGCCCAAGCAGAGTGAAGCGGTCGATGCGACGCTCAAGCTTTCGCCGAAGCACGCGGGTGCGCACGCCATGCACGCGCTCCTGGCTTGGCAGATGCACCGCGACGACGCCGCGCTGAAAGAGCTGGACGCGATCCTGAGCGAGCCCTCACGCAGCGCGCTCGGCATCTCCGAACTGGCCGCGGCGCTCGCGGCCAAAGGCTCGATCATGGTCGCGCAGGATCGAACCACCGAGGCGCGCACGGCCTTCGACGAGGCGGTGAAGGTCGATCCGCGCAACGTCGCGGCCCTCATCGGTCAGGGGCAGGTGCTCTACGTCGACGGCCGTTACACCGAGGCGCTCACGCGATTCGACGAGGCCGCGAAGAAGGATCCGACGAGTCTGGCCGCGGCGCTCGGCGGGGCGAGAACGAAGATCGCGCTCGAGCGCTTCGCCGACGCGAAGGCCGATCTCACGGCGGCGCAGAAGCGCGCGCCGAAGGACATGAGTGTGGCCTTGTGGCTCGCGCGGACGGAGGAAGCCCTTGGCGACCGAGTCTCCGCGGAGAAGCTCTATGCCTCGGCGGTGGATCTCGCCGATCCGAAGAACGCCGACGCCATCGAAGCCTACGCTGCACTGGCGTCGTTTCTCGCAGCGCAGGGGCGGACGAGCGAAGCGTCCGCGAAACTCGAGCAAGCCCGCGCGAAGCTGCCGGACAGCGCCGCGTTGCAGCGCGCATTCGGCGAAGTCACTGCCGCAGAAGGACACTTCGACCAAGCCGTGGAGCACTTCGCAGCGGCGCTCGAAAAGAATCCGAACGATCTCGGCGCACGTTTTCAGCTCGGTGTGACGTACCGAAGGATGGGTAACTTCGACCAGGCCTCCGAACAATTCGACCGAATCGTTGCCGTCGACAAAGACTACCCGGGCATCGCGCTCGAGCGAGGCCAGATCTTCGAGAAGTCGGGCCACGTCGAGCAAGCGCTCGAACAGTTCCAGAGCGCATATGCGAAGGCGCCGAAGGACGTCGACCTTGCCATGCGCATGGGTGCGGCGCTCGTCACGATTGGCAAAGTCGATGAAGCCATTCCTTTGCTCGAGACCGTGCGCGCTGCGCGCCCGAACAGCGCCGAGATGAATCACTTCCTCGGGCGCGCCAAACTGCAGATGGGCGGGCTCGAATCCGCTGCTGCCATGCGCTACTTGCAGCGCGCCGTCGAACTCGATCCGAATCGCGCCGACTACCACCTTTATGTTGCGCGGGCCGCGAACGAATCGAGCCCCGTGCAGCTCACGCTCGCGCGCGCGGAGGTCGACAAAGCGCTCTCGCTCGACAAGCTCCTTGCCGACGGATACTGGCAGCGCGGCGTCGTGGAGTTACGCGAAGGCGCGGTCAACGACGCGGTGAAGGATCTGCGTCGCGCACTCGAGCTCAAACCTTCGCGTTACGAAGCGCATGCCGCGCTCGCTGAGACGTACGAGCAGAAGAACGACATTGCCTCGGCCATGAGCGAGTGGGTGAAGGCCATCGCGGGCGACGGCACGCAAGCGGCGTGGCGCTACCAGTACGGGCGCCTGCTGTTCGACAAGGGCAAGGTTGCGGAAGCTGCCAAGCACTTGTCGTTTGCCGTCGATGCCGGCAAAACCATGCAGCCACGGCCGGGATGGCTCGGCCCCGCGGCGTTTCAAGCCGGCGAGGCGCTGCGCAAGGTCGGCCAAAAGGCAAAGGCGATTGAGGCGTACAACCTTTACATGGAGCTCGCGGCACCAACGGCAGCCGACCGTCGCGATGCAGTACGCGCGCTCAAGGATCTGGGTGCCCCGTGACCGCTTTCGATTTGGCGCGATCTCATCGTTGGGGCCTGCGGTGCGGTCCTCAAAGCCAGCCAGGCTGTTCCGGTCCGCTCCTCGGCCCCGCCTCGACCTCGCGTCAACTTGAAAGCGGTCTAGCAAAGGCTTTCAGATATGCGTCGTCCGCCTTCGTTGTTCGGCCTACTTCTTCATTTGGGCGATGAAGGCGTCTTGCGCCTGCTGCATCTCTTCTTTCGTCATGTCTTTGATGTGTGTGGCAATGGTCCATCGCTGCCCAAAAGGATCAACCACTTGGGCCATGCGGTCACCCCAGAACATGTCAGCAGGCGGCATGGTCCCCTTTGCGCCCGCATCCACCGCGCGCTTGAAGGACGCGTCGGTGTCCAGAACGTAAAGCCACATGCTGGACTGGCTTTGACCTACGCCCATTTCGGGCGATGTATCGTTGATGAAGAGCACGGCGTCACCAATACGGATTGCGGCGTGCCATATCTTTTTGCCACTTGGGTCCATGGCAACTTCGAGTTTCTGCGCGCCAAAAGCCTTCTCATAAAACTCGATCGCCTTGTCGGCTCCTGCAATTGACAAATGCGGAGTCACCGTGGTCATGCCTTGCGGAATCGGTTTGACGGGCATGGTGGATTCCTTTCGACGGGCGCCGCTTTTATCTGGGTTTTTGGCAGGCGTCCACCGTGTGGCCGCTGCATGTCGAAGGCGGTGCTTTGGGGCACTCGGACGCACCTGAAAACAAGCGCGACCGCGCGCCTGCGTGGTGATGACGCGATCCGCGTGTTATGCGTTTCGTTGCCACACCCACTGGGAGAATATTCGAATGAATCGGAAGACGCTTGTTGGTGCACTCATCGCTATTGTCGGACTCGTCCCTCTCATCGCGAATTGTGGTGCAGGGGGAGTCGGTGGCGTTGCCGGAAAAGCGGGCGGCATCGCCCCGGGAATGGGCGGCAAGTGCCCCGACCTTTCCACGCCCGAGTCGATCGTCGCTTTCGACTTTGCCTCGAACTTCAAGGTCAGTCCTGAAGCGGCCGTGAAGCTGAAAGCGTCGACCGCAGCGGCTGTCCAACTGAAAGGCTTTGCTGAAAGGATCGACGCGGATCTGAAACTTAGTTGCGGCAACATCGCGAAGGACCTCGGTGCGGGCGCCGATTTCAAGGATGGCCATGCCGCGTGCGAGGCCGCCGCCAAGGCCATCGGCGACGCGAAGGCGAGGGTTGGCGCGAACGCCAGGCTCGCCGTCGTTATTGAAGCGCCGAAGTGCGCAGCCGATCTGCACGCTTACGGAGATTGCGCGGCGCGTTGCGATGGGTCGGTCTCCGCGGGCTCGGCGAAGATTGAATGCGAGCCGGGCAAGCTTTCGGGCAGGTGCGATGCAACCTGCGAAGGCTCGTGCGATGTCGAGGCAGGCGCGAAGTGCGACGGCACTTGTTCGGGACGCTGCGATGCCGATGTCAAGGGCACCTGCTCTGGCAAGTGCACTGGCAAGTGCGATGGCAAAGACTCGAAGGGTGCTGCATGCGCCGGAACGTGCTCCGGCAAGTGCGATGGCACGATCCAGGCCACGTGCTCCGGCAAGTGCAGTGGCGACTGCAAGATCAAGGCGCAGGCGAAGTGCGAGGGCACCTGCTCCGGCAAGTGCAGCGCCGAGTTCAAGGAGCCGAAGTGCACGGGCGAGGTGAAGCCCCCGCACATGAGTGTAGACTGCAAGGCTCATTGCGATGCGGAGATAACGGCGAACTTGGAGTGCACCCAGGCACGCGTCGGCATCACGGCAACGGGCGTGGCAGATGCGAGGGCATTCGAAGCGCTGAAGATGACGCTCGAGAAGAACCTTCCAACCGTTCTCAAGGTGTCCATGGGCCTTGGCGAACGCGTGCCCAGGATGGCGAAGAATGTTCAGACGATGGTTCAAGGCACTTTGTCGGGGTTTGGCGACATCGCCAAGTCGGCTGGCGGCAATGCGGTCATGACCAGTGCGCAACTGACCGCGTGCTTCGCGGATACGTACAAGAGCTCAGTCGCTGCGGCCGCTGGTCTCGAGGCCAACGTGAGTGTGTCTGTTAGCGTGTCGGCAAGCGTCAACGGCTCTGCAAGTGGCAGCGGCCGGGCAGGCGCCACAGCCATGAAGTAGTCCCCATTCGGAAAAAGCGCGCAAGCGCATTTGATTTGAAAAGAACGAGAGGCATTGCCAGTTATCGGCAGTGCCTCTCGTTTTTAATGGGACCCCACCGTGCGGCTTCGCTTCACTTCGTTTCGCTCCCCGCGCGTGCTCCCCTTGGGCTGGTGCTCGTCAGGCGGGCCCAAGTCGGCGCCCTTCGGCGCCGGGCCCGCCTTCCTGCGCGCCGCCAGGGGAGCCGTCATTCCGAGATTGCCAATGTCATTGCGGTATCGCCGTCAACGAAACGACCGTCACAGCTCCGTGTCACAGCTTGTCATAGCTCCGTGTCACAGCTTGTCATAGCCGCCCATCGATAACTGCGCATTGGATCGGTTCGGCCTCGTCCAAGCTCAATGACAAGGCCAACGTTGACGAGCTGTTTGAGATCGCGCTGCAGCGTGCGACGTGTCACGTCAGGCAACAGGTGCTCCGCGTCGGCGAGCGTCAGCGAGCCACGCTCGAGCAGTACGCCGACGAGGATTGTTTGGCGCGCGTTGAGTCCCTTCTCGCGCGCAAGAACGTCGGCACGGATGGCCTGCTCGCCCTTAGTACGCACTTCTTGGAGCTGCGTTGCAAGTCCGGCCACGAAGAACTCGAGCCAGCCGGTGAGATCCATTCCCGCCTTCCGCACACCCTGCAGCGCTGCGTAAAACGCCGCACGATCCCGATCGTAATACTCACTAATCGTGAAAAGGCGTTTGAAGTCGTAGCCCGTGCGGTAAAGGCACAAGGTCGAGAGCAGGCGTGATGCGCGTCCGTTCCCGTCAACAAACGGGTGGATGTGAACGAGCTGGAACTGCGCGATTCCAGCCATGAGGACGGGATGGATGGCCCGCTCGTCACGTAGCCACTCGATGAGCTGGCGCATGAGCGCCGGCACCTCGCCAGCCGGAGGCGGCGTGTAGATGATCTCGCCCGTCCTACTGTTTGCAACGTAGTTTTGAACCGTACGCCACTCGCCCGGTTTCGCGCGGCCGCCTCGCACACCCTCAACGAGACGTTTGTGGATTTCGCGAACGAGTCCTTCGCTGATAGGCGCTCCGCTGGTGAGGTATTCACTCACCAGATCAAAGGCGGCGCGGTAGTTCAGTAGCTCGCGTACGTCGTCAGCGTTCGCCTCCTTCACGTGCTGACCCGTCCACACTTGTTCGGCCTGCTCCACACTAAGCTGTGTGCCCTCAATATGCGTGGTGTGGTGCGCTTCGAGGAGTAAGGCTCGCTGGCTCATGCGCCGCACCCAATCCTCCGAAATCGTCGCCGCTTCGAGAAAACCACGGGCGCGTTCGATGGTCGTCAAGTCGGCTGTGATGCGATTGGTAATCGTGAAGCGCGGGGTGAAGACAGTCATCGAAGTTTACGGATCGAGGTACGAAAATGATCAGCTAACATGACTGCAGCCAACAAGCCAACATCGGGAGTAACTGAATGACGCACCATCTCGTGGTGGGCGCCGGCCCCATTGGGCGGGCTCTGGCCCTCCGGCTCATCGAACGTGGCGACCGTATTACTCTGGCCACGCGATCCGGCACGGCCATCGATGGCACGCAGGGGCTGCGGATGGATGCTTCCGATCCGGCAGCATTCAGCACCGCAGCGTCGAAATGCCAGACAATCTTTCTTTGCACCGGCCCGCCCTATGCCCGATGGGCCACCGAGTGGCCACCCATCTTCGCTGCGACCATTGAAGCTGCCCAGGGCAGCGGCGCGAGCCTTGTGATCATGGGCAATCTCTACGCGTATGGAAAGCCTGAAGGTGCAATGACCGAGGCGTCGCCCTACCACCCCGTCGAAAAGAAAGGGCAAGTCCGCCTGGCCGGCTGGCAGGTCGCGCTCGCTGCGCACGAGCGCGGGGAGATTCGGGCCGTGGAAGTCAGGGCCAGCGACTATTTCGGCCCTGGTATTGGGAAAAATACGCATCTCGGCGTCGACTTTTTCCGTCCCATCCTGCAATCGAAAAAAGCGATGGTCGTTGGAGATCCCGACGCAATCCACAGTTGGAGTTTCGTTCCTGACATCGTTTCCACCCTGGTCGCCGCAGGGGACTTTACCGGCCCCTGGGGCCGGATATGGCATGTACCGAGCAATCTGCCGTTGTCACGCCGTGATATCGCTTCCCAACTCAATTCACGTTATGGCTGCGCCGGTCGTGTCGTTGGCTATCCGCAGTGGGTATTGCGTCTCCTCGGCTATTTCAGCCCAATGTTGCGCGAAATCGAGGCATCGAGCTATCAGTTCCGGGCGCCCTTCGTGATGGATGCACGCGAAACCGAAGCGCTCTTACAAATACGGGCCACACCCTGGAGCGAGGCATTGGTCCTGACCGCCGAGTCCTACCGGGTGTAGATCCTCGAGAACGTGCCCCTGCGATCGCTCGCCTTGTTAACGACTCTAACCGCCATCGATGCCCGCTTGTCGAGGCTTGCCACGGAGCCCGGGCATAACGAACACGGGGCGGCCACGGGGGGCCGCCCCTACAAAAATGTTGTGCGCAGGACCTTGGGGTGGGCGGCCACGGGGGGCCGCCCCTACAAAAATGTTGTGCGCAGGACCTTGGGGTGGGCGGCCACGGGGGGCCACCCCTACGAATGCATTGGCCCCAGTGTTACGAATGCGGCTATCGGCTGTAGGGGCAGACCCCCGTGTCTGCCCCCATCCCTCGAGACTCAGTGCAATAGTGTGCAGCCGAGGGCCTTCCCCTTCTTTATCCGGGGTTCGCGGCCGGCAAGAAGGTCGTCGAGCGCATCACGCACATAAAACGTTGCGCTGTCAGACAGGTGCGCGCGATTCGAATCGAGACCACCCTCGTAGCGAATATGCCCTTCGCGATCGAGGATGACCGTGTACATGGATATGATTGCGCCGAAGGCTTGGGCGGATGTGCCTTTGGGATCGGCAAGGAGCGGGAATGGGTAATTGCGTGCGTGGGCCTCCTTTGCAACGCGCTCTGGCGACGCGCCGTCTTCGGAGTCAATGGCAAGAAACTTCACCCCTCGCGGTGAGTATTTCTCAAAGAGCTCACGAAGCCGTGCATCGTGCATTCTTTGACATGGGCAATGCGCCGAGAAAAACTCGACAACCGTAAAAGGTGCCTCGCCGATCATGGGCGCCAACGGCACGTCGCGCCCGTGTTCATCAATGAGGATAATGCCGGTTGCGGGTGCCAAGGATGTTTGGGCGGGCCGTGGTGTGCAGCCGGAGATGCACGCGAGGATGCCGAGCACCATGAACCATTGGAAAAATGTTTTTAGAACCATGCGTGAATCATTGTGAGTACAATGCCAATTGTTGTAATTTGATTTTGATCGATTCGGAAGACAGGAGGGTCCACGAAGATCGATCCTTGGAGGCGAAGGTTATCCGTAAAAGGATAGGAGCCGGCGGCGCTCAATCGCAAAAGGCGCCGGCCGCTGTTTGGCGCTTCTTTGCCATTGACCGTTGCGCTGCCCTCGAATGCGTAGGACGCAACGAAGGCAGCAGTGGCCTCGTTCTCGAATGCGTAACCGATAGCGCCGAGCGCGGTAAACTGCGGGGCGAGTTTCCCGTGAACTCCGTTCACATCTCGCGCTGTTCGCTGGGCCATGATCCCGGAGAGGTTGATGAGCCAAGGCCCGAAGGCTTGCTCCACTGCAAGCCCCAGGTTGCCTTGGTAAGCACCAATCCCGGTTGCATCGCTCGCAAGTGGTTTTTTCGCGGATTCCGGCGGCGTGCCTGTAGGCAGAGTGATCCCGGCGAGAAGACCAATCCCAGGGATTTTTTTCGACTGACCGGCGAGAAGAAAATCCCATCGCGCGCTGAGGTTTATGTCTCCAATCCCGCCGCCAAACTCGGAGCCTGTGGAGGGGGTTGTCCGCCATGACTCCACGAACGGAACAAGGAGCGCAACTTGACCATGATCAAGAAAGCGCACCGAGCCAAACAGATCTTGCTCGAAGTCGTATTCGCGCGCCCCAGGAGATGACGACACGTAATGCCCATGCAAGTCAACCGACCCATACGCATCGGATGCGCGCAAGGACACTCCTACGAGCGCGGTATCGTGGAGGGTAAGCCGCCCCGGCGTGAGCGCGCCGGAACCTGCACAGCAGGCCTGCGCGCTCGCGCGGGACGACCAGAGGCTGGCCGCAAGGAGTGCGGTCAGCCCTGCTTCACGGTATCTGAACTGTCGGCGCCACATAATCGGACACCGGACCGGTGAACGTTGTCTGCAAATCCCATGGTCCTGGCATGATGAAGACAACATTGGTGACACTGTAGGTGCCGTTACCCTGCGGGCTGACCACCGGGTTGCTCGTGGAGCCGTGATTCATGGTGGACATCCACGGGACAACGTTGACCGTCAGGCCATCGACGGGATTGCCATGGTTGTCTGTAACGGTGAGCTCCATGCTGTTCACCCCCGTCACGAGCGGCTGGGGCGTGCGAATGACAACATTCAGAAGGCGATTGTCCCCCCGTACGCACATGAGGGCATCGGCCGGAGTGGGACAGGTCCCTGAGTCATCCGAGCTACTCGACGAGCACGCTGAAATCGCACTACCTATCAATGCTGCAAATGCAAAACCGAAAACAAATCCGTATCTCATAGTCTTATCCTCCGCGCGCCACCGGTTCATTAAAACGTAAATGTTGGCGCCACATGGTCGGAGATGGACCCCGTCAATGTGATGTCGACCATCCATAATCCGGGCATCGAGAATTTGACGTTTGTACTGAGGTACTTGCCATTCCCCTGTGCCACGTACGACGGTATCGGCGAGGCCGGCATCATGGGCATCTCCGGCATGCTCAGCGTAACCGCAATCGTCAAGCCATCGACGGGATTGCCGTCGTTGTCTGTGACGGTGATCTCCATGCTGTTTGTCCCCACTACAGGTGTCTCTGGTGACATGCGAATGGCAACATTCAGAAGCGCATTGTCACCCTGTGCGGTCATCAACGGATCGGCCGGGAAGGTCGGGACCGTTCCTGTGTCCGCCCCCGCTTCCGTCGTTTCTTGGGGGGTATCCGAGCTATCCGACGAACACGCTGAACCCGCAGCACACATCAAAGCTGCAAATGCAACACCAAAAATAAATTCGTATCTCATAGTCTTATCCTCCGCGTGCACCAGCCCGCTGCGCGGACCGATGCGTCGGTTGGGCGCGCTCTCCGTGCTCAAAGCCCGGTGCTCGCGCCCGCCCTAGCCCGAATAATTCATGACGCGATTGCGGTAGAAGACCGAGACCGCAGCGAAAAGGGCGCACGCCGTATCGCAGGACCGAGGCGTACTGTATGTACGCCGCAGGTCCGAGAAACGCC
>WQYX01000043.1 GCA_009781005.1 Polyangiaceae bacterium | reverse complement strand
TGCGGTGCCTGCGCACGTACGATAAGTACGCTTTCGCGGGCTCCTCGCGCTCCGCCCTAGCCTCGATTCGCTCGCGACGGCTGGTAAACATGCTCTAAGAGCGTGTAGGGCAGCCTGCTGCGCGAATCGATTCGTCGGCTCCGGTCACCTCTACCGTTTCTTGCGAACCGCGTTGAACGAATGACGGCGCATGTTTTCTCGCTACCATTCGTCCAACTTGTAAGTTCGCTCACCCCGGAGGACCTTGACGATGACTTCGACAAACCGACTCGTTGCTCTCTCGTTTGGACTCGGCGCTGCCGCCTTCATCTTCTTTGCTCCGCGGATCGCTCATGCGGGGATCGCAGACTGCGGGAACATCGACATAAGCGCGAACGCGCAGTGCTCGGTCGAGACGTCGGGCGGTTGTACCGTGGAGTGCACGCGTGTTTCGTTCGAGGCCGCCTGCGCGGGCAAGCTCCAGGTAGATTGCAGCGGGGGCTGCAACTTGAGTGCGGATGTCGGCTGCACGGCATCGTGCACGGGAGGTTGCCAGGCAGACTGCGCCGTGGACCCAGGTTCGCTCGACTGCTCCGCGAACTGCAAAGGGAGCTGCGAGGTTGATTGCAACGGCAAGTGCTCGAGCGCGGCGAACCAGAGCGAATGCCAGGCATCCTGCAAGGCGACTTGCGGCGGGAGCTGCGACGCACAGTGCAGCGGCACGCTACCGTCCGCCTCCTGCGAAGCGAAGTGCAGCGCGAGCTGCCAAGGGAGCTGTCAGGCCAAGGCCAATCTCGACTGCCAGATCGACTGTCAGGCGAAAGGCTACGTCGACTGCCAGGCGAGCCTCGAGGGCGGCTGCAAGGCCCAGTGCACTGAGCCCGACGGCGCCATCTTTTGTGACGGAGAGTTCGTCGATAGAGGCAACAGTTTGCAAAACTGCAAAAAGGCGCTCGAAAAATCCCTCAACATAGACGTGCAGGTGGACGGCAGCGCCGACTGTGAAGGAAACACCTGCAGCGCCGAAGCCTCGGTGAGCTGCGCTTCGGCGCCTGGAAACCCGGGACGCGCGGGCGGCCTCTGGATCCTTGGCGTGGTCGGCGCGGTCACGGCCGCGGGCTTCCAGCGCCGCAAGCCGCGCTAATGCCCAGCGCGCGCGTGCAGGACTCGAGCAAGTGCACTCGTCGAGTGATCGCGCTGGCCCTCGCCGGGATGATCGGATGCACGAGCCAGAAGCACTCGCCCGTTCCGGCGCCGTCGGTCAGTGTGGCGGCTTCCTTCGCGCCGGCGATCGACGCCGGCGAGCTACCCGCGTGGCGCCAAGGACCGCCCGACCACGAAGAGAGCCGGCTTGAGGGAGCGACAACCGTGCTGATCGTCGATCGCGAGATCCGAGCGATCGAGATGGATGCGCCCGATCCGTCGGTCACGCGCATCACGTTGCGAGCGCGCGCCGATGGCGACTCCGCCGAGCGTCACCTCACGTGGGACGGCGATTGGGGCGGGATCGTCTGGTCCAACGCGATCGGATCATACGTGCTCGAGCGCTTCGCCACCGTAGGCTCGTGGTACGGCATCGTTGGAGTCCGTTTCCTGGGCGAGTCCGGGACAATCAAAGAGAGCCGTGGGGCATCGGAGCCGTACGTCTTGGCCAAGACAATCCTGATGGCAGACGGGAAGTGGGTCGCGTTCATCGCTCAAACGAAGCGCAATGAATTTCGCCGCTTCGTCCTCAACGTCGCAAAAGACAAACTGCAAGACTTCGGCGTGTCCCCGGACCCGACTCCGATGTCGCCCAAGCTCGCGGAGAACGCGTGCCGAAACAACCACAATGCCGTGACGTGGAGCCATCCATGGGTCGGCGGCCCGATGAACGACATCAACGACATCGCTGTGTTGTGTTTGACGATGCCCCCCTTCGCGCCAGCTACGGCGCCGACCCGTGCACGAGGCGCGCGACCAAGCGAACGGTAAAGGTGTATTCGCTGGGATGCACCGATCGCGCTGTCATCGGCGTTCTTGCGGGTCTTGCGAGCCCGTCGTGTGAGGTGGCGGCAGCGGATCCGGAGGCGGCGGTAGTGGCCTCGTGCCCGCGTCCCGCGGTGGCGGCAGCGGATCGATGGCTCCGGGCGGCAGGCCCCTGCGTGTGTGCGGCAGCGGCCTCGTGCCCGCGTCCCGCGGTGGCGTCGCGGTGACGGGCGGCGGTGGCGGATCGACCACCGGAATGTTTGTTGTCTCCGTGGCGGGCGGCGGGAGCGGATCGACGACTCCGGGCGGCAGGCCCGTGCCTGTATCGGGTGGCGGCGCGGTGGCGGGCGGCGGCGGTGGATCGACCGGCACGACCTTGTCGCACGCGAGCGGCGCGAGCGCGAGTGTCGCTGCCGAGAGGACGCCCCAGCGCGACATCGTGCGTGACTGCTTGACGCTCTTTGGCGCCACCGCCGCGCGCTGAATCGTATCCGTCACCTCGGCGACGCGCGCCTCGAGCAGCGCGTTCGACGCGGTCACGCGCTCGGTCATCTTCGCGGTGAAATCTGCGAAGCACGCCGGATCGAGCGACGTCTGCTCCTGCGCGAAGTCGACGATCTCGAGCATCTTGTCGTTGCAATCGAGGTTCACCGCGCGTGTCGTCCGGAGGACGAGCTCCCGCAGCGACGGCGTCATCGCGTGCGGATAGAACGTGCGCAGAAGGTGGAGGTGGTAGCCCAGCCCGAGCGTCGCGTTCATGAGTCCGTCGCAGCGGAAGTTGCGATCGAGGAACGCCTTCGCGAACACGCGGAACGCACGCTCCGCTGCTGGTTCGCGGATCGCGTAGTCCCAACCGAACACGTCGCCAATGAGTCGCCCTTCGCGCGCGAGCTTCGTCATGAGCGGCGTGCCGACGTAGATCTCCGTGCGGCAGAAGTTCATCGGCACGTCCGCATACCCACGCAAGAACGCGAGGCTCTCGCGCAGCGACGAGATGCGGCTTTCGGGATCGAAGATGAGCATGTTGAAGCACGTGTAGATGTCGCGTGCGCGGAGCAACTCGAGCGCGCGGCGGTTCTGCGCGATATCGATCCCGCGGCCGAGCATGCGAAGCCCCTGTGTCGAACCTGCCTCGATGCCAAGGTACACGCGGAGCAGACCGATCTCCTGGAGCACGTCGAAGACGCGCTCGTCGACGTCGTCGGGCCTCGCTTTCACGACCACCGCGATGTCGCCCACGGCGCGTTTACGGAGCGCGTCTCGGAGCGCAACGAGGTGCGCAAGATCGCGAGCATGATCGCGCGTAAAGAAATCGTCGTCGTGGAACACGAACATGCGCGCGCCGCGCTTGTGGCGAAGCTCCGAGATCTCGTCTGCCACGTCCTCCGGGCTGCGCCAGCGGTACATCTGCCCGCCGGCCGATTTCAGATACGCGTGGATGCAGCAGAACGTGCAGTGCCCGAAGCACCCGCGCGTGCCAACGAGGAACGCCGCCGGGATCCCGAGATGGAGCTGCGGCTGTCCGATGCGCTTGGGAAAGGGAAGCGCGTCGAGGGTCTCCGCGAGCGGCCGTGGTTCGTTGGCGACGATCACGTCATCCACGCGATGGGCTACCCCGCGGATACCCGTGAGAGGCGCGCCGCGCTCGATCGCCTCGCACATCTCGACGATCGTCTGCTCGCCTTCGTGTCGCACGATGCTGTCGATCGCCGGAAACGCTTCCAGGCACTCTCGCCACGCGAACGTCGGGAAGTGCCCGCCGCCCGTGATGTGTCCCGTGTACCCGTCGTCGCGCAGGGCCTGCGCGAGTGCGCCGAACTCCCTCGCACGAAACTGGAACGTCATCGACATGCCGACCATCGCCGGACGCGCCGCCCGCACCGCTTCGAGCACTTGGTCGATGTCCGCTGAGCGATCGAACGTCGCGAAGCGCGCCGTGTACCCCGCGTTCTCGAGCGCCGCCGCGAGGTAACGAAGCGAGAGGTTCTCCTCGAGCTCGGCCCCAACCAAAAGCACCTCCATCGGTTCCTCCTTTTGTGCGAGTTGCGCGCCTGCATGCACGATGCGATGACGCGTGCGTCCTTCGTTTCGAAGCCTGCTACGGTTCGCGAGCATACCAGCGTTCGCGTGATGAAACCGGAACAGCGCGGCCGAATCCGAGCGTGTGCGCCACGATTTGGTCGTTTTTTCAGCGGCAACCAGCTCACGTACTTGTATCTTTGTGAGCGATGTCGACTGCCCCCGATCAGTACCTCCAAAGCCAGTACGCCCCTCCGAAAGATCAAGGAGGGCAGCCCGGTAAGCCGACTGCCCCCGACCAGTACCTTCAAAGCCAGTTGTTGCAGCTACTCCAGCCGGGGGAACAAGTCCTTCACGTTGCCTATATGCGAAGACAGCCCGGACTTCTCGTGCAGATCCTTGTGGGTCCCTTGTTCTCCCTCTTGATGACCAAGGTGTACTTCGCGGCTCTCACGAACCGACGCCTCTTGCTGATACGGACGAAGATGTCCTTCTGGACGGGTGCTCCGAAGCCGATGAACCTCGGCGTCGAGCAGTACGATGCACGCGCCATCCAGAACGTGACCGTGGGCGGATTCGCCAACAACCGGTCGATGACGTTCCACATGACGAACGGCCCAAAGCAAAAGCTCCGCATCTCGCCATGGTTCAAACAGATCAGCGGAACGAAGGACTTCTTCGAGAATGTTCCTCGGCTCGTCAAATCCGGGATGCTCGCACAACTCGCGGGGGGCGCCGGGACTCCACCGCAAATGGGGCCCCCCGGATCGTCGCCTATCCAAAGATGACGAACGCATCCTCGAAAGTATTGAAGCATGGATTCAATTGCTTCATTGCCTGCGTTTGAGCATTAACACTCCTGTCGGAATACTTCCGGCAGGAGTGCTAGCAAAGCCGCGGGAGCGGCTTTTCGGAGGGGTGAATTGCCCGCGAAAGCGGGCAAGAGGGGGCGCCGCGCCCCCTTTGAGACAAGTGAACACGACGGGTTTCCGCAAAGCGGAAACGCGTAGCCCGGAACGAAGTTCCGGCAGGAGTGTTAAGCACCCGAATGAAGGAGGCGCCCCCTTGCATTGAGCCCGAAATCCGTGGCACACTCCACTTTTTTTGAGAGCCACGGCTTTCCAGTTCAGTGAAGCGCGCACATCGCCATTGGACTTTCGAATACAGCGCAACCCAGTTGCGCTGTATTTCGACGTCGGCGCGCGTCATCCGTCGTCCATGGACGACTGCAGGCGAATTGTGACCGAGATGAGACTACAAAAGAGTAGAGACACAGGCTCCACCTTGGCCGCCGAATGCGAGCGTGCAAACGCGGTACGCGAGAGAGACAGCAGATGGGAAAAGAAACATTTTATGAGGTGATGAAGCGGCAAGGCGTCACGCGCCGAAGCTTCCTGAAATTCTGCAGCCTGACCGCTGCCTCGCTGGGGTTGGCGCCGAGCTTTGCGGCCAAGATCGCCGGCGCGATGGAAACCAAGCCGCGCACGCCGGTCGTCTGGCTGCACGGGCTGGAATGCACTTGCTGCTCCGAATCGTTCATCCGCTCCGCGCATCCGCTAGCGAAGGATGTGGTGCTGTCCATGCTCTCGCTCGATTACGACGACACGCTGATGGCGGCGGCCGGTCATCAGGCGGAAGAAATCATCACCAACATCCGGCAGAAATACAAAGGCAATTTCATTCTGGCGGTGGAGGGCAACCCGCCGCTCAACGAGGATGGCATGTACTGCATCCATGGCGGGCGTCCTTTCGTCGAGGTGCTGAGGGAAACCGCCGCCGATGCCAAGGCGATCATCTCCTGGGGTTCCTGCGCGTCATGGGGTTGCGTGCAGGCGGCCAAGCCGAACCCGACGCGAGCCACGCCGGTGCACAAGGTCATTACCGACAAACCCATTATCAAGGTGCCGGGCTGCCCGCCGATCGCCGAGGTGATGACGGCGGTGGTCACCTACATGCTGACCTTCGACCGCATTCCCGAGCTGGATCGTCAGGGGCGCCCCAAGATGTTCTACGGCCAGCGCATCCACGACAAATGCTACCGCCGCCCGCATTTCGACGCGGGGCAGTTCGTCGAGCAATGGGACGACGAATTCGCGCGCCGGGGCTACTGCCTCTACAAGATGGGCTGCAAGGGACCGACCACTTACAACGCCTGCTCGACAGTGCGCTGGAACGGCGGCGTGTCCTTCCCGATCCAGTCCGGCCACGGTTGCATCGGCTGTTCCGAGGACGGCTTCTGGGACAAGGGCGGGTTTTACGATCGCGTCACCGGCATCCAACAGTTCGGCATCGAATCCAACGCGGACAAGGTGGGCATCGCGGCGGCAACGGTTGTCACCGCAGGGGTGGTGGCACATGCCGCGGCCAGCGCATTGAAACGCGCTCGCGATACGAGCGGCGAACGCGACAAGACGGATCAGAGCAACAGCACGGGAGGCAACTAACCATGGGGTCTTACGAAACCCAGGGCTTCAAGCTTGACAACAGCGGCAAGCGCGTGGTGGTCGACCCGATCAGCCGCATCGAGGGTCATTTGCGCGTCGAGGTGAATCTCGACAGCGACAACGTGATCCGCAACGCGGTGTCCACCGGTACCATGTGGCGCGGGCTGGAGGTGATCCTCAAGGGACGCGATCCGCGCGATGCCTGGGCGTTTACCGAGCGCATTTGCGGCGTGTGCACCGGCACGCACGCGCTGACTTCGGTGCGCGCGGTGGAAGACGCGCTCGGCATCCAGATTCCGGAGAACGCCAACACCATCCGCAACATCATGCAACTCAACCTGTTCAGCCACGATCACCTGGTGCACTTCTACCATCTGCACGCGCTGGACTGGGTGGATGTGGTGTCCGCGCTGAAGGCTGATCCGAAGCAAACTTCCGAGTTAGCGCAGAGCATTTCTTCCTGGCCGCTATCCTCGCCCGGTTATTTCCGCGACGTGCAAGGCCGCTTGCAGAAATTCGTCGAATCCGGCCAACTGGGGCCGTTCACCAATGGCTACTGGGGCAACCCCGCCTACAAACTGCCGCCCGAAGCCAATCTGATGGCGGTGACGCACTATCTGGAAGCCTTGGATTTCCAGAAAGAGATCGTCAAGATCCACACCATCTTGGGTGGCAAGAATCCGCACCCGAACTGGCTGGTGGGCGGCGTGCCGTGCGCGATCAACGTGAATGACGTGGGTGCCGCGGGTGCCCTCAACATGGAACGGCTGAATCTGATTAAGAATATCCTCGATCGCACACGCGAGTTCGTCGAACAGGTTTACATTCCCGACCTGCTGGCAATCGCCTCGTTCTACAAGGACTGGCTGTACGGCGGCGGATTGTCGTCGCACAACGTGCTGTCGTACGGCGATATCCCGCAAAAGGCCAACGATTACTCCGCCGCCAACCTGCTATTCCCGCGCGGCGCCATCGTTGGCGGCGATCTTACCAAGGTGAACGCAGTGGATCTGCGCGACCCGGAAGAAATACAGGAATTCGTCAACCACTCTTGGTACAAATATCCGGACGAAAACAAAGGCCTGCATCCCTGGGACGGGATCACTGAACCCAACTACCATCCGGAAGGCCCGAACTTCAAAGGCATGCGCACGAAGATCGAAAATCTGGACGAAAGCGCCAAATATTCCTGGATCAAAGCGCCGCGCTGGAAAGGCAATGCCATGGAAGTCGGCTGTCTCTCGCGGATGCTACTGGGCTATGTGCAGCCCAAGCAATACCCCTTCATCAAGGAAACGATCGACGGCGTGCTGAAGAAACTCGCCATCCCCATTACCGCGCTGTTCTCCACGCTGGGCCGCACGGCGGCGCGCGGCATCGAAACGCTGTACAGCGTGCACCTGCAATCGGAACAATTCGACAAGCTGATGGCTTCCATCAAAAACGGCGACACTGCCACCGCCAACATCGAAAAATGGGATCCGTCCCGCTGGCCCAGCGAAGCCAAGGGCGTCGGCTTCACCGAAGCACCGCGCGGTGCGCTCGGCCACTGGGTCAAGATCAAGGGCGGCAAAATCGACAGCTACCAGTGCGTGGTGCCCACCACCTGGAACGGCAGCCCGCGTGACGCCAAAGGTCAGATCGGCGCATTCGAAGCTTCGTTGTTGAACACGCCGCTGGCCAAGGCCGATCAGCCGCTGGAAATCCTCCGCACCCTCCACAGCTTCGACCCCTGTCTGGCCTGTGCCACCCACATCATGTCGCCCGAGGGGCAGGAACTGAGCAAGGTCACGGTGCGCTAAGGCGCGCGGAAAGGAGATCGGCCATGTCTGTCGAAACCACCCGGGACGAGACCAAAGCCGGCGACTCGCCGAGCGCGATTTCGAAGGTATCAAGCAGTGGAGGCGAACCCGCCTGGGACGAGACCGAGGAGACCGCAGCCGGCGTCACCCTGTATGTCTATGAATGGGCGGTGCGGGCGTGGCACTGGATGAATGCCCTGTGCCTCATCGTGCTGGCCGTAACCGGCTACTTCATCTCCAACCCATTGCCGACCATGCCGGGGGAAGCGAGTGAGAGCTTCGCGATGGGCTACATTCGCTTCACCCACTTCGCCACGGCCTACATCTTCGCGGTGATCTTCCTGGGACGCATCTACTGGGCGCTCATGGGCAACAAGTACGCGCGGCAACTGTTCTGGCTGCCTATCCTCGACCGCGCGTGGTGGCGCGGCCTGGTGCGTGAGCTCCGCTGGTACGCCTTCCTCGACAAGCATCCGGTGAAATACATCGAGCATAATCCGCTGGCGCATCTCTCCATGTTCTTGGCCATCACGCTGGGCGGCGTGTTCATGATCGTCACCGGCTTCGCGATGTACGGCGAAGGTGCGCAGGACGGAAGCTGGGCGCACACCATGTTTTCTAGCTGGGTAATCCCGCTTTTCGGGCAAAGCCAGAATGTGCATACCGGGCATCACATGGTCGCATGGTTTGTTGTCTGCTTCATGATCGTCCACGTTTATGTCTCGATCCGCGAGGAGATCATGTTGCAGCAGACCAATATCAGCGCGATGATCACCGGGACGCGCACGTTCCGGAAGTAAAGGCCGCAGCCGCCAACGATGAAATCGCGTCAAATGGAAAATAGTCTATTAATATTGGGCATAGGCAATATCCTTTGGGCCGACGAGGGCTTTGGTGTGCGTTGCGTGGAAGCGCTGGATGCGGGCTGGCAGTTCGGCGATGAAGTGAAGCTGATGGATGGCGGCACGCAGGGGTTATATCTGCTGCCCTACATCGAAGATGCGCGCCGTCTGATCGTGTTCGACGCGGTGGATTACGGCAAACGGCCGGGAGAGATGGTGATCGCGCGCAATGACGAGGTGCCGCGTTTCATGGGCGTGAAGAAAATGAGTTTGCATCAGACCGGTTTTCAGGAAGTTCTCGCTTGCGCGGCGCTGGGCGGCAAATTGCCGGAATCGATGACGCTGATCGGCGTGCAGCCGGAGCAGCTCGAAGATTACGGCGGCAGCCTGTGCGACGTCGTCAAGGCGCGCATTCCCGATGCGCTGAAAGTCGCGTTGGAGTGCGTGGCGCGTTGGGGCATCGCGTGCTCGCTGCGTACTTCGCCCGCAGGTGCGCACATCGGTAGCGGCGTGCTCGGCATGGACAGTTACGAGGCTGGGCGGCCTTCGGCGGAGCAGGCCTGCCGGTACGGCGACGACCGCTTCCTCGACCGCTTTCGATTTGACGCGATCTCTTCGCTTGAAAGCGGTCAAGTGATCCCGGCGGAGCAATGAAGCCATGTGCATCGGTATTCCCATGCAGGTCACTGAAACAGAGGGAGCGCATGCGTGGTGCGAAGGCCGCAATGGGCGGAAGCGTGTTGACACCTTATTGGTCGGCGCGGTCTATCCGGGAGATTGGCTGCTGGTTTTTCTGGGCAGCGCCCGGGAAATGATCGATGCCGAACGCGCAGCACAAGTGAACGCGGCGCTGGATGCGCTGGATCGTATAGCCGCCGGACAGAACAGTTTCGATGACTGTTTCGCGGATTTGATCAACCGCGAACCCCAACTGCCAGAGTTTTTGCGATAATGAATAGGAGAGAACCTTTCCATCTTCCGGTCGTCACGCTCGGCGCCGGTTCCCAGCCCCCCGAAGAAGAAAAACTGGCGTACCTGCCGATGCCCCAGGAGATGGATACCTATTCCATGCCTGGCTGGAATCTGGAGGCCGATCCGGAAACGCTGGCAGCAACCTGCGCGGTACTGGATGAATTGCGTGCGAAGATGAGCACACGTGGCGAGGCAGTCATCGAACTGCATGGACTGCCGGCGCACGTGACCGAATTGCTGAACCAATCGCTGGGGCATGGCGAAGTCAGCGTGCGGGTAAGCGCGCCCGACGTGCTGCACATGCAGGAAACCGTGTTCGCCGGCGTGTGGCGCGTGCAGCAGATGTCGCGACAAGGCACCGTACTGCGCGACACGCTGCGCGCCTGCACCATCCCGCATGAAGTGCAGCAGTCCGCACGGGCCGCCGCCGTGGAAGTCTTCGCACCGCCGCTGCGTCCGGGCATGATGAACGCGCGCGCCGTGCTCAATGAATTGCTAGAGCATTCGCGAACCTATGCCGACGGGCAGCCTGCTCATGTGATCAATTTCTCGTTATTGCCGATGACACCGGAAGATCTCGCGTATCTGTACGACGCGATGCAGCCCGGTTCGGTGAGCATGTTGTCGCGCGGTTATGGCAATTGCCGCATCACCAGCACGGGGTTGGCGCATGGATGGTGGGTACAGTATTTCAACAGCATGGATCAACTCATCCTCAATACGCTGGAAGTGACGGATGTTCCGGAAGTCGTACAGGCCGCCGACGATGACATTCGCAACAGCGCCGAGCGGCTGGGTGAATGGCTGGCCACCATGCGTGAAACGCAATAGGCGCACGCGGAGCAGCAGCAAACCATGTTTGAAGGTTCCTATCTTGGCGACGACGAGCGGCTGGACGCGTCCGATCGGCTGGAATGCGGGATTTGCTGGTGGGTATACGATCCGGAGCAAGGCGATCCCTCCACGCATGTTCCGCCTGGTACGCCGTTTACGTCGTTGGCCGGGCAATGGCGCTGTCCGAATTGCGATGCGCCGAAATACAAATTCATGGTGCTGCCCGAATGAATCAAGCAGTGTCTGCGCTGAAAACTGTATTCGACGAAATCGCCCGCACGCGCATGGCCGGTTTGCCTGTCAGCAGCGGGCGCGGCGGGCGTTGATGGCCAGCGCCGGCAAACTGGAACTGGCCGTCGCATGGGACGGCGAAATGGTGCGCGATGCCACGATAAAGTCTACGCGACCGCGCGCTGATCGCATGCTGGAAGGTCGTACGCCGCAGGAGGCGGTGAAGCTCGTATCGCTGCTGTTTAGTGTGTGCGGCAAAGCGCAGAGTGCGGCTGCGGAGGCAGCCACGGCGGTCGCGCAAGGTAGAGAACCGACGCAAACGCGCTCCCGCGCGACAGCTTGCGAAGCGATGCAGGAGCATCTGTGGCGCCTGCTGCTGGACTGGCCAGCGTTGCTGGGTTTGTCGAAGCAACAGGCGATTTTCGTGCGTTGGCACGGCGCGCTGAACGCCATCGCAGCCGGCGCCGGCGATGCGCGGGCGTTGTCGGACGAACTGCACCGAACGCTGACGGGCATGACACACGAAGAATGGGCGCGGCTTGATTCCCATGCCGCGCTGATCGAATGGATCAAGTCTGGATCGTGTGTGCCCGTGGTTGCGGCGCTCGACGCGCTGGAGAGCGCGTTGGAGCACGGCGGCAGCACGGAAACATGCGACCTGCTTCCAGAATGGTCCACCACAGAACTAACGGAACTATACGAAAGCGGTCTCGCGCAACCGCACTGCGCCGGCAGACCCATGGAAACAGGCGCGCTCGCGCGCTGGCAACATGAACCGCTACTACGCGATATCCTGCGGCAGCGCCGAAGCCGATTGCTGGCGCGGCTGATCGCTCGCCTGCACGATCTGCTGGATAGCGCCAACAACCTGGCGAGTGAACAAACCGCGCCGCGCATCCACGGATTCGCCACGGAAGCGAACGCGGGGCTCGGGCTGGTGCACACCGCGCGCGGTATGTTGATGCACCATGCACGTATCGAGCGCGGGCACATCGCGAAATATTGCATCGTAGCGCCCACGGAATGGAATTTTCATCCGCGCGGTGCATGGCGCGCCGGTTTGATGAATCTACGGGAACGCGATGCAGCGCGCGTCATGGAAATAGCCCGGCGCGTGACCTTGTCGTTAGATCCGTGCGTGGAGTACACGATGAAGATGCACCATGCATGAAATGTCGCTAGCCGAAGGCGTGCTCTTGTTGATCGAAGACGCGGCGCGCGATCAGAGTTTTCACCGCGTGAAAAAAGTGTGGCTGGAAGTCGGCCAGCTTGCGGGCGTCGAGGCGGACGCCATGCGTTTCTGCTTCGACGCGGTGATGCGTGACAGCATCGCGGACGGCGCCGAACTAGAGATTGTCGAGACCCGAGGACAAGCCTGGTGCATGAAATGTAGCCAAACCGTAGAGGTGCGGGGATCGCTCGATGGGTGTCCGCTATGCGGCAGTCATCAATTGCAGGTGACGGGCGGCAACGCACTGCGCGTCAAGGAACTGGAAGTAGAGTAGAGAATGGGAGACAACGATGTGTACGACATGCGGATGCGGAACGGGTCAAACGCTGATCGCCGGACACGCTCACAGCCATGATCACGCGCACGACCACGACCATGATCACACGCACGACCATGATCACGCGCATGGTCACGACCACGCGCACGACCATGATCACGGTCCCGCTGGTGCTCACGCGCCAGGGATCAGCCAGGCGCGCATGGTACGAATCGAGCGCGATATCCTGTCCAAGAACGACGCTTACGCGCAACAGAACCGCGCTTATTTCGCCGCGCACGGCATCTTCGCGCTCAACCTCGTCTCCAGCCCCGGCTCCGGCAAAACCACGCTGCTAGTAAAAACCATCGCCGCGCTGAACGGCAGCGTGCCGCTCGCCGTGATCGAAGGCGATCAGCAAACCGACAACGATGCCGCGCGCATCCGCGCCGCCGGAGCGCCGGCGTTGCAGATCAACACAGGCAAAGGCTGTCATCTCGACGCCTGGATGGTAGGCCGCGCAATGGATCAACTGGATTTGCGCGACAACGGTCTGTTGCTCATCGAGAATGTGGGCAATCTGGTGTGCCCGGCGGGATTCGATCTCGGTGAGGCGCATAAGGTTGCCATTCTGTCGGTGACGGAGGGCGAGGATAAGCCGCTAAAATATCCCGATATGTTCCGCGCCGCAGATATCATGTTGCTAAACAAGTGTGATTTGCTTCCCTATCTTGCGTTCGACGCGGCGCTGGCGGAAGAAAATGCGCGGCGCGTGAACCCGCTCGTCCGTGTGATTCGCACTTCGGCTACCAGCGGCGAAGGGATGGAAGAATGGTTGGACTGGATACGCGAAGGTTATCGGCGGGCGGTGGCGGCGAAATGACATGATCCGCGCCCAAATCAAAGTCTCGGGCCAGGTACAAGGCGTCGGTTTCCGCCCCTTCGTATACCGGCTCGCGCATGAATTGGGCCTCGCCGGCTGGGTGCGCAATTCGAGCGCCGGCGTGGAGATCGCGGTCGAAGGCGAGCCGCCGCAGGTGATGCGTCTCATCGAACGCCTGCAAAACGAACCGCCGGCGCTGGCGCGCGTGGAAAGCGTCACGCATGATTTGCAAGATGCGCATGGCGACCTGCACGGCTTCCGCATCGCCGCGAGCCGCAACGGCGCGGTGAGCACCGGCATTGCGCCCGACACGACGGTCTGTTCGGATTGTCTGTCCGAACTGTTCGACCCAGCCGACCGCCGCTACCGACATCCTTTCATCAACTGCGTGCAGTGCGGCCCGCGTTACACGCTCACCGCGCGGCTGCCCTATGATCGTGCGTACACCAGCATGGCGAAGTTCGCGCAGTGCCCGGAGTGCCAACGCGAATACGACGACCCCGCTTCACGCCGTTTTCACGCGCAGCCCAATGCCTGTCCAGAGTGCGGGCCACGTCTGCGGTTGTTCGATGCGCAGTGGCGACCTATCGCAACTGGCGAAACGAACGATCCCATCGCTGCCGTGGCCGCATGTTTGACCACCGGGCAGATCGCCGCGATCAAGGGCATAGGCGGTTTTCATCTGGCGTGCGCGTGCACCCACGATGCCGTAGCGCGCTTGCGCGGTGGCAAGCGGCGCGAGCAAAAACCGTTTGCGGTGATGGTGTTGAACCTGCGTTCGGCGCAGCGCTATGCCGATATCGACGAGGGAGAGGCAGGTTTATTGACTTCCGCAGAACGCCCTATCGTGTTGCTGCGTAAAACGGATGACTGCGACGCGGAACTGCCCGGCATCGCGCCAAACTTATCGCACGTCGGCTTGATGCTGCCTTATACGCCGCTGCACTATCTGCTGTTCCATGAACTGCTGGGATGCCCGCAAGGCACGGATTGGCTGGAAGCGGACAACACGATTGCGCTGGTGATGACCAGCGCCAATCCGGGCGGCGAACCGCTGGTGAAGGACGACGACGAGGCGCGCGCGTCGCTCGCCGATCTGGCCGATGTATTCCTCACGCATGACCGCGACATCCTTCACCGCTGCGACGACAGCGTGATGAAATGGCAGGGTGGCGCGCCCGCGTTCATCCGCCGCGCGCGAGGCTACACGCCGCGCCGCATCGCGCTGCCGTTTGCGGGGCCGAGTGTGCTGGCTTGCGGCGGCTTTTTGAAGAACACCATATGTCTCACGCGTGGCGATGAGGCGTTCGTTTCGCAGCACATCGGCGATCTCGATCATGCCGGCGCGCGGCACATGCTGGACGAAACAGTCGATTACCTATGCGACGTTCTCGACGTGCGACCGCAAGCAGTGGCACATGACGTCCATCCTGATTTCTACAGCACGCAGTTCGCGCAACGTTACGCGGCAGAACACGATCTGCCCGCCCTAGCCGTGCAACACCATCATGCGCACATTGCTGCCGTCTGCGCGGAACATGGCGTGACCAAAGCCGTGCTCGGGTTGGCGTTGGACGGCACGGGATTGGGTGCGGATGGCGGAGCGTGGGGCGGCGAACTCCTGCGCGTGGACGGAGCCGTCTTCGAACGTATCGGCCATCTCACCCCGTTGCCGCTGCCCGGCGGCGACCGTGCTGCGCGTGAACCTTGGCGTATGGCAGCGGCGGCATTGCATAGCCTCGGCCGTGGCAATGAAATTACGACGTGCTTCCCGATGCAGCCGGGAGCGGCAACCGTACGGGATATGCTGCGAAGCGGGCTGAATAGCCATGCGACGACCAGCATGGGGCGCTTGTTCGACGCGGCGGCAGGACTGCTCGGCATATGCGAGACACAAGGGTATGAAGGTCATGCCGCGATGCTGCTGGAAAGTTTGGCAGAACGGTATGGCAGGGTGGCAGAAAACATCTACGCCATCCTTGATGATGAAAGAGCAGTCGCCCCCCTCCCCCTTCGTCTCGATTTCCTCCCCCTGCTGGAAAAACTCGCCGACTGCAACGACGCTGCATATGGCGCATCATTATTTCACACCACCATCGCCGCCGGCCTCACTGACTGGGTAATCCGCCAACACCAAAACATCCGCACCATCGCCCTCGGCGGCGGCTGCTTCCTCAACGGTATCCTGTCAGACACCCTAACCAAGAACCTGTCCGCCCAAGGCCTGCGCGTCCTCCATGCACGCCAACTCCCCCCCAACGACGGCGCCATCTCCTTCGGCCAGGCCGCCATCGCTTTACGCCATCTAGGAACCTAACCATGTGTCTCGCCATCCCCGCCCGTATCGAATCGCTGACCACGCCGGGCAACGCCATCGTCAACCTTGGAGGCGTACGCAAGGAAATCTCGTTGGCGCTGGTGGACGAAGCCGCTGTCGGCGATTACGTCATCGTGCACGTCGGTTACGCCTTGCAAAAGCTGGATGAGGAGGAAGCGTTACGCACCTTGCAGGCATTTGCCGAGATGGGCGCGCTGGACGAATTGCGGGAAGAACTGGACGCGTCGTGAAATACGTGGACGAATTCCGCGATAGCGGCCTCGCGCGCAACATCGCTGCCAACATCGCGCGCGAAGCCAACCCACGGCGCACCTATCGCCTGATGGAATTCTGCGGCGGACATACGCACGCCATCTCGCGCTACGGCATCGCCGACCTGCTCCCGCGCAACGTGCAAATGATTCACGGACCGGGCTGCCCGGTGTGTGTGCTGCCGATCGGCCGCATCGACCAGGCGATCCGCCTCGCACGCGAGGTGATCCTCTGCACGTACGCCGACACGATGCGCGTGCCAGCTTCCGATCATCTGTCATTGATGCGCGCCAAGGCCGGCGGCGCGGACGTGCGCATGGTGTATTCGACGCAGGGTGCACTGAAGCTCGCGCGCGAGCACCCGCAGCGCGAGGTGGTGTTCCTCGCCATCGGCTTCGAAACCACCACGCCGCCCACCGCAGTAGCAGTGCGGCAGGCGGCAAATGAAGGACTGCAAAATTTCAGCATTCTGTGCAACCACGTGCTGACACCAGCGGCCATGCATGCCATCCTGTTGGATGACACTGGCGTAAACCTAGATGGATTTGTGGGGCCTGCCCATGTTTCGACCGTCATCGGAAGCCGGCCTTACGAGCCGTTCGCCAACGATTACGCTAAGCCCGTCGTCATCGCCGGCTTCGAACCTTTGGATGTGATGCAGGCCATACTGATGCTGGTGCGGCAGATCAACGAAGGCCGGGCGGAAGTCGAAAACGAATTCACCCGCGCGGTGACGCTCGATGGCAACCTCAAGGCACAGAAACTGGTGTCGGAGGTGTTTGAACTGCGTGACAGTTTCGAATGGCGCGGACTCGGCAGTGTGCCGCACAGCGCATTGAAATTGCGCGAGGCGTATACCGCGTTCGATGCCGAGCGGAAATTCGGTATTGGCTACACCGCCGTGCCGGACAACAAAGCTTGCGAGTGCGCAGCCATTCTGCGCGGACAGAAACGCCCACAGGAATGCAAGATTTTTGGCACGGTCTGCACGCCGGAAAATCCGGTGGGTTCTTGCATGGTGTCGTCCGAAGGCGCCTGCGCGGCGCATTATAGTTACGGCAGATTCCGAGAGGCCGCTTGGTGACTACAGTCAAACCAAACTACGTCCGCCCGCTCGACTTCAAGCACGGTCGCGTGGACATGTCGCACGGCTCCGGCGGCCGCGCCATGGCGCAACTCATTCGCGAATTATTCGCTGCCGCGTTCGACAACGCGTATCTCGCGCAAGGCAACGACGGCGCGATACTGCCGGCAGCGAATGGCCGGCTGGTGATCTCGACCGACGCGCACGTGGTGTCGCCGCTGTTTTTCCCGGGCGGCGATATCGGCTGCTTGTCGGTGCACGGCACGATCAACGACGTCGCGGTGATGGGCGCTACACCGCTGTATCTGTCGGCTTCGTTCATCCTCGAAGAAGGTTTCCCGCTTGCCGACTTGAAGCGCATCGTGGAATCGATGGCGCGCGCCGCGCGCGAGGCCGGCGTGCCCATCGTCACCGGCGATACCAAGGTGGTGCAGCAAGGCAAAGGTGATGGCGTATTCATTTCGACCACGGGAGTGGGCGTGCTGCCGGGCGGCGTCGAGCTCTCCGGCGACCGCGCACAGCCGGGCGACTGCATTCTGCTATCCGGCACGATCGGCGATCACGGCATGGCAATCCTGTCGCAGCGCGAAGGGCTGGAGTTTTCCGCACCCATCGTGTCGGACACCGCCGCGCTGCACGGATTGATCGCGGCCATGCTGGACAGCGGCGCGGCACTACGCGTGCTGCGCGATCCGACGCGCGGCGGCCTGGCGACTACGCTGAACGAGATTGCAAAACAGTCCGGCGTGGGGATGATGCTGGATGAAGCTGCGATCAAGGTGAATCCGCCGATCGAAGCTGCCTGCGAATTTCTCGGTCTCGATCCGTTGTATGTGGCGAACGAAGGCAAGCTGGTGGCGATCTGCGCGCCCAAGGACGCAGAACGCCTGCTCGCGGTGATGCGCGCGCATCCGCTGGCGCACGAGGCGGGTGTGATCGGCGAGGTTGTCGCGGACACGCACGGCTTCGTGCAGATGACGACGAAGCTTGGCGGTCGCCGCGTGGTGGATTGGTTGGCAGGCGAGCAGTTGCCCAGAATCTGTTGACGTGTTAACCTGCTACTGTCGCCCGTAATCGCGGAAGGCGACGAGCACGCGCGCCATCTCGTCATCCGCCAGGAGGCGCGGCGGGCCGATCTGCAGCACGCGCCAGTATTGTTCGCAGAGGGTTTCCAGCTCCACTGCCAGCGCCAAAGCATGATCGAGATCGTGCCCAAAGGCCACCATGCCATGATGCGCCATCAGGCAGGCACAGCGATCTTGCAAGGCAGCGAGTACCGCATCCGAAAGTGCCTGGGTGCCGAAGGTGGCGTAGGCAGCACAACGTACGTCGCTACCGCCGAAACGGGCCACCATGTAATGGAAGGGCGGAATCGTGCAACCCATGCAGGCGAGGCTAACGGCGAAAGGCGCGTGCGCGTGGATAATCGCGCCGGCCTCGGGCCGGGCGGCGTAGATATCACGGTGAAAGCGCCATTCGGAAGATGGCTTGCGCCGCCCCACGGCTTGGCCATCAAGCCCGACATGCACCATGTCATCCGGCTCGCAAGCCGCATAAGTCATGCCGGTCGGCGTGACCAGAAAACCTGCGCCGCAGCGGACGCTGACATTGCCTGCCGCGCCGCGATTGAGCCTTTCGGCATTCATTTGCCGCGCGGTGGCGAGTACCGCTGCTTTGAGTTCGTGCTCGTTCATCGCCGGATATCCGCGAGTGACTTGGGCGCCAATACACCCTGTTCCGTGACGATGCCGGAAACCAGTGCAGCAGGCGTCACATCGAATGCCGGATTGGCAACCGGCGTATCACCCCGGCTGGCTGATTTGCCGAACTCGGCGGCATCCCGCTCTTCAATGGGGATTGCCATGCCATTCGGACATTCAAAGTCGATGGTGGCAACTGGCGCGGCGACGTAGAAGGGAACGGCATGCGCCTGCGCTGCCAGCGCTTTGAGATAGGTGCCGATCTTGTTGGCGACGTCACCATTGGCCGCGATGCGATCGGCGCCGACGAGGATGAGGTCAACCTTGGCCTGCATCAGGAGCAGCCCTGCCGCGTTGTCGGCAACCAGGGTGTGCGGAATGCCTGCCTGGCGCATTTCCCAGGCGGTGAGCAGCCCCTGATTGCGCGGGCGGGTTTCCGAAACCCAGACGTGCATGGCAATTCCGGCAGCGTGGGCGGCGTAAATCGGCGCCAAGGCCGTACCGTGAGCGACAGTCGCCAGCCAGCCGGCATTGCAGTGGGTCATCACCTGAACGGGCTTGTGCGGCGTGGCCTGCAGCAGGGGCAGCCCGTGACGGCCGATGGCAGCATTCGCTTCGGCATCTTCATACGCAATGGCCCGTGCTTCCCGCCATGCCCCGTCGGCATAGGTTGCTGCGGGGGACTTTTCGAGTGCGCGCTTCATGCGCCCGAGGGCCCAATGCAGATTGATTGCGGTTGGCCGCGTCGCCGCCAGGACTTCGCAGGCTTCTGCGAGTGGAATACCGGCGCGTAAGGCCAGCGCCACGCCATAGGCTGCGGTCGCGCCGATCAGCGGCGCGCCACGCACCTGCATGGTGCGAATGGCCTGCGCTGCCTCGGCAAGCGAAGTCAGGCGCACGAAGGCAGTCTGTTCCGGCAGACAGGTCTGGTCGAGAACGATGACGGCATCACCATCCTCCCTGATGGCACGCAGTGCGTTCAAGGCAGCCTGCCGTGGCAGTGTTCGTACTTCGGCGTGCTCCTCAGAGTCATAGTCAGCATGATGGTACTGCAGGTTCTCCATCTGCGGTGCATTCTGCTCGACTTCTTCGAGATCGGCGAGCTGAATTGGGACGGCCTCGCGAAGAGCACACTCGCCTCCACGCGCTCGCCGGGATTCGCCGAGTGAAATCATTGCCGCCGCGCACTACGGCGGCGACCCTGTTTTTCTGAGCACGCCATCGGCCCCCGCGTGCCGCACATGCACGTCACCACTGGAAAATCAAGCCAGAAACGATGAAGCCAACACAATCTTTGTTTCAAAACAAAGAGAGGCCACATCAAACGCGCTGGATTACCCTCCAAACAGTCGCGTACGCCTTCAGCGAGATCCCAAGAAACCGCTCCGAGTGCCTGATCGAGCCTCCGACCGGCTACCGAGAACGGCCACCAGCGTTGGTGGTGTCCGCGGGGAACTATTCCGACGTCGGAACAGCTTCAGGTGCGCGGCTCGTGGAGCCACCTGATCCACGCAACGCGATGACACCGCCTCGAAGGATTCGTGTAATCACTGCACTTCGCACCAAGCGGATCAAGGAGTGCGTGATCGTATAGAATCGCGTCTCTATGTCGTCATCACCACGATTTCCGTTGCTCCCCGTGTACTTCGCCCTTGCGCTCATGTGGGGCACGGGTTGCCACCAGAACACCACCGCCAAACCTGCAACCGTGTTGGATGTGCGCGTGGCAGATGTGGGCGTACCGGACAAGTCTGATAAACATGGCATACCGAAGAGCGAAGGGACTGCCATTACAGCGATCTCGGCGGGTGGCACCCACACCTGCGCGCTGACGATCGTGGGCGGCGTCAAGTGTTGGGGCCGGAACGAATACGGCCAGCTCGGCGACGGCACCAAGGACGAGCGGCTCGAGCCAACGGAGGTGAAGGGACTCGCCCCTGGCGTCGTGGCGATCTCGGCGGGATACGGCCACACCTGCGTGTTGACGACGAAGGGCAGCGTCAAATGCTGGGGCGACAACAGCTACGGCGAATCGATTCGCGCAGCAGGCTGTCGAACACGCTCTAAGGCGGTGGCCTTTGGCCCGCAGTCAGCCCTATCATTGCGCCCGAACAAGAAGAACCACGGTGTTGCCGACAGCCCATAAACAAGACGGATTGCCCCACCCCCAGCGCGCCTGGGCGATGCTGGTCATCATCTTGGGCATCGCGGTTTCGGTGCTCGACGGCACCATCGTCAATCTGGCGCTACCCAGCATCACGCACCAGTTGCACGCCAGCGCCTCGCAGGCCATCTGGGTCGTCAACGCCTACCAGATTGCCGTGCTGGTCATGCTGCTGCCGCTGGCCACGCTGGGCGACCGCGTGGGCTACCGCCGCGTGTATCTGGTGGGCATGGCGGTCTTCGTGACTGCCTCGCTGGTGGCAGCCACGGCCCGCTCGCTGGACATGCTGATCGCCGCACGCGCCTTGCAGGGGCTGGGCGCGGCGGGCATCATGGGCGTTAACGCGGCGCTGGTGCGCCTGACCTATCCGGCCTCGTACATCGGGCGCGGCGTGGCCATCAACTCGGTGGTGGTGGCCACGGCCTCGGTGGCCGGGCCCTCGGTGGCGGCGGCCATTCTTTCCATTGCATCCTGGCCCTGGCTGTTTGCCATCAACGTGCCGTTCGGGCTGGTCACGCTGACGCTGGCCGTGCGCGCGCTGCCGTTGAACGCCGTCACCGCTAGCCGGCTCGGTTTTTCGCTGCTGGACGTGCTGCTCAACGCGGCGATGTTCTCCCTGTTTTTCATCGGGGCGGATGCGCTGGGCGTTGGCAAAGGCAGGGCGGCGCAAGTCTCGCGCGCCGCCGGCTGGCTGCTGCTCTTGGCGGGTATCGCGGTAGGCGTGCTGTACGTGCGGCGCCAGCGCAGGTTGGAGACGCCGCTGCTGCCGGTCGATCTGCTGCGCATTCCCGTGTTCGCGCTGTCGATGGGCACTTCGGTGAGTTCCTTTTGCGCGCAGATGCTGGCCTACATCGCCTTGCCTTTTCTGTTTCTTGACAGCTATGGCCGCTCGCATGCCGCAGCCGGTTTTCTGATGACCGCCTGGCCGCTGGCCATCGTGGTGATGGCGCCGGTGGCGGGCCGGCTGATCGGGCGCATTGCCGACGGGCTGCTCGGCGGCGCCGGCCTGGCACTGATGGCCGTCGGGCTGCTGCTGCTGGCGCTGCTGCCCGCGCAACCGGCCAATGCCGACATTGTTTGGCGCATGGTGCTGTGTGGCTTGGGCTTCGGCCTGTTTCAGTCGCCCAACAACCACACCATCATCACCACCCCGCCGCCGCACCGCGCCGGCGCTGCCAGCGGCATGCTCGGCACCGCGCGCTTGACCGGACAAACCCTGGGTGCGGTCATGCTGGCGGCAATCTTCAGCTTCTGGAATCCGCACGACGGCAAAGGCCCCACCATCGCGCTGCTGCTGGCCGCCGCCTGCGCCGCATTCGGCGCGGTCTTCAGCAGCCTGCGGCTGCGGCAGCCGCGCAGCGCGCGATAAAAGCGTGTTCTACAAGCATATACGGCATTTTCATGCGGCGAATCGGAGGGTCATCATGTGAACAAAACTCCACCGAATCCAAGTTTCGGAACTTGATATCGGCCGTTCGTAATCCCTCGAAAGACGCCGATCTCTCTTCATCCATCCAAACGATCCCAACCGAGCCTATCCCGCGCCACCTCCTTACACCTCGAATTCCACACTCAAAACGCTCTCTCACCGCCTGACGTTCAAGTATGGCGATCAATGCAATGATTCTGTTTCCGTGCATCGAACTCATTGGCATTCATCTCCTCGAGATCGGCGAAATCGAACCGAACCTGTGCCGCTCGTTCCAACTCGGCTCAATGCATGGCGACCGCGGGCTCCTTGGCAGAGAGGGCATGACTGCGTTGATGCAACTCGTCTTGACAGTCCTCACGGTCAAGGTCAGATTCGCGCGCATCGTCGTCACGCAGCTGCAAAAAGCGGAGCATGAGTTTTACGCTTCCACTCCAAACAGCCGTTTCCAATTCTTCGGCAACACGATGTCCACATGCATGATCGCCTCTACGATCCCTCGTGATGAGCGCACAGATGCATGGATACGACCGCTGCAAAAAACTCACGTGTTTGCAACGCTGGCTTGCGGGGGGATTGCTCTTGCTCATTTCAGCGAACGGCTGCGAGCTGGATGGCGCCGAGCAAGACGACGACCCCCACCCCAAGGACGCTGGGACTGTTCTCTCTCCCACTTGGTCCACAGAGTTCGTTCGCAACGATGCGCAGTGGTGGCCGCTCACGTTGAGCCCTGACACGCGCGTCGATTTTGGCGTCACGGATCCCGCTGCCGACGACAACGCGGTGGCGGTGCTGACCTTTCCTGGAGACACAACACTGACTTCCACCGATCGCGTTGGCCCCGGTTATGCGGCTGAAATCTCCACACAGCGCGACTTCAAGTACGGCACGTTCCGAGCGCGATTGCAGCCTGCGAGGTGTCAACCCAACGAGGAGGTGGTTAATGGGTTCTTCGTGTACTTCAACGACGGCAAAGACGACAACGGAAATGGGCTCATCGACAACAGCGAGATTGACATCGAAATCCTCTGCGGCGAGCCCCAGTTCATCTCGCTCACTTCATGGACCGATTACGAAGAGGATCCTGAACGCTTCTTGAAGTGGACACGCGTGATCGATACCGCCAAAGGCGCGTACGCCGAATCGTCGGCGGACAATAGCTACGGGCTCGGCTCGTGGGTGAGCGCGCCGGAGCTTCAGATCCCAGGCTTTCCCGCTCCGAACACCTTTTACGAGATGGGTTTTGAGTGGCACTCTACCAGCCTGCGCTTTTTTATCGTCGTCAACGGTCGCGAGATCACGCTCTGGAATGGACCCGCAGCGAAGTACATCCCGCAGCGCGCAACTCCGCTGATTTTCAATCTTTGGCACACCAACGCACACTGGGTCGATGGCGGCACGGCGGCTTACCCCACATACGACGCGCAGCTTCGAATCGACTGGGTGCGTTACTGGGGCCCAACCGACGTATCGATTCGCGCAGCAGGCTGCCCTACTCGCTCTCAGCCGAGACGCCATAGCTGCATCAGATGCCGAGCGCGCCGCGCTCGAAGCCAAGGGAGGGCAATGGTCGACCTTCTCATTTGAGGGGCCCATTGAGAGCTCAATCGAAAAGGCGCTTCGACGCTTTGAACGACATAGACCCGTGGCCATCTATCGCGCCTGGATGATGTCGCCCGAGAAGTATGGCGCCCTCTACGCGGCGCTCAGTGCCTTGGACGTAACGCTGATCAACTCTCCCGAACAGTACCGGCACTGCCATTACTTCCCCGAGTCCTACTCGTCGATCGAGTCGCTGACGCCGAAGTCCGTCTGGCTCTCTGCCAAGGAACACGACATCGAGGAAGCGTGCTTCATCCCATCCGCGAGGGATCGGGACGTGGTCTCTCGAGTGGTAACGAGGTTCCTCGAGCTACAGGACAACGATCCCGCGGGAGGGCTGGTGTTCCGCGAATTCATTGAGTTCGCCAACCTAAGCCTCCTTGGATTTCTCCTCGGAGGCTCCTGTTCACCAAACCGCGCCGTTGCGTTGGCAACGACGCGGCTTGGCTCCACATCGGGAGCCGTCTGCGAACCGCTCTTTGTGACTCTCTCTGGGACAGATTCTTAACATTCGCATGTCCCGCAAAAGAGCGAATACCTGCGAATCCAGGGTCTGAGGCGTGCGAAACCGGGACAGATTCTCCGATTCGCACTGGCCCGCGACGAATGCGGAGGCCATTCGTGGATTGTGAAGCAGAAGGTTCGCAGGGCGTATTGACTACTTGCTCTCCTCGGGCGTGGCGAACGTGAACTCCTTGGCTAACCCGTCGATGGTCATATTGTCGGCGATGGCATCGTGCGGGATGAGCACGTAGCGCCAAGGCTTGCCGTTGTTCGCCGTCTCGTGTGCGGTCGCGTGCTTGCACCAGGTGGCCGCCGCACGCGCTTTCGCGAGCACGACAGGATCCTGCATGCGGTCCGCGCTCTTCGGCTCGCAGATTAGCTTCTCGGTCTCCGTCTCGACAACGAAATCGGGCTCGTAGTCGGCGTCGTTCGAGTAACGGATCTGGAAGACGCCCTTGCCGGGCTTGAACCACTTGATGACGGTGTTGTCCTTCTCGATGACGACGGTGAAGCGGCGCTCCGTGTCCGAGTCGAACTTCTGCGTTGGGTACAGGCACTTCTTGAAGCCGCCGAACAGCATCTTGCGGATGTCGATCTTGTTGTCGATCGGCGTGTCGTACTGGCGCACGACCTCACCCGCAGACGCTGCGAATGCCTGCGCGCGCACGTCGGAAAAGCCCTGGCTCACCACAGCCTCGTAGGACGACGCCTCCTCCCAGGCGTGCGGTTGCATCTGCGCGTGGACGAAGTCGGCGATTTGCTTCGCGTGGAAGATGAGGACGTTGCGAACCTCGTCGTCCTTGAGGTAACCGCGCAGGTGCGCCACAACCTGCCCCGCGAGCTTGTAGAGCAGGTCGGCCTGCTCGTCGTAGCTCACGTCGTCGAAGTCGATGAGTCCACGCACGACGTAGTCCTCGAGCCGCTCCTCGGCAGCGCCGCCCGTGAGAGCGCCGATGACGTGCTCGCTGCCACTCTCGAGGTGCCGCACGAGGATCTCCTGCGACACCGGCTGGAGCCGAAACGACGAAAGATCCAGGGAAAAGTCACGAAAACCCGCACGCACGACGCCCTTCGGCAGCACGATGACACGCGGGATGGCGATGGTGCGCGCATTGTAGACAGTGGTCGTCTCGCGCACGACCCACACGAGCTTGTCGTCGGTCAGTTTGCTCAGGTCCGGGTAGAGCGTGAGCTGGCCGCCTGAGAGCTTGTCCTTCACGACCTCGACGAGCTTTTTCTGAACCTCGTCGCTCTGCAGCGCCTTCGGGCTGGGAGCGAGCTGCGGATCACGCACCACCTTCGCGATAGCCTCAATCGTCGCCTTGGCCGCCGCGACCTCCTCGGGCTTGGTGAACTTCGGCTGCTGCGCAGGTGTGGAAGCTGCGGGCTTCACGCCGGGGCTCGGCGCCGCTGGGGCCGGTGCCGTCTCGGGCGGCAGCTGCGTGATGCCAAGCGCCGTCTCGAACGACGGCGCGACGACCACGGTCTGCTTCGGCGTCTCGTCGACGTCGGTGCCGATGTTCACCGTGCTGAACGAGTAGCCGCCCTTCTTCGCCTCATCGACGATGTCCTGGAAACGGTCGTGAGCGACGATGGTCAGGCGGTCCACGGCGGCGACGCCAGTGCGCCTGCCATACGGGAGGCGCAGACCGCGCCCAATCGACTGCTCGACGAGAGTGCGCGAGTCGGCGGCCCGCAGCGGCACGATGGTGTAGAGGTTCGTGACGTCCCAGCCCTCCTTGAGCATGTTGACGTGGACGACGATTTCCGTCGGCTCATCGGGGCGCTCGACGGAGAGCAGGCGTTCGACGTTCTCGTCCCTCTCCGCACCCCTTTGGCCGGAGTGGACCTGGATGACGTGGCCCTTGTAGCGGCCATCGAAGAACTGCTCGCCCTCGATGAGCTTCACCAGATCACTCGCGTGGTCGGTGTTCTCCGCGATGACCAGCATGAACGGCTTGACCTTCCGAACGCCGTTTTGCTGCGCGTAGACATCGAGGTCGACCTTGACCGACTCGTGAACGCGCACGCCGTCTTCGAGCTTGAGCAGCTCCAGCGCGTCTTTGCTCATCGACTTCGGGTTGAAGTTCGCGCGTGTCGCTACGGCGGGCTCCTTCACGTAGCCGTCCTGCATCGCCTTCGCGAGCGGGTAGTCGTAGATGACGTTCTTGAAGCGCGACGACTTGCTGCCGGACTCGATCTGCGGCGTCGCCGTGAGCTCGAGGCCGAGAACGGGCTTCAATTCCTCGATCGACTTCGCGCTGGTGTCGGCGCGGTAGCGATGTGCCTCGTCCATGATGAGCACGAGGTCGTCGAGGCCCGCGAGGTAGTCGAAGTACGACTGGCCAAGGAACTCGGACAGCCGCCGCACCTTCAACGTCTTCTTGCCTTCCTCGTCGGTCCCCTTCGTCTTCTCGTTGAACTTCGAGATGTTGAAGATGTTGACCACGACGTCGTCGTGCTCGAACAGATCGAGCACCTGCGGCTTCTGCTCGAAGTTCTCGCCCGTCACGAGTGTCGGGGTCTTCACAGCGAACTCGGCGATGCCCTGGAACACATACTTCGGCGTGTTGGGCGTGAAGTCGGCGACGAGCTTGTTGTAGATGGTCAGGTTCGGCGCCAGCACGAAGAAGTGCCGGATGCGGTGCTCGAGATGCAAGTAGGTGATGAACGCGCCCATCAGTCGCGTCTTGCCGACGCCGGTGGCCAAAGCGAAGCACAGACTCGGGAACGCGTGCTCGAAGTCCTCCACCGACGAGAACTCGGAGCGGATGATGTCGAGGGCCGATTTGAGGTCTCTGTCGCCTGCCCTTTTCAGCTTGTATGGCTGCGCGATCTCCATGACGCGGTCGAGAATCTCAAGAGACTTTCGTTGGGGCGCTCGAAGAGAGAGACGTCCACTGATGCTATTGACGTGACGGCTGGCCATCACTTGCTCCCGTTGTCAATCCCGGCAAACAGCGGGAGGTCTTGCACCGGCGTGGCCTTCTTGCGGCGCCCGCCGGCCCTGGTCTTCGTGCCGTTGTTGGACGACGCCTCTGCCTTCGCTTCTTCGACAGCGACAACAGGCGCCTGCTCAGTCACGTTGAGGCTGTAGTCGTCGCGACCCCATTCGCAGCGCGCGAGGACCGCCTGCGGGATTTTCTTCACCGTGAGGTTTGGGAAATCCGGCTTGCCCCGGAACGCGCCGCAGCAGATGAGCAGTGTGCGTTCGGGGCCAACCTGTCCGCTGATGAATTGGAGCTGTTCGCGGGAGAGGTTCTGAGTGGTGACATAGATAAAGTCACGCTCGGTCGAGCGACCGTGGTTCCAGAAAACCTCGCGGTCGGGCGCATAGTGGAAGCCTTCGAGCTTGCACATCGCTTCGGCCAGCATCTCGGGGTTGTATTGCTTGCTGACGATCCAGTTGCCCCACTTGTCTTTCTCGAGAAGCGACGGGGCTAGCTTGAAGAAGCGGAAGCCACCACCACCTTTCCAACCGACGGCCTCGGTGATGCCACCGGGATCAGTACCATCGACGACCTTCTGGAGTCGCGGTGCGCAGTGCGTGATCGCATGACCTCCAAGTTCGATACCGATCCAGCGGCGGCCCATCTTGTGAGCGACGGCGGCAGTAGTGCCGGAGCCGAGAAAGGAATCGAGCACCCAATCGCCCTCATTCGTCGCGATGTGCAGGATCTGGTGGATCAGCCGCTCCGGTTTCGGCGTATCGAATGCATCATCCTTCCCGAATAACGCTTGGATCTCCTTCTTCGCTTCGTCTGTGTGTCCCACGTCCTCATGTGGCCACCAGGTCCACGGAGCTATACCTTCGATGTCTCGTAGGTATTGAATGCGGGAGGGCACGGCATCACCGTTCTTGCCGAAGTAGATCCGACCCTCAGCAAGGAGCTCCTGGTATTTCGGTTCGATCACCTTCCAGCATGAGCCCGCCGGCGGCTTGTGTCGTTTACCGCTGGGCGAAACAATCTCGTACATCTGGTTGGGCCGATAGCCCTGGGCAGAAAGAGAGACAGCGCGCCAAAGCCCCTTCGGGTCGTTGTTCGGATTTTTGTAGACCTTGAGCTGCTTCTCTCCGAGCGGCAGCTTGTTGCGTGTCTCCTTGAAACGCGCAGGATCCTTCGCGTAGACGACGATGTACTCATGGGCGTCACCGATCGCCTCACGATTCTCGCGGGAGTATCGCTTCTGCCAGACGTTGCAGGCCACAAGGGACGCCCGGCCGCACACCTCATCGAGGACAACACGGAGGTACGCGACTTCGGTGTCGTCGATGGATACCCAGAGCGAACCATTGTTGCTCAGGAGGCTCCAAAGAATTTCGAGCCGACTTCGGATCAGGCTGAGCCAAAGGGAGTGCTCGAGGCCATCGTCATAATGCTCGAACGCGCTCCCCGTGTTGTACGGCGGGTCGATGTAGATGCACTTAATCTTTCCGGCGAACTCCTGCTCCAGCGCTTTCAGCGCAAGCAAGTTGTCACCGTGGATCAGGCGATTGTCAAAGATGTCGTTCTCCGACACCCGCTTGGAATAGGACAACTCTTGGTCCTCGAGGAGGATGCGCGGCTCCAAGCGAGGCCGCTCCTCCTTGCCGATCCAAGTCAGCTCCAATCGTTTCAATCGGTTCGTCATCGATTCTTCCCTAGCGTCGTCATGTCCTCTGCCCACCCGCTGCGTCGTCGAGCGTCCACCGCAGCGTGAAGACCGGCGTGATGCTGGTCTTGGTCTGGAGCTGCTTTTCGATCTCCTCGATCAATTCGGTGCGCTTGCGGTCCACATCGTCCTGCGCCTCGAAGAGTTGGCGGCGCTTGTTGTTTCGTTTCGTCTCCAGCGCCTTGACCGCCTTCTGCGCGTCAAGTTTCTCGGCGAGGGCGATAGACGACCTCGAAGCCTTCTTCGCTACCTTGATCTGCGCGTCGAGCTCGCGCAGCTCGCGTTCGAGTCCGAACTTCACGTCCTCGGCCCATCGGTCGAGTTTCTCTTCCTCCTCGTGAAAGAACTTCTCGTTACGCGTTTGAAGGTCTTGGAGGCGGGAGTCGCGCAGCTCATCGCGGATCTCGCTCAAGACGGCGGGCGCCAACCCAGCAACATCCCCCGCGACACGCCCTGAGAGCGAGAACAGCTTGGTCGCGACGTCGGGCGCGAGGTGCTTGCCGTCGGCGTCGCAGGCCACGACGAGAAGGAACTCTTCGGTTCGACCCACAGCTTCGGCGCTGAGCTTCGAGACCTCGAGCCAGCCCGACGTGCCGCAATACCGCGCGAGAGCGCTCGCGTGCGGTTCGTACTCGAAAACGACCTCGGCAACGGGCGTGTCTTGTGCGACCGCCTTCTCGATGAGTTCGTGCGCCCGCGGATGGTCGACACGGAAGAACGTATCGCCAAGCGCTTCCGCGCGCTGCCATTCCAGGTGGAACCGCTCGGCTGCACCATCGCCCTTTACCCAGAAGCGTGGCTCGTTCTCATCGAACGTGGCGCGGCCATCAAGACCGAACTTGGCGAGGTCGAGCAACATGCGTTGCTGCTCATTGAGCGACTGCTTGGCGTTGTCCTTGTGAACGCGCAGGCGCTCGTGGACCTCGGCATCGAAGTTCTCGAGAAACGCGCGCCGGGCCGAGTCGAGGCCTACCTTGATCTTGTCATCGAGTTCGCGCTGGAGGGCGTCAAAGGCCTCCTTGATCTGCTCCTGCGTGCGGCAGCCTTGGTAGATAGCCGCGATGCGCATCTCGAGATCGATGCCGCTCTCGACCGCGCCTAGCACGTCGTCACTGGCCCCAAAAACGCCCTTGAACAGGTTGAACTTCTGATCGAGCAGCTCGAAGACGCGCTTGTCGGCCTCGTTTTTCCGGTTGAGGAAGTTCACGACGAGGACGTCGCTCTTCTGGCCGTAGCGGTGGCAGCGGCCGATGCGCTGCTCGACGCGTTGCGGGTTCCAAGGCAGGTCGTAGTTGATGACGGTGGAGCAGAACTGCAGGTTCACGCCTTCGGCTGCTGACTCGGTCGCCAGGAGCAGCGTGCCTCGCTCACGGAACTCGTCGACGATGGCGGCCTTCATGTCGGCGCTCTTCGAGCCCGAAGAGACATCGTCCCAGCGGTGCTCGTTGCGCGCTTTCCACTCGGCGTAGATCCGCTTGGATGTCTCGTCGTTGTTCGAGCCGTTCATCAAGACGATCTCGCCTGCGTAGCCGCTCTCGGTGAGCAGTTTGAACAGATACTCTTGCGTTCTGACCGACTCGGTGAAGAGGACCGCCTTGCGCGCGGCGCCCTTCTCTTGGGCGAGTTTGAACACCGTGGGCAACACCTCAACGAGCTTCGTCGCCTTCGAGTCGCGCTCAACAGACTGGGCGAGCCGGACGAAGCGTTGGAGGTCCGCCAACTCGAGCTTGGCGTCCGGATTGGCATCGAGGGAGACAGGCTCTGTCGAAGCAGCGACTTCGTCTCCGGTCCACTCCTCGTCAATCTCGACGAGCGACTCGAAGTCCTGGGCGAGCGACTCTTCGATAGGGGACTCTTCGACTGGGATCGGTAGTTTGGTCTGCTCCGAGAGGCGCTCCGCGAACTTCGCGAGGGTCGCGCCGATGGCAGCCGACGACGACGCGAGCAGCTTGCGCATGACGAGCGTAAGGAGCTTACGGCGCGCGTTCGGCAACGCCGCCAGCACCTCGCGTTGCAGATATGCCGAGACCTCTTCGTAGAGCTGCTCCTCGGCCTTCGACGGAACGAAGTCGGCGGTGTGCGTGAAGCGATTGGTGAAGGGAACGTACTCGAGTACCTGCCTGCGCAGCGTGCGCTTGCAGACGTGCTGAAGCCGCTCGCGGAGGGTAGCGTCGCGTTGCTTCACGTCCTCGGCCGCAAGGAACTGCGCCTGGAACGCCTCCTCACTTCCGAACAACTCCGGGTCGACGACGCCCACGAGACCGTAGAGTTCCCACAGCGAGTTCTGCAAGGGCGTCGCCGTGAGTAGCAGCTTCCGCGCAGGCCGGATTGCCTCGACGATGCCCTCGGCAGTCTTCGTGCCCTTGTAGATGTTGCGGAGGCGGTGCGCCTCGTCGACCACCACGAGGTCCCAGCTCACCTGCCGAACGAGATCGCGCTTTGCGAACACGAACTGATACGAGGCGATGACGATTTTATCGTCGACGGCGAACGGGTTGGTGATGCCTTTCTTTGCCAGCGCGTTCGCGGCCCGCGCTTCGAGGATAATCGATGGGAGGAAGAACTTGTCCTCCAACTCCACCTGCCACTGCTTGCGCAAGGTCGCCGGCACGATGAGCAAGATCCGTCGGCGTCGCTCGGCCCACTTTTGCGCGAGGATGAGCGAGGCCTCGATAGTCTTGCCGAGGCCGACCTCGTCGGCGAGGAGCACGCCCTTCGAGTACGGCGAGCGCAACGCGAAGAGCGCAGCGTCTACCTGGTGCGGGTTGAGGTCGACGCGCGCGTTGCCGATCGAGCGCGAGATGGCATCAATCCCCCCTCCGTTACGCGCGAGACGCAGGCTGTTCGCCCAAAACTTGGCGTGGAACGGTGTGAACATCGGAATTCTCAGCCTCGCAAACCTATCGAAGCGCTCGGCGACCGCCGCGAAGCCCAACCCTCGCCACGCTTGCGCGCGCACTGCTGCGATATCCTTCTTCGCCTGCGCGGGCACGACACCACGCAACGCCCTGAGCGCCGCTTCCCACGCGCCCTCCTGTGCGAGCCTGCGCGAGGCCGCGAGCCGGGTATGCTCGTCAGCAGCGCGGATTGTTTCGAGTGCGACGTCGCAACTGCGCAGCGATTTCAAGTCATGAAGAAGCCCGGCGTACAGGCGGCGCTCCTTGTCCCCCATCTTCGCCCACGCCCCGTCAAGACTGGCGCGCGTAGCTTCGAGCTCGTTCTCGCTAACGCCGCGGGCAAGCTGGTCGTGCAGACGAAGTACCAGGGCCTCGAGCTTCATGGCTCCCCCACCGCCCAAAGCATCGCGGTTGCTGCGAGGTGCGCTTCGTACTGCGCGAACGGGCACTGTTCGTCAGGCTCAATGTTGCCGTGGTTCTTGGACGTCACGCGAAGGGTCAGTCCCTGCGCGAACGCGCCGTTGGAGAAGGCTCCCGTGCCGACGACCCACACGCGGTCGGAGTCCGGGCCGCAGGCTCCCTCGACGAGGTGGCCAAGCCGCTCAGGGACACGCCATGGTGGGAGATCGGTCAGTGTCGGTGCCACCGACATGCCGCCCCTATTCGGGTGAGCGAGGCCGAGCTGGCAAGGCGCAAGATCGCTCGGCCGAACGCCAAGCCCTCTGGCGCTCGCCTCAACGAGCGGAGCGTTCCCCGTCGTATCCCGCTTCATGGCCCGAAACACCTTTGGGGTCATATGTGCCCCCGCTGCTTGTCGTCGCGTGCAAGGCCTTCTGCTCGATCCACGCGCCTTCTCGATTCACGCGCTTGAACCGTTACTGCCCGCCGACCTCGAACGCCGGAAGGAGCCATCAAAGAGACGGTTTTCTCAGCGACCTTCAACGATTGTACGACCTCGGATAGTGCAAGCATCTCATCCGGCATGACGAGGCTTTACTTCGTCATCAGCAGGCAAACTTTACCGTTCAACGGCAAGGTACAGTAGAGCGCGAGTCGATCGCAATCGTCGCAGCAATTCACGTTGGGGCTTGCGGGTACGGGCAGCGGCGGGCAGCACGGCCTGGCCTGATGATGCCCTCCATGGTCCGGGGCGACTGTTCACCAATTCACGCCGTTGCATTGGCAACGACGCAGCCTTGGTTCGATGAGCGCGATGACCTCCGTGAAGCGGATGTCGCTCTCTGGCCCGCGTTGCGCGCGTGGTCGCAAGCGTCGCCTTGCGGGGGGCGGGCTTTGTGCGTGCGAGGACTTTCTTCCATTCGAGCACCGTAGAGTGAAGCCGGCCCGTCTCCGCCGCCCACGACATCGCGCTCCTGCTGCCCGTCACCACCTGATAGAGCGCGAAAAATCGCTCCCGTGTCCGCCGGTGCTCCGAATCACGCGCCAGGCATCGCAAGGTATCCGTCGTCTGTTGCCACTTCTCCAACTCTACGCGCAGCATGACTCTCGCTACGCTCACATTCGGTGCAGCTGGGCCAACAAACTTGCGGTTCTCAATCTGGACGCGGTTTAGATACCGAAGGAGGCATTGATCGGCGTGTATCTGTTCGAGTAATTCCGGTTTGCATCGTCGCAGCCGCACGGCGACGTCGGCCGGCGTTGGGTCGGTACCGATGTCGAGGCCGGCTGCGTGGGCGGCATCGAGCATGGCGTTCATCGAATCGGGTGTGGCCATCTCGTCCACGAAATGGAGATCATCGATGAGGGCATTTGGCGTCGTCGTCGAGGCCATCGATGTCGACGCCACACGCGGCGAAGTAATCGGCATGCCGTTCAAGGAGCTCCATCAGGTGGAGTGGCTCCACGGCGCGCAGCAGACCCGCGTTCGAGAAGTGGCGGAGGACCCCATGTTTCAGCCCTCCTCCGTGCGAACGAGGACAACGTCGTCGGCCGACGGCGGGGTGCGGGAGAGCACCGCGGTTCGTCCATGCCAATGAACGTTCATGCTCCTTCTATCGGAACGTTCTTTCCCGAGGTTGTCTGAAAACGTGACTTATGTCCGCATCCTTGGCACATGTATAAGATCATATATATATGACCACAACCGCCTTGCTTCGCAGTTCACTCCTGGACCGGTTCCATCTCCACTTGGTCCGCGTGCGGCGATATCTTACATCCATGAATCGCTACCAAAGCAGCATCGAGACGATCCGGCGTGCGCTTGGGGAGCGGTGGTCGAAGCGGGATGAATGCCCCGGGGATGTCGGAGATCAGTTTGTTCGAGTCACGCTTAGCCTCCACTTCGTCAACAGCGCGCTTCGAAGCTCCACGCAGGACTCGAACCTCGCGGCCGGTGGTTAGCCGAAGCTGGTTAACAATGAGCGATTCTCTGTCGGCCGAGCGCACGACGAGGCAACGATCTGGACGCGCGGTCGCGGGGCCCGGCAGAGAATCGCCGTGTTGGACGCAGCCCGGAGCGGCGGGCGCGACGA
>WQYX01000042.1 GCA_009781005.1 Polyangiaceae bacterium | reverse complement strand
GGTCGTACGGCTTTTGTCGGACCTGCGGCGTACATACAGTACGCCTCGGTCCTGCGATGCGGCGTGCGCCCTTCTCGCTGCGGTCTCGGCCGTCTGCAGAAATCGCGTCATGAATGATCCGGGTTAAGGCTGTTCACTTCGCTTCGTCGCTCTCACTGCACTGCGTTCACTTCGTGGACTCCGTGCAGTTCGAGTCCGGTCGCTTCCCATGCCCCGCCTCGACACAAGAGAAAAGGGCACGAGCGACGGAGCCGTCATCGCGCCCTTTCTTTTATGTCAGACAATCTCCCGGTTCGGAAACGTCGCGAGCGCCGCAAAGCTAGGAAGGCCGACCGAACAATACTCGGAGTATTGTGAGGGAGGCCTCGCGTCACGATTTGCGGCGCGCAGCAGTTTCCGGATAGGAACTAACGACCGCGAGTGCCGCCGAACCCGCGGCCCCCACCACGACCGCCGCGACCACCGCCGCCACCGTCGCGACCACGGCCGCCGCCGCCACCAAAACCGCCGCCGCCGCCACCGAAGCCACCACCACCGCCGCCACCAAAGCCGCCGCCGCCGCCACCGAAACCTCCTCCACCACCGCGCGGACGCTCTTCCGCTTCGTTGACGCGGATCGCACGGCCGTCGATGTTGGCGCCGTTCATGGTTTCAATGGCCTTCTTGGCTTGGTCTGGCGTAGCCATGGTGACGAAGCCGAAGCCGCGTGACCTGCCGCTCTCACGATCCGTAACGACGTGCGCATCCGTAACCTCGCCGCTGCCCGCGAAGGCCTGACGAAGCGTCTCTGTGTCAGTGTCGTAGGACAGGTTTCCTACGTAGAGGCGCGAGCTCATCTCGATTCACTTTCCAACGGCACCACTCAATCATTCAGAGAATCCGCCACCCGCGTGGAGCCGTTCGGAGGAGCCGGGGGAGGAACATTTGCGCGGCATTGCCACGTCCGCCGTGCGTCTGCGAGTCGTACCCGATCCCCCAGTAGGAGAGTCTCGATTCGTGCCCGTGACGTCGTCGTGAAAGGCGAGAATAGCAGCGGGCGGCCTTGCGGCAAGACCTCCCGTACCAATTAGACCGCTTTCAGGTCGACGCGATCTCATCGTTGGGGCTGCGGTCAGTTGCGGCCCCATCGGCGCGCTCGCTGCACGTAGGTCCGCGCGTCCCTAAACACCGAGTACGCGGCGCATCGTGCGCTGGGCAACCGCGAGGGAGTGGTGCTCTTCGAGATAACGGTAACCGCCTTCGCGGATCCGTTCGACGAGGGCACCGTCGACGAGCAAGCGCTCCACGCGATCGGCGAACGCGCGAGGATCACCCGCGATGAGCGCTTCACTGCCGTCCGAAAGCGGCAGACCGAACGCGCCGTCGGGCGTGGTCACGACAGGCATGCCGGCGCGAAAACCTTCGAGCATCTTCACGCGCACACCCGAGCCTCCGAAGACGGGCGCGACCATGCCGACCGATCGCGCATAAAGCGGCTCGAGATCTTCCAGAAAGCCGAGCGTCTCGACTCCCTGAACGCGCCATGCATCGGGCACTGGGAGCTGTCCGAATGCGTCCGGCTTGAGTCCAATACCTGCAATCTGCAACGTTGCGTCCGGCACGCGAGCGCGCACGAGCGGCCAGACATCCCGACAAAACCAGTCGAGCCCCTCGACGTTCGGTCGCCAGCGAAGGTTGCCGACGTAGCAGAGGTTTGGCTTGCCCGGATGGGGACGCGCGCGACGATCGAACGCGAGGACCATGGGGACGACCTCCGCGCGCACGTTCGCGAGCGACGCGAAGTGCGACGCATCCTCATTCGAGATCGCGACGACACCATCCACACTGCGAAGGGCGCGTTTCTCGAACGCGAGGCTCCTTCGATGTTCGGCTCTGGCGATGAGCCTCTTCGGGCCGGATTGCCTTTCGGCGAACTGCTTGAAGAAGTCACTCTCGACGTTGTGCTGATCGAGCACGACGCGGGCGCGCGGGCAGAGAGATTTGATCTCCGAGAGGTAGCGCGCCATCCCCAGATGATCTATGTACACTACATCTATCGATCCGGTGCGGAGCTCGCGACGAAGCATTCGCCGCAGCGCGCGCGAATCCCACTTGCCAGCCAAGTACGGCACGCCGCGCAGAGCTCGAAGCACGACGACGCGCGGCACGTAGCGCTTGAAGTCGAAGAGGTGCACCGGATGAAACACAGGCGGCACGACCGTTAGCTTGGGAATTGCCTGGGCGAGTGCGCGCAGATCGCTCTCCGGCACAGCACGTTCTGCGACGCTGAGAATCGAGATCGCTTCGACCTCAGGCAACGACGCAACGATCCGAAGTTGCGAGACCGTCCGCACAGAGCCACCGCTGATCGTAGGCCACGGAAATTCTGTCGTGAGGTGAAGCACCCGCATACGCGAAAACACAGCCTAACTCACTTCTCCCGTGAAAGCGTGTATGATCAAACAACCTATGCACCGCGTGAATATCGATGGGCTCTTCTTCGACGACGTGACAATGGGGGAAGCGACCGCGCGCATCGTCGAGTTCGCCAAGATGCGCGACAAGGCGCGCTACGTCTGCACAGGCAATCTCGATCACCTCGCCATCGCCGAGCGTGATCTCGAATTTCGCAGAGCCTACGAGAACGCAGATCTCGTCGTCGCGGACGGAGCGCCCATCCTTTGGCTCTCACACCTCGGTGGGTCACCGCTCAGAGAACGCGTGGCAGGCAGTGATTTGTTTTGGACACTCGGACGAGCCTCGGCAGACCACGGCATTACGCTCTTCTTTCTCGGAGGCGTGGCTGGCGCGGCAGAAGCCGCGAAAGCGGCAGTTGAAACTCGCTATCCGGGTGCGCGGATCGTCGGGACGTATTGCCCACCATTCGAGTCGTTCGGAACAACCACCGAGCAAGATCGCATTCGCGACGAAGTAAAGAAAGCGAATCCCGACGTTCTCCTCGTTGCTTTTGGCGCGCCAAAACAAGAAAAGTGGATTTTTGCAAACCGCGACCGAATGGGTGCGCCGGTGGCCATAGGCGTGGGCGGCTCGTTCGAGATGGCCGCGGGCATTCTCAAGCGAGCGCCGGTGTGGATGCAGAGGGCGGGCCTCGAGTGGGCATACCGCTTTGCCCAAGAGCCACGACGCCTGTTTTCACGCTACATCCTGCGCGACGTTCCATATCTCGCAAAAGCGGCAACACACACGCTGAGAGAAAAGCGTTGAGTCCGCTCGACGCTCGTCGTTCACGCGGTCTTTGACGGCGACGTGAACGAGCTCTAAGGTGAAAACCCACCAGGAGCGGGCGCGCCAGTCGCCGGTAAGATCTTGCCGCTCTGATCCGGATCGCGCAGACCGCGCTTTTCGGTGTCGTTCGTGGTGTACGTGTAGAATACACCAACAAAGAAAATCGCCGTGACGACGATATACGCATAGAATTTGTTATCCCATGCGAGATGCATGAAAAATCCAAGGACCAGCAAAGCCTTGAGAGTGGCAATGCCGACGCCAAGGAGCATATTGAGTTTGCCGAGGTCGAAGGTCGACTGCAACACCGTCAGAGCGGTAAGGGCAGCAAGACCAACGAAGACAGCCACGTAGAAGAGGCTCGGCGCGGCGTACGCGCGAACCGCACCGCGGGTATTTCCGGATTCACCCTTTTCGTGCGCGACTGCTGACATGGTCGTAATTCCTCGCGTTAGATCAAGTAGAGGGCTGGAAAGAGGTAAATCCAAACAATATCGACGAAGTGCCAGTAGAGCGCGGCAACGAAGACCGCCGTGTAGTTCTCCTTCGAGAACGCGCCCCGCAGATTGCGGATCCAAATCCACGTGAGGACGCCGATCCCCACGAGGACATGGAGGGCATGGAGTCCCGTCATGAGGAAATAGAGCGCGAAGAACGAGCCCGAATTCGCCGGCAACGACGGCACGCCGTGCGGGAGGTTCGGCTCGAAATGCGTCCCCGGAAGAAGGCCCAGATCGACTTTATGCTTGTATTCGACGAACTTGATGGCGAGAAACACGCAGGCGCACGCGATGGTCACGAGCAAGTAAGTGCCCGTTGCCATTCTCTTGCCTTTTTGCGCCGCGCTGACCGCGAGTGCGGCCATCAGCGACGAGAAGAGGAGCACCAAGGTATTCGCGGCACCCAGGGTCTTGTCGAGCTGATGGCTCGCCAATTTGAACATCTCGGGGTACCAGTTCCGGTAGACTCCGTAGGCGACAAAGAGCGCGCCGAAGAACAAGATCTCCTGCGCAATGAACAGCCACATACCGAGCTTCGCAGTGTTGAACTGCTGCGCAGGCGTATAGAAATGATGCGCGAGCCACTTGGGGCGCGCGTAGCCATCATGCTCGGCCGCCGTTGCTTCCATGCTCATGCGCGTGCCTCTCCTTCGGCGACGCCCTTCTCTGGGAAGAGCGGATCATCGAAACCATCGTACAGCTCCTCATCCGTCGCAACTTGGTAATCATACGGACCGCGCTCAAAAACCGGATCCTTGGCAAAGTTGAACGTTGGTGGAGGCGATGGCGTCAGCCACTCATACGCCGCCGATCCCCAAGGGTTGCGCGGAGCAGGCTTTCCACTGAAGAGCGAGCGGACGAACATGGCCGCGAGAATGAGGAAACCGAGACCCAGGATCCACGAGCCAACGGTGGAGATCTGGTGCAGGGACTCGTACTGCGGAAGGTAGTCGTAATACCGGCGGGGCATGCCGCGCGAACCAAGGAGGAACTGCACGAGGAACGTCACGTTGAAGCCGACGAATACGAAGAACCAGCCAGCTACGGCCCACTTCTCGTCGTACAACCTTCCGGTGAACTTCGGCCACCAGTAGTGCAAGCCACCGAAGAAACCCATAACGGTGCCGCCAACCATGACGTAGTGGAAATGCGCGACGACGAAGTACGTATCATGCAGGTGTACGTCGACCGCGAGCATGCCGAGAAAGAGGCCGGTGAGACCGCCTATCGTGAAGAGGAAGATGAACGACAGCGCCCAAAGCATGGGCGACTGAAGCGAGATGGATCCTTTGTAAAGCGTTGCAATCCAGTTGAAGACCTTCACTCCACTGGGGATGGCAACGAGGAAGGTGAGCGCGCTGAACACCATGGTGGCGTATTCACTCATGCCCGCAACGAAGAGATGATGGCCCCAGACGAGGAAACCAAGGAGCGCAAGGGCTATGGAACTCATCGCAATGGCCATGTACCCGAAGGGCTCTCGGCGCGAAAACGTTGCGATGAGATCGCTGACGATGCCCATGCCGGGGACAATCATGATGTAGACGGCGGGGTGCGAATAAAACCAGAAGAAATGCTGGTAGAGCACCGGATCACCGCCGAGGCGTGGGTCGAAGATCCCGATACCGAGAAAGCGCTCCAGGGTGAGGAGGAGAAACGTAATCGCGAGCACCGGAGTCGCGAGGATTTGGATGATGGCAGTGGCATAGAGCGACCATGCAAAGAGCGAGAGGCGGCGCCATGAGAGACCGGGCGCGCGCATCTTGTGAATGGTCGCGATGAAGTTCACGCCGGTGAGGACCGAGGAGAAACCCAGGACGAGCACTGCAAGCGTCATGGGAATCACGGCCGACGACGAGCCAACTCCACCGTGTGCCGGGTCGCTCGTGCTGTACGGCGTGTAGAACGTCCAACCCGTGTCCACGCCACCGTGGATCATCGAGTAGATGCCGAAGCAGGCGCCGAAAACGTAGATGTAATAGCTGAGGAGGTTCAGCCTTGGGAACGCAACGTCCTTTGCGCCAAGCTGGATGGGCAGAAGGATGTTCCCCAGCGAGGCCGGAATGGCTGGGATGAGGAAGAGAAAGACCATGATCACGCCATGGAGCGAGAACATCTTGTTGTAGGTGTCCGCGTCCATCAGCGTGCGGCCTCGGGTGAGGAGTTCCGCACGCATGAGCAGCGCGAAGAGCCCACCGAGGGTGAATGCAATGATGACACTGAGGAGATACATGACGCCGATCCGCTTGTGATCGAGCGTGAAGAGCCAGCTCAGCAACCCCTTTTTGTTTTCGAGGTAGCTGGCGTTCGGATCGACCTCTTCGTGGTATCCGGGTGCGGTCGTGATGGCGGCCATTTCTTGAGACTCCGAGCTTTCCGAGCTATCGGCTCGCGCGTTACTTCAGGCTCTTGATGTATGCGATGACGGCTTCGAGCTGATCGTCGGTGAAGCTGCCGGCAAACGGCGGCATCTGCACATTGGCGTAGCCGGCAACGATTTTCGCATTTGGCTTGAGGATGGACTCGCGGACGTAATTCTCATCCACATGGACGGTGGAGCCATCTTGGAGGGGTTGATCGTGGCCGAAGATGCCGGCAAGCTTCGGGCCGGGTGAGGGTGATCCCCCAAGCTTGCCGTCGCCACCCGTTCCATGGCACGTGAAGCAGGCTTTTTCGGTAAACAGCGACTCGCCCCATTTCTCTTCGGTGCATTCGACCGGCGGCGTACCACAAAGCTTCGGCTTCCTGCCAAACGAAGCCAAGAATTCCTCGTGCTTCGCGGGCTCCTCGACGAAAACCTTCGCAAGCATGGCGGAGTGGTTCGTGCCGCAGTACTCCGCACAGAAGACGTGCGCCTCGCCAACCGCAGTTGGCGTGAATGCGACGAACGAATATTGACCCGGCACCGCGTCGCGTTTGACGCGGAATTCCGGGATGAAGAAGGAGTGAATGACATCTTCGGACGAAAGAATGAGCTTGTACGGCTTGTTCACTTCGAGGTGAAGATCGGGGGAGCGAGCCCCACCGCCGTATTCGAACTCCCAACTCCATTTCTTCGCGAAGACGCGGATCTCGGTGGCACCTTCCGCGGCCGTCACGTTGTGGATGTAAGCGCTGAAGCCGACGTGAAAGAGCACGATGATGAAGAGCGTGGGCACCACCGTCCAGAGGATTTCAAGCTTGTTGCGGGAGGGTGTGGGTGCACCCTTTTCAGCTTTGCCGCTCCTCTGATCACTCTTTTGGCGCCTGTACTTCTGGATGAAAAGCAGCGTCACTGCGATCACCAGCACGGCAAACACGACGGAGAACCAGAAGATGAAATGGAAGGCGCCATCCATCGGTGCGGCCGTATCGGCCATAGCCGGGGGAAGCTGCCAACTGGATGCTTGGGGTTGCATCATCTTCGCGTCACTCCTTCACGCCGACGCGCTCGCGCGCGCCTCGCCACCTTCGATGGAAGAATTCAAAGGTTGGTCGTCGTTCTTCGGACCGGGCGAATTGCCCGATCCATGATGTTTCGCTTTGCGGAGCTCGCGGCTCCAGAAGAGGGCGAGAGTACCCAGAATCAAGATCGCAACCGCGGAGCCCCCGATTCGCATCACGCGCATCGCAACAAGGACATATTGTCCGCCCTGCGGATCGTAGTGATAGCAGTAGAGAATAAGCTTTTCGACCGTTGAAATGCTGCGGCCCTGCGAGGCTTCGAGCAAACCGAGGCGCAAGTCTTTGGCAGGGAACTCGATACCGTAAAGGTACCGAGCCATTTTGCCCGCAGGCGTCGTGATCATGAGAACCGACGGGTGCGCCCACTGCTTCTGGCGCGCGTCGTACTCATATTCGAAGCCCGCGGCATTCGCGACGGCCGCAACCGACGCGGCGTCTCCGGTAAGAAAATGCCAGCCAACTTCGTCGCCCGTGCCCACGCGACCATACTGGGTGAGAAGCGAGGTGCGCTTCCCCGTCGTTGCCTCGAGGGATTCCTTCGGATCGATCGAAATCGTGACAACGTTGAACTCTTTACCAATGGTCCAAGGGACATCCCGAAGGCCGGCGGCAGCAGCGCCGAGCACCATGTTGCAGAGCACGGGACACGAGTGATACGCGAACGTAAGAATTACGGGGCGCTCGCCATCGAAGAATTGGCGCAAGTTGACGGGCTTGCCCGTGTGATCACGGAAGGGCGTGTCGAGGGGAAGCTGCGCCTCGAGGTGCTCGTTCACACCAACGTGCTGAAGCTCGGCGGGCAGAGCGTTGATCTGCGCGTGCGCCGAACGGGATCCGAAAGCAAGGACGGCAAGCGCACATACAAAAGCCAGCGCCCACCGGAAAAACCGGCGGCTCTCGCTCACATCCATGTGGGTTCGCGTCGTCATCCTTTTGCCTGCGTTCGGCCAAATCGTCCGTTCGTTCGTTTCGTTCTCAGTGATGGCGCGCGCCAGCGTCGACTGCGCGGCGACCTGCGCCCGCATCAACGCCCGCATCGCTACCTGCTGCGTGCTTGGCGCCCGCATCCATCGCGTCTGCGCCACCATCCGCCTTTGCACCGGCATCCGCCGCGTTGGTTGCTGGTGCACCCGCATCGCCCGCAGCATGCACGCCGCCGTCCTTTGCTGCGCCAGCATCAGCCCCCGGTGCCTCGGGCGGCGCCTTCGGGGCTTTGCTCCAACCCGTCATTGGGCCGAGATCATCCGACTGCTGCGGCGCAATGAGGTTGTCGCGCTGGCCCCTTGCGAGTTGTGCCATGGCTTGATCCATTGGCACCTTCGAGCCCGCAAGAATCGCCATTTCGGACTTGCGGTGGTCGTCGAGGCCCGTGGTGGGAGCCATCTTCGCGTGCCTCGCCTCGTCGCTCATATGGGCATAATACCCCCTGAGAACAAGATTCAGCGCCACGAGCGTCACGACGGTAATGACACCAATCGTGACGAGCAGTTTGAGTCGCGGGGGGGAGTTGTCGGTCGCCATGGTTGTCTTCGTTCCGTCGCCCTCAGGCGTTCTGGAAGTGGAGCGAGCGCTGGAGGCGCGGATCGCCAACAGGGACCAGAGAGTACTTTCTCATGATGCCGAAGACGAACGCACCGTAGATGCCACCAACCGCGAGCAAGCACGCAATGTCGATCAGAAGGTCCGGCAGATTGGTGGAGAAGCCGGCCTGACCAAGGTGCACGTTGGGCATCACGAGCCAATAGATGTCAACCGCATGCATGATGAGAATAACGATCGCTCCAATCTCGAGCCGGCCCAGATTGCGCTTGAAGGTGCGCGAGATGGTCAAGAGAAACGGCACCACGAAACCAACGAGGACGAGCATCATGCCCAGACGCGGCCACGGCGCGTGGTCCCATCGATTGTGGAAGAACGTGGTCTCCTCAGGCAGCGCGGCGTACCAGATAAGCATGAATTGCGAGAAACCGATGTACGCCCAGAAGATAAGAAAGCCAAAAAGCAACTTGCCAAGGTCATGGTAATGCTCGACCGTGACAGCGCCTGCGAGAGGGCCTCCGCTGCGCAGTGCCAGCGTCACGAGGATGAGCATCGCGTAGCTTGAAACAACGGCACCAGCAAAGATGTACACGCCGAAGATCGTCGAAAACCACATGGGCTCGAGCGCCATGATCCAATCGAAACCGGCGAACGTGAGGCTCAGCGCAAAAAGGAAAGTTGCGCCCGGCGCAAAGGCCTGAGATTTCAGCGTAAACTTCGGATCCTTGGTGATGTCCTGCGAAGTGGAGTTTTTGAAGAGACGCCACGCGAGGAATCCCCAGATAATGAAATAGGCGACCGCGCGACCAAAGAAGAAAGGCAATTTGAAATATCCGGCTTTCTTCTCCATCACCTCGTGGTGCTCGATTTCATGCGGATCCGGCAATCCAGCACGTGCCCAGGGCGCCTGCGCCGTGCCCGCACCTGGCAGGCCATGCGGTCCGCCGCGACCCGGCGCCATTCCTGGTGCGCCTGGTACACCCGGCATGCCCGGCACACCGTGCGTGCCCGGAAGAGCGCCGCGTTCAACACGACCCGCAGCGCCAGGCGGCGTTGCAGGTGAAGACTCTTGTGCGTACGCGGGAGGGATGATCTCGAAGGCGCTGTGATGCTCCTCCACTGCCCCGTGCTCGGCGTTGCCATGCGAACCGTGCGAAAGCGCCGGAAAAAGATCATGCATGGCCAGCACCACCGGCAAAAACAGTGGGATCATGGCGAGGATACCGACCGCGAAAAACTCCGCAGTCCGACGCACCGTCACGCTCCAACCCGCGGACGTAAGATGCTGCGTCAGCACGAAGAAGAGCGCGCCGAGCGCCAACGTGAGCACGGTGATGAACGCAAAGAGCCACGCGAACGCGAAGCGCCGCGGATCGTGCATGTAGCCAAAGACAGCGCCAACGAGGCCGAGCACGCCAACGCCAAGGAAGATCTTCCACGCGCCGGCCCACGAACCGGTGAGCCGCCAGCGGTTCTTGTCTTCCATCTCTGTTTCCGCGAAATCTTGATTGGACGCGCTCACGGCTAATTGCCTCCAGGGAGCTTCGGCTGCGCAAGCTGCAGCACGCGCACGTAGCTGACGACCGCCCACCGATCATTGACCGGAATCTGCATCGCGTACGGCGGCATGTTGTTTTTGCCGTTCGTGATCGTGGCGAAGATCTGGCCGTCCGGCGCATGGCGGAGCCGGTCTTGATGGAAGCTCGGCGGGGCGAACGCCGCGGCGCCTACCGCCTGCGCGTGCTGAGCCGCCATGCCGTTGCCGCCACCTGCTTCGTCATGACAAATCGCGCAGAAGATACCGTAGACATCACGTCCGCGCTTCTGGAGCGAGTCCATCCCGCCCATTCGCATGACGACCTCGCGCGGGATCTCGAGAACGTAACCCGACTGATCATCGAGACGTCCTTGTGCGATCCGCAGATCGACGTCTTCATCACGCGCGATGACACCTTCAACGAGCGGGCGCATGGTGCGGTGGTCCGGAAAGAAGTCTGACTCTTCCTGAATGAGGTATTTGGGCTGATTGAACATGTTGCGAATGCCGAAGACAGGCGCGTCTTGCGACGTCTGCCCACGACAGCCGGTCAACGCAGAGAGCGTAACCGCAGCGAACAGGACAAGGTTCGTGGTCTTCATGCGTGCGACCCCTCGGCATGGCCGTCGAAATCACCGCCTTCGTTGTCGTCGGCAACGACTTCGAGGCTCGTCGGGTGGAGACCTTCGAGGAGCATCTTCGTCTTCTCCACGTTGAACTTCGGGTCCGTTGCCTCAACGGAGACGAAGAACTTGTCGTTCGAGAAGTTTGCGAAGCGCTCGGAGTTGAACACCGGGTGGTGGTGACGCGGGAGTCTGTTCAAGCCGAACATGCCGAGCACGGTCGCGAAGGCCGACAAGAGAACCGTGAGCTCGAACATGATCGGGATCATCGACGGAATCGACGCGACCGAGGCCGGCTTGCCACCGATGATGATTGGATAATCGATGTTGTTCATCCAGTGCATCATCAGGAACGCCAGCGTCGTACCCGTGATCCCGATGGGGAACACGATGAGACCGAGCTTGCTGTCGGGAAGCCCCATGGCCTGGTCCATGCCGTGAACCGGAAATGGCGTGTGCGTGTCGAACTGCGTGTAGCCAGCGTCGCGAAGCTTCTCTGCAGCATGCATGCAATCGCCGGGCGTCTCGAATTCGGCGAGAAGAAGGGCCGGCGCGGCGTCATCCTTCTTGGCTTCACTCTTTTGGGCATCGTGCGTGTCACTCATGACGAAGCCTCCACTTCCGCGGCAACGTGAGCGGCCATGTGCTCAGGGCTCCCTTCGTGGCCGCCGTCGTCGTGACCAAAGTGCGGGTCCGCTTCAGGCATGACGCCTTTGACTTCGGCGATAGCGATCATCGGCACCCAGCGGATGAAGAGAAGGAACGCCGTGAAGAAGAGACCTAGCGTTCCGGCGTACGTGAAGATGTCGATCAGCGTGGGCCGGAAGTAACCCCAACTCGACGGGAGAAAGTCGCGGAAGAGCGACGTCACGATGATGACGAAGCGCTCGAACCACATGCCGATGTTCACGAGGATGGACACCACGAACATGACCGGGATGCTCGTGCGGAACTTCTTGAACCAGAAGACCTGCGGGCTGAGAACGTTGCACGAGATCATGATCCAATACGCCCACGCCATTGGACCCGTCATACGGTTGTTGACGAACAAGAAGCGCTCGTAGTCGTTGCCGCCGTACCAGGCGATGAAGAACTCCATCGCGTACGCGTAGCCAACGAGGCTGCCGGTGGTGAGGATGATCTTACTCATCAACTCGAGGTGCTTCATCATCACCAGGCTTCGCATGCCGTAGATGGCACGCGTGATGAGCATGAGCGTCATGACCATGGCGAAGCCGCTGAACACGGCGCCGGCAACGAAGTACGGCGGGAAAATCGTCGTGTGCCAGCCCGGCATGAGCGACGTGGCGAAGTCGAACGAAACGACCGAGTGCACCGAGAGAACCAGCGGCGTCGAGAGAGCCGCAAGAATCAGGTACGCGCGCTCGTAGTTCTGCCAGTGACGGTTCGATCCGCGCCAGCCGAGAGCGAGCGAGCCGTAAACGAGACGGCGCGTCTTGTTCTTCGCGCGATCGCGGAGCGTGGCGAAGTCAGGAACGAGACCGACGTACCAGAACAAGAGCGAAACGGTGAAGTACGTGCTGACCGCGAAGACGTCCCAGATGAGCGGGCTCTTGAAGTTCGGCCAGATGCTCATCTCGTTCGGCAACGGAAGCATGTAGTATGCATACCAAATGCGGCCGACGTGAATGCCGGGGAAGATGAGCGCGCAGATGACGGCGAAGATCGTCATGGCCTCGGCGAAGCGATTGATCGCCGTGCGCCACTTCTGGCGGAACAAGAACAGAACGGCGCTGATGAGCGTGCCGGCGTGGCCGATACCGATCCACCAGACGAAGTTCGTGATGTCCCAAGCCCAGTAGACCGGCGCGTTGTTTCCCCAGACACCGATGCCGTGCCAGAACAAGTAGGCGACAGCAGTCAGGAGGACGCCGGTGAACGATGCGGCCAGGAGGAACGCAACCCACCAGCCGCGCGGGGCTTTGTTCTCGGTGACGCGACAGACCGTGTCCGTCACCGAGTCGAAGGTGGTCCCCTCGCCGACGAGCGGGCTCTCGCCGATGGCTTTGATCGGAAGATTCCAGGAGCTCATGACTCAGGCTCCCATCTCGGGGTTGGGGTTTCGGATCTTGCCGAGATAACTCGTTCGCGGACGCGTCCCGAGCTCGGTGAGGAGCCGGTAAGCACGATCCGCGGCGCGCCAGCGCGCAACCGCGCTCATGGGGTTATTGAGATCACCGAACGCGATCGCCCCGGCAGGACACGCTTGCTGACAAGCGGACATCACTTCGTCGGGGCGAAGTGGTTTGCCGGTTCGCTTCGATTTGATCTTCGCTTCCTGGATGCGCTGCACGCAGTAGCTGCACTTCTCCATGACGCCGCGCATGCGCACGGTGACGTTGGGGTTGTAACGCATCTTCTCGGTCTCGGGCACGTCGGCGTACATGCCGCCGCTCGTGTGATAATTGAGGAAGTTGAAACGGCGGACTTTGTACGGACAGTTGTTCGCGCAGTAGCGCGTGCCGATGCACCGGTTGTAAGCCATGTCGTTCAAGCCTTCCGGTGAGTGCGCGGTGGCATTGACCGGGCAGACGTTCTCGCACGGGGCTTCCTCGCACTGCACGCAACCAACCGGTTGGAACGCCACCTGCGGATCGTTCGCGTCGAGGCCAACGAAGTACCGATCGATGCGCAGCCAGGACATCTCGCGCCCGCGTTCGATCTGCTCTTTACCAACCGCAGGAACGTTGTTTTCGACCTGACAAGCGATGACGCACGTGTTGCATCCAGTGCACGTCGACAGGTCGATGACCATGCCCCACTTGTACCCGTTCGAATAATCCACCGTTGGCCAGAGCGGCGGCACCTTTGGATCCGGAGAGCCGGAGCCGCGCACGCCAACTTCCTGGCCATGCAGGTTGACGTCTTTGCGCTCGTCGTTCGGGAACAGGGGGAAGAACGCGTTCTTTCGATACTCTTCGAGCGTCGCGTCGATGGCGATGGGACGTCCCTCCATCGAGTCGTGCTCTTGCGTCTGGCTAATCTTGTAGAGATTCGTCTCGACATCGAATGGGTAGTCGGGACGAATGCGCCCAGCCACGGGGCTGTCGGTCGCCGACAAGCCAACCCTTCGGTAACGATCGGCAATGGCAGCGATCTCGCTGTCGCTAACAAGCTTCTGGACTTTCACGCCGTTCGCGAACCACATCGCATCAGCCGTGCGAAGACCGCCAATGTCGAAGCCATGCTTGTTGCCGTAGCGGCCCGCCTTCTGACGGCCCCAGCCAAGAACGAGCGAGATGGAGTTGTCGGCCTGACCCGGCATGATCCACATCGCAACGTCGACGGGCTGCGCGCCTTCACGCGTGAGGCGAACCATCCGACGGTTCTCGACCCCGAGCGCCTTCGCAGTTGCCTCGGAGACCAACGCAACGTTGTCCCAAGTGATCTTCGTGACCGGATCGGGCAGCTCGAGAAGAATGGGATTGTTGGCGTAACGCCCGTCGTAGAGTCTCGGACATGGCGCGAACGTGATCTCGAGATTTTTGTCCGAGACCGCCGGATTCGCCTTCACCTGCGAGAAGGCCGACGCGATATCCATTTTGCGTGCGTCGGCCGCCACGATCGGCGCAGACGCTGGACCGCCGAGGACACCCTTTTTGACACCGTCGCTCCACATGCGGTGAAACGCACTTGGATTGGAGACAGAGCCGCGCGCCGTTGCCTGGACGATGTCGTAGCCCTTCGCGCTCTCTCCAGCGAAGTGTGCGAGGATCTCGATGTCGCTACGACCGTCATGCAGCGGCGCAATGAGTGGCTGTTGGATGGAGACGGTACCGTCGAGAGCGCGCTGATCGCCCCACGCCTCGAGCTCGAGAGCGCGCGGGACATGCCATGAGCACTTTTCACTCGTCTCGTCGAAGTGCGAGGAGACGTGCACCGTCGTCGCGACGCTCTTTAGCTTGTCGCCGAAGCGAACGTCGACGGGTGCATCATACACGGGATTGCCACCGAGGATGACGAGCGCGCCGACCGCGCCCTTGTCGATGTCGGCCGCGAGCTGCTTCAGACTGACGACGGGATCCACGGTCTGCGCGTCTGCCACGGGGAAGTAGGCCACCGCGTGCCCCACGCTGCCGAGCGCCGCGTTGATCGCGTGCGCGAGAGCGTGAACGCGCGCCGGCTGGCGCGAGCCGACGAGAACGACGCTGCGCGCGCGATCCACGAGGAGATCCTTCGCGACGACCTTGAGCCATTTGTCCGGAATGATCTTTCCGTCCGGTGCGTCCGCTTTGGCGGCGACGTCCTTGACGCCACCGAGATCGACGCCTTGCGCCGAGAGCTCCTTTGCGAGCGCAAGGAGGTACCGCTCCACATCTTGCGCTGCGAGGCGCAGACGATGATCGGCGTTCATGCCCGTGACGGTGAAGGACGGCTCGACGACGTAAAGTCGATTCATCAAGCTGCGCGGACCGCCCGCGACCCTGCGGCCCGCCGCGAACTCGCGCGTCATGCGGACGGTGCCGGTCTCGGTGCCGAGGAAGTCCGAGTCGAGCGAGAGAATGATCTTCGTCTGGAGGAAGTTCGGCTGAACGTTGACCGGTTGGCCGAACGCGATTCTGCCTCCTTCGTGCACGTTCGCGTCGTGGACCGGCGCCCACGTGTGAAACTGCGCCTTCGGCAACTTCGCGCGGACCGCTTCGCGCAGGCGCATGAACGTTGGCGAGTTCGTGGGCGGCGCGAGGAAGCGAAGCTTTGCACCACCGTCCGCAGTTGCGGAGTGAAGGATCTCGCCGAGCGCGCTCTCGAAGTCGCCGATCGTCGCCGGCACGTGCGCGGCTTGCGCACCCGCACGCTTCATGGGCGTTGTCGAGCGGTCCGGATCATAGAGATCGTAGATGGCAGCCTGCACGAACGCCGAGGTCCCACCCATGCTGGAAGGGTGCTCGGGGTTGCCTTCGATCTTCGTCGGACGGCCTTCGTGGCTCTCGACGAGGACACCCACCGCATCGCCGCGCGCCGCGAGAACCGACGCATAGTAACTCGATACGCCAGGCATCACGTGCTCGGGTGCCTTGCTGTACGGAAGGATCTTTTCGACGGGGCGACGCGCGCAACCTTCGGCAAAAAGAGCTGCAGACGCGCCCGCGAAGAACATGAAACCGCGGCGACCAATCGAGTTGTTGGGCGAGGGATTGGGGGAGTCGTCTTTGCTCCGGCGGAGCGTGACCAGCTTCGAGGTCGACGCGGCGATGACAGAAGCGTCGCTCGCTTCTTCGAGACCGAGCGGGAACTCCACCTCGGCGCGTGCCTTGGCGGCAGCGGGATTCGCCTTGTCTTCGAGGCTCTTCCAGAAAACCTTCGCACCGTCAGAGGCGGAAGGAAGATCGTGTTCTTGGCGGCTCATCGGTGACACCCGGAGCAGTGCTGGGGGGGATGAACATCGGGGGCGGTCCAGTTCGCCGCCATCTCCGGTTTCCATTCCATGTTCGTGACTTGATCTCTTGGCCGTAGATTCGGCTTCGGATCGCGGTGACATTCGAGGCACCAACCCATGCTGAGGGGCACCTCGGCGCGCACGGTTTCCATCTGATCGATGCGGCCGTGACACGTGACGCAGCCAACGCCAGCAGCGAGGTGGGCGCTGTGATCGAAGTAGGCGTGGTCCGGTAGCTTGTGGATCTGCACCCACTCCATCGGCATGCCGTTGTCCCAGCTCTCACGGATCGGCGCGAGACGCGCGCTGTCCGTTTTGACGAGCGAGTGGCAACCCATGCACACCTGCGTGGGCGGGAGCATGGCCTTCGCGGCGACCTCCACGTTCACGTGGCAGTACCGGCAATCCATGCCCATCTGCCCGACGTGAAGTCGGTGAGAGTAGGGCACCGGCTGCGTGGGCGCGTAGCCGACCTGGAAGTTCTTCGGCGTGAGGTAGTACCAAATCGCGCCGATCAGGAGGACCGGCACGATGGTACCCACACCTCCGAGGATGAGTGGGAGCTTGTTTAGCGACCGGGGAAAGATCTGCATGCGCGGACTCGGGGTCTCAGGCCTCCACCGATTGCAAGGCGCCACACCACATGCGCGACGGCGCCACAGCAGAAGAGGGGCCGGTGTACGGCGCGCCCCTTATAGAGGACTGAGCTTCCCAGTTACAAGTCTCCGATTCGCAAAAATGCGAAAATCTTGCAGATACCTGAAGTGTTGGGGTCCCAACGATGAGATCGCGGCAAATCGAAGTGGTTCAGCGAGACTTCTTCGCGGCGAGGGCTTCCGCTTCGTCGTGGTGGGTCGGACAGTCACGCGCAAGCACCGTCACGTCGGTGCCTCCGTCCGATGCGGGGCTTCGTAGGGTGACCGTCTTCGGCGTCAGTACGATGTTTTCGCTTGCACTTGCATCACGAGTGTGCGCGCGAACGGCGACGAGCATGCCGAGATGGAACTCGAAGCGTGCTTGCGTGAATCGGGCTGCGTCACTCTGAGCACGCCAATCGATCACCCGGTCGGTCCCAGAGCCGATCGTCGTCTGCCACGATCCGTCCCCTCCGCCCTGAAAGTGTTCGCGCACGTCACGCGGCGACATCCCGAGGCGGACACCGGCAGTGACTTCTTCGGTGCGCGAGGACTCGCGATCACAGGACAGCGAACCCGACGCGACAGCGATCGTAAGGCTCAATGCAAGAACCAGCGTGCGTGAGACGGGCATGGCCGTCATGAATTTCCGGGCTACAGGCTCATCCTACTTGCAACCACCGCCACCGCGGTCGTGTTCGACAGATGCGTGAGGTGGGAGAGAAGGTATTCCTTCACCTGGAGCTCGAATTCGGCAACGCGTCCCGACATGTCGAGCGCCTCGGCAAAGTCGCCAAGGACAGTGCGTTCGGCGCCCGAAACCTTTCCGTCAGCCCATGCGAGGAGGATGGCGGTCTTGAGAAAGAGCTCGCGAATTGCCGGCTGTTCAAGCGCAGACGCGAGCTCCGCGCTGCTGATGGTGGATCGCTGCGAGAGTTCGTCGAGCGCCGACAACGTTCCACCCACGTCGGCCCAGAACGATGCAATGAGCACCTTCTCTTCCTCGTGGAGACCATCACTCTTTGCAACGGCAAAGAGCCCTCTTGCGATCGCTTCTGCGTGTGCCGTGGTTATCGCGACTTCGGGAAATAGACCCATTCGACTCTCTCCTCTTCAACTCTTCAAGAGCATGTTCATCGTCGACTGCCACATTCAGCTCGGAGGCGCACCAGTTTCGTCTGGAGCTCGTCGACAGAGAGCTCCGCGTACTTGCTTGGGAGCATGCGACGGTTCGACGCCTCGAACACCGCCAAGAGCTCCATGTATTCGATCATCTTGACGTCACGAGAGGGAAGGTAGTCGGAAACGGCTGCGGCGAGGTCCTCGTCCGTGAGCACGGAGTCGCCCTCGCGAGCGGCGTTTGCATGATCGGCGGCCAAGAGCACGATCGCTTCGATGTCGGCATTCGAGTAACCCACGATCCCCGAGAGAAGAGCCGGATCGAGGGGGCCCTCGTGAGTCACCTTGGCCTTGCGGAGCTGCGCGCGGACGATCCGCTCCACCTCCTCTTGCGTCTGCGGATAGAGAAACGGAATCTTGCGATCGAGGCGTCCCGCGCGCTTGATGTCGACGTCGAGTTTGTCAGGGCGATTGGTCATGAGCACGAAGAGAACCCGCCCGCGGTTCTCCGTGTCGCTCATGAACTCCTTGATCCGCCCGATCACGCGCGACGACGTGCCGCCGTCGCCATCCCCATCGCTGCCGCCAAAGGCGCGATCTCCTTCGTCGATGATCACGATGATCTGCCCGATGGCCTGGATGACGTGCAGGATCTTCTCGAGATTCCCCTCCGTTGCACCGACCCACTTCGAGCGAAAATTCTTTAGCTTGATGGCCGTCATTCCGCTCTCTCTCGCGAACGCCTCCGCGACGAACGTCTTGCCCGTTCCCATCGGTCCGGTGAAGAGCAGGCCCATGGGACAGCGGTTTCGCCGCCCCTCGCGCATGTTCTTCGCGATCGTGGCAAGTTCTCGCTTCACCTCGTCGAGCCCGCCCACGACGTCAAACCCGTGTTGCGACTCGACGAATTCGATGAGGCCGAAACACTCACGCTCGATGATCTCTCGCTTGCGCGCAGCAACGAGCCGACCCACCTCGGCGCGCACGTCCTCGGCACGCGACGGCGACTCCCCGTCGGGCGCAATCAGACGGCGAACCTCCTCGAAACTCATACCCTTCGTGATCGCGGCAAGCTTCTGAGCGCGTTCGAGTACGGCAGGCGAAGGCGATGCCCCCTTCGCGAGCAACTCGAGAACGTAGCGCGTGCGATCTGCGTCTCCATCGACAGCGGCCGACGGCGTGAGGATCGACACGAGCTGGATGGCTTTCAGTCCGGCGGTGATTTCGGAGAGATGCTCCACGTCCGCGGCCGAAAGAGAAGGATCGGTATGAGCAACGATCTGCGCGCGCTCGGACTTGCTCGGCATGGACACGCGCACGGTTGCAACCCGCGGGTTGGAGACGATCCGCGGGTGGAGCTCGGAGAGGTTCTCGACGATGAGAACGATGATCGAATCGGCCCTCTCGAGGGTACGCAGAAGCGACCAGCGATGGATCGTCACGACGGCGGCTCGATCTTCCATCGTCGAGAACGAGGTATCGCCCGCAGGTGCAACGGTGTCCGCATACTCGAGGATCGCCGCGATCCGATCGTTCGTCGTGAACAGGCGCTCGATGAGCGGAAGCACCTTGGCCGGCTCGCGCTGCACGACGAGATCCTCGGCGCCGCGAAGATCGGCCTTGCGCTTCGTGAAGCGAACGCCGGTCGAGACGTTGTAGACGAGGATCGTGTCCTTCGTGCGAGCAAAGACGACCTCCGCAAGAAGCTCGGAGACGCCATACAGCTTGCCTTCGTAGAGGACGACGTCGTGAACGTTGCCGAAGAGCACGAACTGCGACGACTCCCCGCGGAGATAGCGTTGCCGCAGCTCCTCGCACCACGCAGGTTCGGACGCTAGAGCCGGCTTTGCTTCGCTTCGATTCGCATCTGCCATCATCGCCTCTCAGCCTCTTCGTCACCGCTCGACCGCGGTCATGAAATGCTCGGTCTCACGTGCCGTCTGCCGAATCGACTCGACGCCGTCGATGAGATCATCGAGCTGGCCGCCGAGCTCCGCGGGCGATCGCATCGTTACGATTTGATCGGCGAGAAGCCGAAACGTGTTCTCGATGAGATCGAGCTGACCGCGCGCAAGCTGCAGATCGCGAGCGATCTCGGCATACCTGTCGCGGCGCATCCCGAGCACGGCGAGATTCTTCTGCGCAACGGCGCGTCCTTCCTCGGCGCCCGCTTTGACGAGTTGCTCGAAGCGCCCCGTGTCCCGTTCGAGCTGCTGAACGTCGACCGAACCGAGATACATCAAGTACCGGACGCAGGTGGATTCGAGATCGACGAAACTCGTGACGAGCTGATCCAGCTTCGCGAGCTCCCGCCCAAGGAGATCTTGAGTCAATGCCGGATTGTCGCGAGCGAGCCAAAGGATCTGATCACGCGTGCTCTGGAGCGCATGGCAGCGATCGGCCTCCTGCGGCGGGAGCATCTTCAGCTTCGCGTCCAACTCCGCGGCGCGCGCCTTATCGAGCTCGCTCTGGTGGTACTTGTCGAACCACGTCTTTTGGAGCACCGTCGAGTCCGGCGCGAAGAGCATCCAGAGACTCTCGAGGCACGCACCGATGCCAGCGACCCACCAGTTCTGCGTTGCCGCTGCAACCGTGAAGATGCCGCCAAGCACGCTCAGGTTGTACGCGTTCATGAATGCATACTTCGCGTACGACGGCTTGTCCTTGTTGGAGCTCACGTGGACTCTTCAACTCGGCGCGTAGAGGGCATCGAGCAACTGCTCCTCGACGGCGCGAAACTCGCTCGCGAACTTGAGCGCCAGATCACGACGCTGGAAGTGAGGCATGTCGCACCGCCTGAGGATGCGTGCGGGACGATTCGTGAGCACGAACGCGGTGTCGCCAACGTAGACGGCCTCGGTGACGTCGTGGGTTACGAGAACGATCGTGTTGTCTTCCTTGCGCGAGATGTCGAGAAGCAGGCCTTGCATATCCCAACGCGTGTGGGGATCGAGCGCGCCGAAGGGCTCGTCCATGAGGAGCAGCTTCGGCCTGTTGATGAGCGTCCGCGCGATCGCCACGCGCTGCTTCATGCCCCCTGAGAGCTCCTTCGGGTAGCGCTTTGCAAAGTCCTTCAGCCCGACGAGCTCGATGTACTGCATCGCGAGCTCGTGGGTCTTGCTCTTCGCGATCCCCTGAAGGCGAAGGCCGTAGGCAACGTTCTCGAGGACCGTCAACCAGGCGAACGACGTGTACGACTGAAACACCATCCCGCGATCCCGACCGACGCCGTGGACCGATCTTCCGTCGAGCAACACCTCGCCTTTGGTGGGCGCAATGAGCCCCGCAATGCACTTGAGGATCGTCGATTTTCCGCAGCCCGAGGGCCCCAACAAAACGATGATTTCACCTACACCAGGCTTGTCCGCGACGGCCAGGCTCACGTCGCGGACGGCTTCGATGCTGTCGCCTTCTTGCGACCGATAACTCACCGAGAGATCGACGAGCTGGAACTTCGGCGGCTTGCCCAGCGCGAGTGCAGGCTCACTCATCGTGCTCTACCTCGCGCCAAGGGAAGAGGAGATCATTGATCACGCGAATGGTTTTGTCCGTAAGAATCCCAATCGCACCAATCACGAGAATACCCGAAAACACTTCGGCAGTTCGCAAGTGATTGCCGGAGAGCTGGATGAGATACCCGAGCCCCTGACGAGCGTTCACGAACTCGGCGAGGATGACGTACGTCCAAGAGATGGCGTTGAGCACGCGGAAGCTGTCGAAAATTTCGGGGAGCGCCGCGGGAACGAGGACGGTTCGAATGACTTGCAGGCGCGTTGCACCGAGCGTGAGCGCGGTTTGGACGAGCTCCTGAGGGACGGCGCGGATCGCGGAGACCACGACAGGCAACAGGTAGACGAACACGCCGAGGAACAAGAACGCGATCTTCTGCGCCTCATCGATCCCGAACCAGAGGATCAAGAGCGGAATGAACGCCGAGATGGGCATGTAACGCAGCGCCGCGGTGATCGGGTCAATCAAGCGCTCGATGGGATCGAACGTGCCCATCAGGATCCCGAGCGGCAGCGCGACGACGGCCGCTGCAAGGAACGCGAGCACGATTCGCGTCACGGACGCCACCAGCGCGTGGCCGAGCGTACCGTCGAGGATCATCCGGAGCGTGACCTGGGCGACGCGCGCGGGCGACGGCAGGAAAAGCTCTCCGATGATCGGGCGATTGCCCATGGTGAGAACCCACCACACGACGAGGAGTACCAGCGGCAACGCCAGCGTGAGCGGCAAACGAAGCCCCCGCGGCAACGGCCTGCGGATCGCCCATACCGACTCCGCCGGCGGCGTGCGGGGTTGCTCGAGCCGAGTCGCCGTTGGACTCGTTTTGCCTAGATCGCCATCCACTTCTTCACTCGACGTTGAGAATCACCCTGATCTCGGTCCGACGGTTTTGCATGCGCCCATCCTCGGTCGCGTTCGAAGCGATCGGCTTGTCGGAGCCGAACCCAGTCGTCTTGAAGCGCTTGTCGGGGATACTGAAGTTGTCGACCAGATACTTCTTCACCGCATCTGCCCGCGCCTTGGAGAGCACGCGATTCGTCTCCACCGAGCCGGTGTTGTCCGTGTGGCCCTCGATCGACAAGACGGTGTTGCCAAAGGCGATCATCGTGTCGCCGAGCGCGTCCAACGTGAAAAACGACCCATCCATGATCTTGTCGGAGCCGGTCACGAAGTGGATCGAGATCTGTTTGTTGACGATCGCGCGCTGCTTCGCAGGATCGACCTTCTTGGTCGCGTCGACCTTGAAGTCGTCCACCACCTTCTGCCCCGCGTACTCTTCGGCGATCGAAGCGACGAAGCGCGAATCCATCGCGTCCGTTGCTTCAACGACTTTGGAGATGACACCCTGTTTGCGCCATACGACGAACGCGGTGTCGAAGAGCGAGACGAACTGCGATCGCGCGTTCGATCCGAGTCCGAAGAAGAGCGCGTTGTCGGCGAAAGACGTGAGTTTGAGCCCGGCGAGCATGCCTGAGACGTCGTCCGCCGAAAGCTTCAGAGCCTTACCAACCACCTCGTTCGTGCCGCTCGGGTCCTTCGCCATGGCGTCGATGCCGTCGAACCAACCGTGCACGAAGTCGCGCAGAGTCCCCGGGTACTTGTCGACGATGTCCTGACGAGCAACGAGCGTGTCCGCGATGACGTTCGTGGCCGCCGACGTCGACACGAGCACGTGCGCATCGTTTCCTCGCGCCTGCACGCAGCCCGAGAGATCCGGCTCCCACGTGACGGCCGCATCCACCTGTTTGCCGCGGAAGGCCGCGGCAGCGAGCGGAGCCTCGTTGACGAAGACGAGGTTCTTCTCGATGCCCTTTTTGTCGTCGGGCGACAGGCCTGATTGATTCAAAAGATAGAGGAGCAGCCAATGCGAGGGTGTGTAGCGCGTCGTGGCGATCCTCTTGCCTTTGAGCGCCTCGATGCTGTTGATGGATTTGAGCGAGGCGATACCGTCACCACCGCGCGACCAATCCTGCTGAATGATCGCCTTGGCCTGGACGTTTTGCTCCGCGAGCGTCGAGGCTTCGCGGGCCCACGAGTCGACCGTGTCCCACATGACGTCCATCTGGCCGCTCACGAACGCCGTGAGTTTGGCGGCGGGATCTTCGAAGATCTTGAACTCGACGGCCAAGCCGTACTTCTCTTTGTAGATCGAGCCGTGCGCGTTCGCAGAAAACCCGCCATTGGCAACGATGCCAGGCGCGTGGCCCGCCCACGTGTTGATCCCGACGACGAGCGGCCGATTGAGTTTGCCCTGGCCGAGGCTCACGGGCGCAATGCCGTTGACGCGCGCCTTGCGGTCCGCGTCGTTTGCGGAACCGAGCGTCGCGAAGTCGTCTTTCGACAAGGGCGCGCGGCCTGCGTCAGACGCGGCGTTCTTGTCGGAGGGGTTGGCATGGGCCCACTCCTTCGCTGCTCCGCCGAACTTCGACCAGAGAACGATGCCGATCACGGCAACGAGGATGATTGCGATGAAGCCCTTGGCTAACGGCGTCAGTTTCAAGATAACTTCTCCGTACTCTCACATCGTCTTCGTTGCTGCCGCCTTCTTGGCTGCCGAAGCGGCCTTGAGTTCGGCCAGCTTCTGCTTTGCGCTGACTTCCCCCGATGACTGCCGGAGCGTGGCGAGACGCGTATCCAGATCGGTTTCTTTGAGCTCTTGGCTGAGATTCGCTTCGGCCACGGTGTTCTTGATGTGCGCCCGTACGTTCTCGAGTGCCTTGATCTCGTTGTCGACGCTGAGGCCGTCGAGCTGTTCGCTGATGCGAATGCGCGCCTGGGCATTTGCCATCTTCGCCAGCATGTTGTCTTTTTCCGCCTGGAGCTTGCGAATCTCGCTCTGCACGGTCATAAGCGCGCTCTTCGCGTTCGATGCGTCGTTCTGAGCCTGTTCGAGCTCCGTCTTCAGGTCGCCGATCTCGGCCTCCAGCGCCGCCTTCTTCTGGATCAGAACCGTGGCGAGATCATCCTGAGACGTCTCAACTGCCGTCGCGAGTTCGAGTTCGACCTGCGCGAGCTCCTTCGTGCTCTTGGTATGGCGCTCGGCGAGATCTTCGCGTCGCCGAATGATCGCCGCGGTCGCCTTCTTGAGTTGCGCATACTTTTCGACCATCGAGCCGATCGCGTTCTCGTACGCGATCTCCGGATGCTCCTTCTCGACATCGGAGATCCACAGGTTGACGAAGCCCCGCCACAGGTTAGCCAACCTCCCAAAGATCCCGCTCGACATTGCTCTCGCTCCTTGTTGGAAAAGTTTCCCGGTCCTCGGCTCACTTTGCCATTGGCTCGACGAGCTTCGGCGATTCCTTGACCACGCGCTCGACCGCAGCTTGTCCGAAGAATTCGAGGACAACCTGCACGCGCAGTTTTTCGTTGTTGCACGTGCGAACGAGCGCCTGCTGCTCGGTCACCTGCTGCTCCATAATCTTTTTGAGCTCGCCGATCTCCGCGGAGAGCTCCTCGATTCGCGCGTTGGACTCGGCCAGCACCGACTGCGTGTCGGCCTGCCCATGTTGGATATAGGCCTCGAGTGCCTGAATCTCCTGCGCTCCCGTCTCAATGATCTGTTCGATGGGGATACTGAATGCCTTGAGCGACGCCTCGACAATCTGTTTCTTGACGTCACGCGGCGTCTCGCTTGGAAGCGAATCGACAAGCGACAGTGCCTTTGCAACGCGCTCTTGCTCCGCGTCGCCGACTGAGGCAGCCCGATAAACAGCGGTGAAATCGACCACACCCGCTGCCGCCTTCGGGATATCGCCGTTCAATTTGGGAACGGCAGATACGGGCGCTTCCGGCTTCTTCAAAAAGGGCGTTTCCGGCTCCTTCGGAATATCGGCAGCGGCATACTTGGCGATCAGTTCCTCGGGAGTGTTTTCCGGCTTTGTCGCTTCGTTCTCGTCGACGACAAACCAGCCGAGCACCGTCTTTCCAAAGCTCTTGCCCTTTTCGCTGTCCGCCATTCGTTTCGACGGCAGGAAACCAAGATGGCCGAGATCTGTCAACGAGGATATGTCGCGTAAAACGATGGAGTGAAGTTTTCGGGTTGAGCGATAAAGTCGAAATTGGACTTAACGTGCGCGGGAAGGCCCTCTGCTCCCGTTCACCCGTTCAATTGGGTCCTGGCGACGACACCCGCCGCTGCCGACGGAAAGTCACTTACTTTACGCGCCTGCGCCAGTAGGCGGGCCGGCGCTTCGCGTGCGCCACCGCAAGCACGTCGATCTCGTCTCCGGCGACAAGGAAGACGACGCGATATGGGAACCGGTCCACCTTCGCTGAGCGAATGTCGGGCTCGTACAGCAACGGAGAGGTGTTTGGGGCTTCCTCGACACGTACGTAGTGCTTGTTGTAATAACGGACGTCCGCCGCGAGTTCGCGTGCGGCTGCCGGCCGGAACCGGATCACTTCTTCAGGAGGTCTCTCTGGACCTCTTCCCATGGGATGCCGGGCACCCTGGTACGAGCGTCCTCCGCGCGACGCTCGATTTCGTCACGGTCCTCGATCGAGATCCCCGGCCGAGGCTCAAGGCTGTCGAGCAGCGCGGCGGCGAGTTCCTCCCGCTCTGCGTCCGGGAGCTGCATGGCTTCTTCGAAGAGCTTGGCGGCGGCACCCATACACCAAAGATAGCGCACCGCCGGCACCGTAACGAGCCCCCGCACACGCGGCAGCGGTGCGTGTAAGCGCTGGTAGCGCGGGCGGACCAGCTTGGAACATGAGGCGATGACCGCCGATGTTCGTGGTTGGTGCGCGACGAGCGTCTCTTCAGCCAACGCGCGCCTGGCAACACGTGCATAACCGCGCTGTGCGCAACGCAGACGCTCGGTGAGCCCGCGAAGAACCAGAGCAAGGGCTGCGGCACCCTTCGACCTCGGCGCGGAGTCGTCGGCGCTCACGCATGGTCATCCGACCGGCATCCTTGCTGGAGGCGCGTTCGCATTTCTGATCGGCCGTCTCATGGAAGGCGCGTCGCTCCTGCATGCTGTTACCGAGACTCGTGCATTCGTTGCCACGAAGTCGAATTCGGACGAAACCACCTGCGCCATGGACGCCGCGTCGAAGCTCGCCGAGAGCCGAGGTGAGCCCACGCCGGAGAAGGTCGAGTCGGGCGACAGCGACTCGACCGGCAGCATGGCCGGTCAGCTCCTCGCGCTCATTGGCGGTCTCGAGGCGATCCCCGAGCGATGGCGAACGCGCGTCGAGCTTTGCGACATGCTCGATACCATCGCGGAGGATCTCGCGGCCGTGCGTTTCGGGGAGTTCGATACGAGCCAAAACCGGGACCGCTACCCCGGCTGGTAACACTGTCCGTCCATCGGCTCGAGCTGCATGTTCGCCGTGCTGCCGCTGCCGAGCTGGCCGTATTCGTTCATGCCCCAGCACTTGACACTGCCCGCGGTCATCAGCGCGCAGGTGTGCACGTCTCCACGCCTATTTGCGTGGCGATCGACGCAGGGGAAGAACATGCCATACCGATGCCATGCGGCGACATTCCTTCGTTCGAAGGCACATGGGATCCAGACGCAAAACGAAGAGTTCTCGCTTGCGATCGATGGCTCCGAACAACGACGTCCGCAATTCAATAAAGTTTATCCCATCGGGTGTCGGGCGTGGAACGACCCAATCCGGTCGCGAGATCGCGAACGTTCGACCCTTGAAGGTTACGTCAAACTTTGATTCTTTTGAGTGATAGACAATTTTCGCACCTGGACAGTTGATATGTTCCGGCTCGTTGGGGTCCGGATGTTCCCCGTTCTGTTCTCTCCCGAACCAGCGAGCACCATCCGAGGTGCATGGTTCGAGTGGGTGGGATTTGCCATAGCCAAACGCCTCGTTGCGCAGTTCTTTATTCACCTCTCGAACGCGTGACTGAACGTCCGCTGCAAGCTTGTTGAATGCTTTCTCCGGATCTCCCGCAGCAATCCCTTCCTTCTTTGCATTCAAAAAGGAACCGATGCTCAAGGGAGGCATCATTATTTCAACGGGCGTATCGTCCCGCACAAGATGCCCCATAAGTGTCAAATTTGGGATCGGCCATCCGAGGGATGGATACTGTTGGTAGACGACCAGTCTCTCACCATCTTCCGAGATCGCAGGCAGCCCCACCACATGAAATTCCCACGGAGGTCCCTCCACGACGCTGCGTTCAAAGTCCTCGCGATTGAGCCTGGCGGGGACAAACACCACGCGTGGCGAATCCTTGGATTCGTCGAGATCTGCGAGATCTTCTTCGGTCGTCCCCTCCTCCTCTGCTTTTTGCGGCTCCTTGACACTCTGAAGCCCTGCATCCACCTCGAGCGGGGCAACAGGCCCCGCGATGGTGCTCACGTCCACCTTGTGGACCACCATTGTCGTGTGGGTGTCACCACGTTGGAGGCGGTCACCACACCCCATAACGGCAGATACCGAAAGCAGTATCCTGATGGTCCTTCGTTTCATGTTGTTCACACCTCGTGGATGGATTCGAACCAATGAATACGACGTCTATTGGGGAGGTTGACGCAGGGGAAGGGTGTGCCATCTCGAATCCAGGTAGCACCAGTCTCCACCGCCAAGACATGTGGGTTGCATGTTCAAAACGAAGAGACCTCGCTCGCGATCGATGGCTCCGAACACCGACGTCCGCAACGGGACGTCGTTCTGTCCGTCTGCTGTTGGACGCGGAATAGCCCAATCCGCACGCCCAACCGTGAACGTTCGTCCTTCGAAGATCACGTCAAACGTTGGGACCTTGGGATGATGGGCAATCTTCGCACCAGGACAATCGATTTGCTCCGGTTCGTAGGGATCCGGATCTTCTTGGTTATTCATTCTCGCGAGCCAATCGTGATCGTCTGTCGTGCATCGCTCGAGCGGGCGAAGCGCCTCGACACGTAGTCTCTTGTTCACATCCCGAATGCGTGCACGAACCACGGATTTGAGCTTGTCAAACGTTCGCTTGGCCTGCTCTGGTGTCCCTGCATCCAGTCCTTCATGTTTTGCGTCTCCGAATTCGCCCTCATCCAAGATGGATATCTCTTCGATGGGAGCATCGTTCAGCACACGCCGCCGTACAATCTTCAAATTCGGAATTTGCTGAAAGATCGACGAAATCGTCTCGTCCACCAAAACGCTGCGCCCATCTTCCGAAATCGCAGGGAACCGAACTGCGCGGAGTTCCCATGCGGGCCCCTCCTCCTTGTAGGGTTGGCTGCCTCCGAGATCTTCGTAATTGTAATCAGCATCGATAAAGACGATACGCGGCGAACCGGTGGTCTGGTCCAGATCGGCCTCCGTGGGTGTCCCCACATTTTCGTCTTCGGAGACCGTTGGAGTCTCGTGCCCTGCTTCCAAGGCCACCGGCGCTACGACGAGAGGCCCGCTACCTTGAAGTCGGTCCCCACAGCTTGCGATGCATGCGACAAGCCCTGCCGAGAGTAGCCACCCAATGGCTCTTCGTTTCATGTTGTTCTCACCTGTTTTTATATAGCGGCCCCAACTGCATAGGACAGCGCCATCTCAGAGCGAGTTCGCCAGCCGTCGCGAGCGAATCGAGGCTAGGGCGGAGCGCGAGGAGCCCGCGAAAGCGTACTTATCGTACGTGCGCAGGCACCGCAGCGCCCACCTGAGGTCCCGCCGTAGGCGGGCCGACAGCGCCGAAGGCGCCATCGAAGCGAATCGATTTCGCGCAGCAGGCTGACGAACACGCTCTCAGGCGCCTGCCACCTCGACGCGATAGGCGCCCGCGCCCTCGTCGTGCACGATGACGGCTCGACCGGTGAAGCGCTGGAGGAGATCGGCATGCGTGCGAAGATGCTCGGTCGGCGTGACTGTCCGGAACGCGCCGCCTGTGCCGAGCGCCATCGGCAAGACGAGTTGGTCGGCGAGATGCGCGCCCACGGGAACGCCTGCGTCGAGCCACGCGCGAACCTCGCGCGCGAGACGGGCCGCCACGTCCTCGGCACGCACGCCGCGCTCGCCGAAGCCAGAGAACACCTCCGTCACGTTCTCTGCTTCCACCGTCGCGACGAGCACGTTGCCGGGGCCTTCGCTCTCTACCGCCTCGGGCCGCGCGTCGGCGTCTTGCCATTGGAGAAGATGCACGAGCGTGTCGATCTCGCGGCGCGCGACGTGCGGTGGGACGCGCGACGAGAGCGCCCGGACGCGCGTGGTCCGAATCGCGCCGCGCGCAGTGAGCACGAGTTCGCCGAGGCGCGCGCACGGCTCGATCGCCGTGCGCACGAGGCCGCCACCCGCCGGATGGAATCCGACTCGTACGAGCTCGGATGACGCGATCGCGCCCATACGACGGAGGAGCGGCAGATACGCCTCTTCGAAAAATGGATAGGGCGGCGAGAGCGGGTTGTGCGTGCCTCCCGCGATCTCCACCACGGCGGGCCCGGTCGCGAAGAGCAGCGCGGGGACGATCGTCTGGAGGACGAGCATCGCGCTCCCTGCCGATCCGATGTCGAAGCGGTACGATCCGCCTCGCACCGCTCGCGGCGCGAAGGTGACCGTGCGCGAGCCGAGTTCGTCGCCGATCACCTCCGCGCCGGACACGGCCTGGGCCGCGCGGAGGGCGGTCAGGTGCTGCCGGAGGAGCCCCGGCTTCTTGCGCCCGGCGCGTACGTTCTCGATCGTCACCGGCGTCGCCGTGATCATCGCGAGCGTGAGCGCTGTACGCACGATCTGACCGCCGCCTTCACCGCGCGAGCCGTCGATGACCATCATGACCGTCTACCCTTTCACACACACCACTTGACGGAGCTCGTGCACCACGTCCACGAGCTCCTTCTGCGCCGCCATGACGGCCTCGATCGACTTGTACGCCATCGGTGTCTCGTCGATCACGTCCGCGTCCTTGCGGCACTCGATTCCCTCCGTCGCGCGCACGTGGTCCTCGACGGTGAAGCGCTTGCGCGCTGCCGTGCGGCTCATCGACCGCCCCGCGCCGTGGCTGCACGAGCAGAGCGCACGCGGCTCGCCCTTTCCGCGCACGATGAACGAGCGCGCCCCCATGCTGCCGGGGATGATCCCGAGCTCGCCCTCGCCCGCCCGCACCGCACCCTTGCGCGTCACCCACACGTCCTCGCCGAAGTGACGCTCGGACACGACGTAGTTGTGATGACAGTTCACCGCGACCTCACCGCTCGAGAACGGAGGGATCTTCGGCGTCGCCGCCATCGCCTCGAGCACCGCCGCCATCATCAGCTCGCGGTTCACGAGCGCGAAACGCTGCGCCCAGCCGACCGCGCGCACGTAGTCGTCGAAGATCTCCGAGCCCTCGACGACGTACGCGAGATTGGCGTCGACCGACGCCCGGCGATCCTCGCGCAGCATGTCCTCTTTCGCCCGTGCGATGTACGTCGAGCCGATGCGGTTGCCCACGCCGCGCGAGCCGCTGTGGAGCATCACCCAGACGCGGTTCGCCTCGTCGAGGCACACCTCGACGAAGTGGTTACCCGTCCCGAGCGTGCCGAGGTGGTTCGCGTCGTTCCCGACGCCGAGACGCGGGCACCGCTCGACGAGCTCACGGTAGCCTGGCTCGAGGTTCGCCCACGCCGCCGCCGCGCGCGGAGGCAAGTTCGCCCACGCGCCGCGATCGTCCCTTCCGCCGTTGCCCGAGCGCCCGTGCGGGACGCGCTTCTCGATCGCCGCGCGCACGGGCGCGAGGTCCGAAGGCAGATCTTCCCCGCGAAGCGTCGTACGGACCGCCATCATCCCGCAGCCGAGATCCACGCCGACGGCCGCCGGAATGATCGCGCCGCGCGTCGCGATGACGCTCCCGATCGTCGACCCTATGCCGGTGTGCACGTCCGGCATGATCGCGACGTGCGATACGATGGGCACGCGGGAGAGATTGTCGATCTGCGCGCGCGCCTCCGCCTCGAACGGCACGCCATCGGTCCACGTGTAGACCGGCGCGCGGTGTTGATCCTCGTTGTCCGTCGTCGTCATGAGCGGTTCCATCGCCACACACTAATGCAGCGCATGTGCCGCCACAGCCTCACGAAATTCCGTCGTTTCCGATCGGGAGGAAGCGGGGATTTTATTCGTTAGGATAATGCATTATCTTACCGGCGCATGGCCCGCGGATGCGTCGTCTTCTCCGTGCTCGGAACGAACCTCGACGCCGGAGTAGGCAAGAAGCGCTGGGATCGCTGGCGCCCGACCGTCGGCCTCTGCCAGCAGGAGGACCTGCTGGTGACGCGGCTCGAGCTGCTCCACGGCCGCGAACACACCGCGCTCGCCGAGACCATCGCCTCGGACATCGCGCACGTGTCCCCGGAGACGGTGGTGCGGCGCGTGCCCTTCGAGCCGAAGGACGCGTGGGACTTCGAAGAAGTCTTCGGCGCCCTGCACGACATCGCGAGCTCGTACTCCTGGAAGACGGATCGCGAGGACTACCTCGTGCACATCACGACGGGGACGCACGTCTGCCAGATCTGCCTCTTCCTCCTCACCGAGGCGCGCTACCTGCCGGCGAAACTCCTTCAGACGTCACCTCCACGCAGGAGCGCGCGGAACCCGACGGTGGGCACGCACAACGTCATCGACCTCGATCTCTCGCGCTACGACCGCATTCTCTCTCGGTTCAAGGAGGACCAGCGCAAGGGGCAGTCGATCCTGAAGAGCGGCATCGCCACGAAAAACGCTGCCTTCAACACGATGATCGCGCGCGTCGAGGAGATCAGCGTCGCGTCGCGCGCACCCATCCTTTTGCTCGGCCCGACGGGCTCGGGCAAAAGCCAGCTCGCCAAGCGCATCTACGCGCTGAAGAAGGCGCGACGGAAGCTCGCCGGACCGTTCGTGGAGGTGAACTGCGCGACGATCCGCGGCGACGGCGCGATGTCGGCGCTGTTTGGCCATTCGAAGGGCGCCTTCACGGGCGCCGTCTCCGATCGCGAAGGGCTCCTGCGCCGCGCGGACGGCGGCGTGCTGTTCCTCGACGAGGTCGGCGAACTCGGCGACGACGAGCAGGCGATGCTCCTGCGCGCCGTCGAGGAGCGCGCGTTCTATCCCGTCGGCTCGGACCGCGAGGTGAAGAGCGACTTCGAGCTCGTCGCCGGGACGAACAAGGATCTCGAGCGCAGCGCGGCTCGGGGGGAGTTCCGCGCCGATCTGCTGGCCCGCATGAACCTCTGGACCTTCCGGCTGCCCGCCCTCCGCGAACGTCCCGAGGACATCGAGCCCAATCTGGACTACGAGCTCGACGCCGCGGGACGCGAGATCGGCAAGGTCATCACGATGAGCCGCGAAGCGCGCGCCCGCTATCTGGTCTTCGCGACCTCGCCCGAGGCGATCTGGCCGGGGAATTTCCGCGACCTCGGCGCGAGCGTCACCCGTATGAGCACGCTCGCTCCCGGTGGTCGCGTGACGGTTCCGCTCGTGGACGAGGAGCTCGTACGCCTGCGTCTGCTCTTCGCCGCCTTCGAGGACAACGCCCCCGAGACCATCGCCGAGGACCACGTCAGCGCCGTGCTCGGTAAGGCGAAGGCGAACGCACTCGATCGCTTCGATCGCGTTCAGCTCGAAGAGACGCTCCGCATCTGCCGGCGGTCCGCGTCTCTGTCCGAGGCCGGGCGGCTCCTCTTTGCGGCCTCGCGCGCGCTGAAGACGAACATCAACGACGCCGACCGCCTCAGAAAGTATCTCGCCCGCTTCGAGCTCACCTTCGCCGCGGTCAAGAGCACTCCCGGCGAGGTTATCTAATTGTATCGTTGTTTATCCAAAATAATAAATATCGTGAATGCCTTGCCTGCGTGTTCCGGCGGTTTTCACGTGGATTCTCGTCGGCGCGCCGGATGGCACGCTCCGTGGATAAGGGACCTGCATCGCCTGCTCGTTCGAGCGGGCCGAATCAGGAGCCGTCCCCATGAACCGCTCGTATACCCGTCACCTCGTGCCCGCTCATGCCCCCCAGTCCGCGCCTTGTCGCGACGATCAGGTGCAGAACGGCACGGGTGGTTACGTCTTCGCGCTCGACGCGTGGGCGCGCCTCGACCGCTTTCTCGTCCTTGGATGCGAGGGAGGTACGTACTACGCTTCCGAGCGCACGTTGACCGAGGACAACGCGCGCGGCGTCCTCGAGTGCCTCGCTCTCGACGGACGCCGCACGATCGAGCGCATCGCCGAGATCTCCGCCTCCGGCCGTGCGCCCAAGAACGATCCGGCGATCTTCGCGCTCGCCCTCGCAGCGTCGCTCAGTGATGCGCCGCTCAAGGCGGCGGCGTTCGAGGCGATGCCGCGTGTGTGTCGCACGGCGACGCACCTCTTCCAGTTCGTGCGCGATGTGCGCGCGTTCCGCTCGTGGGGACGCGGCCTCCGTCGCGCGATCGGTCGCTGGTACACGGCGATGTCGAGCGAGCGGCTCGCGCTCCAAGTCGCGAAGTACGGTCAGCGCGTTGGCTATGCGCACCGCGATCTCCTCCGCCTCGCACACCCCAAGGCGCCGTCACCTGCACATGACGCGATCTTCCGCTGGGCGACGGGAGGTGGATCGAGCGCGCTCGATCGTCCGTCGAAGCACGGCGCGGCAATTGAAAGGTCCGCTCTCCCGTCGCTTCTCGATGCCTTCGAGGCCGTTCGCGCAGCCAAGACGTCATCGGAAGTCGTCTCGCTCGTGCGCCGGCACCGCCTCACGCACGAGATGGTGCCCTCCGAGTGGAAGGACGACGTCCGCGTGTGGGCAGCCCTCGTCGAGGAAATGCCTCTCACGGCGCTGATCCGCAACCTCGGAAAGATGACGGCCGTGGGTCTCCTCCGTCCGCTCGCCGAGTCGACCCGCAAGGTAGCGACGCGCCTTCGATCGAAGCCTCTTCTCCGCTCGGCGCGAGTCCATCCGCTCTCGGTTCTCGCGGCGCTGAAGGTCTACGCGCAGGGCCACGGAGAGCGAGGGAAGCTTCGCTGGGAGCCCGTTCGCGAGATCTACGACGCGCTCGAAGACGCGTTCTACGCGGCATTCGCACTGGTGAAGCCCACGAACGTGCGTCACCTCCTCGCGCTCGACGTGTCGGGCTCGATGACGTGCGGCGAGATCGCCGGGATGCCGGGGATGAACCCGCGCGTTGCGAGCGCGGCGATGGCAATGGCAACGGCGCGCACCGAGCCTCACCATCACTTCGTCGGTTTCTCGCACGAGATCGTGTCCCTCGACATCTCGCCGCGGTCTACGCTCGAAGCAACCATCCATGCAATCGAGCGCGTGCCCATGGGCGCGACCGACTGCGCACTGCCGATGCTTTACGCGAAGGCGAACAAGCTGCCCGTGGACGTCTTCATCGTGTACACGGACAACGAGACGTGGTTCGGAGCGGTTCACCCGTTCCAAGCACTTCGCGATTACCGCGACGCGACGGGCATCCCAGCGAAGCTCGTCGTCGTCGGTCTCACCGCGACCGAGTTCTCGATCGCGGATCCGAATGACGCCGGAATGCTCGACGTCGTCGGCTTCGATGCTGCTGCGCCGGCGCTGATCGCCGATCTCGCTGCCGCATGACTCGTACGGCCGCCACGAAACGCGGGCGGCCTCATGTGACCTTAGCTCAGTGGTAGAGCACGTAAAACTCCGCCTCTCACCCCTTGTCCGCGCTGCGGGCCGAAGAGAGGCGGTTATCCTTCCGATGGACGAGGTCGCGGGTTCGAGTCCCGCAGGTCACACCGCACAAAACACCTATCGGCAGCGGGTTGGTTGGAACGGGGACGTCTTACTCAGGGGAAGGCCTGAATCGTGACCTTCACGCGCCCCGAGGCATCGTTGTAGATGACGACCGCGCTTGCCCCAAGCCCGCCGACCACGCCGGGAGACGAGGCGTTCGCCTCGATGGAACGCCCCATCGGAATGCTCGGCGCTCCAAAGACATATTGCTGGAGAACGACCGTGTTCCCATTCATCCAGTCTTGGGCGGCGATATAGACATTGCCTCGAACGTCACTGGAGACCGCTCCCTGCCAGGGCTGGAAGCTCATCACTCCCGGGATCGACTCCACCGCGGTCGGGTCGGAGGTCGGAAGCGCATAGAGGTCGGAGTCGGTATTTCCGGATCCGGCGACGT
>WQYX01000041.1 GCA_009781005.1 Polyangiaceae bacterium | reverse complement strand
GTAATGACAAGGTGACCATGGAGAGGATTCTCGCTCCCCATTACGCGGCCACGGTGCGACGCGCGGAGGATGCGGGTCTCATTCTGTGTGCCCACGACACCACGCAAGTTTCCTATTCGACGCATGACGTACGGATAGAAAAAGATCCGCCGGTAGCTCAAAAGTACGCTAAAGGGCTGTGCTCAACGATGGTGCGACGATCGTTCACAACCCTAAACCGCGCCAACTTGGAAGGATCTTCAAGGATGCGACTCCATGCACTCGCTGCAATGATGGCTGTTGGTTCGCTCGTGTGTACTTCGGTGAGTGCACAAGATCAGGACCCACAAAAAGAACAGGCGAAGGTGCTGTTTGGCGAGGGCCTTGGCCTGCACGACAAAAAAATGGAGGTCGAAGCGCTCGACAAGTTCGAGAAGGCATATGGACTCTATCCATTCCCGAGTATCCTCTATAATATCGCGCTTCAGGAGCAGATATTAGGGAGAAATCTCAAGGCGCTTCGTCATTTTCGCAAAGCACTTCGCAGTTCGCTTCTGCCACCGAAAAGCGCGGAATCTGCCAAAAAGTTCATTTCGGAGTTCGAGCCAAGCTTTGCGCGCCTCGATTTGATGGGACCCACGGGCCTCGTGGTGTCACTAGGCAGCGAAGAAGTAACGCTGCCGTTGCCAGAGCCGCTGGACATTGAGCCAGGGACCATCACCGTAACCGGCACGATCGACGGACAGCGTTACGAAGGATCGGGAACTGCGGTTGCCGGGCAAGTTTTGAAGATTGAAGTTTTGAGGGTTGAGGTGAAGGCTCTACCACGGCCGATGACGGTGCAGGAGGTGTTGCCGCCTCCAACGGAGGAAACTCAAAACCACAGCGCGCGGTACGTTGTGTCTGGATCGTTGTTGGCAGCTGGTCTCGTGGGTGTTGGACTTGGCATTGGGTTTACGGTAGGTGCCAACAAAGCGTCGAACGACGTGACGAAGCTTTCAACCACGTTTGGGGTGGAGACCTACTCTTGCACGGGCGTGACAAGTGCCGATTGTGATTCGCTAAAGCACTCAACAACGACGCGAACGAGAGATTCAAATCTTGCGGTTGGTTCGTATGTCGTGGGTGGCGCTCTGCTAACCGCGGGGGTGGTGACGTATCTGTTCTGGCCGAAGGCATCCACGCAGTCAGCCAAGGTGGTGCCATGGGTTGGAAAGGATGTGACTGGTCTCACGTACGGGAAGGAGTTCTGAGATGCGCACGATTTCGATACTTGCGGTGCTGGGTGGAATCCTTGGTGTCGTCGCGGCGCAAGTTTCTTGTTACACGACGTCTTGCGAAGACACGAAAACTTGTCCTATCCCCTTCAGCGCGGATGAGTCGGATGCGCAGCCCCCTACAAGCTACATGGTTTCAACACTGGCCGGCGCGGGTGATGCGGGGGCTGCGGATGGCCCTGGTTCGTCAGCGACGTTCAGTAACCCAATAGGAATCGCAATCGGACCGGACGGCAGCCTTTATGTTTCCGACTATTTCAATGATGTAATCCGCAAAATCGCTGGCGACGGTATGGTCAGTACCTATGCGGGCACCGGCAATCCCGGCGTGACCAACGGGGACTGCGCAACCGCAACCTTTGGCGGCCCGATTGGTATTGCTGTGGACGCTGCCGGTACCGTCTACGTGGCCGATGATTCCTACAACTTGATCCGCCAAATTACACCTGCAACATGCCAGGTTAGCTCGCTGGCAGGCCAAGGAACCATCAGCTCCGGCAATTCCGATGGCACGGGTTCGGCGGCAAAGTTTTATTTCCCGGAAGGACTGACGCTGGACGCTTCGGGAAACATTTACGTTGCCGACTCCTGGAACAACAAGTTCTTTGCAGCGACTTGTTGACACGCAAAACACCCTGATTTTTCGATCAATCGGGAGTCTGCCGGTACCACGATGCCAGTTTCTGTGCCGCGAACATGTTTGCACATGTGTCGACTGTTACGTGCGAAATGTACGTCGCGCCAAGGCAGCGCGGAGCCCGCGGAAGCTCCTTGATTAGCACGGGGTCGCGATGGGAGAACGAGCACATGAGCGAATATTGGACGCCTTTCTGTGACATTAGCGGCGGCCAGATTACCAATTGGATTCACCTTTACGTCGAAGCCGCGGAGTCGGTGGCGTTGCTCGACGAATTCCTCAAGAGGAAGGACGTGCACGTCATTCGCGCCGACGAGGTGTGGCGAATTCTTGGCAGATAATCCCTAAACGTTTGTGCGCCTTTATCGACGCCTGCAAATCCTCACATAGGATTACATCCGCCGACCTGAAATGCGGCATTGAGTCCGCAACGCGAAAATCCCATGACATCTCGCCGCCGCGGACGTTAAGGTGCACCGTCATGACGCGAGAGTGCTGCACATCAAACAAGGTGGTGCCTGCGAGAGGGCCTTCGAGTGAGGTACTCCAATGAGCAAGAGCAAGCGTGAGTTCATTGTTCCAGTGGGCGGTTCCCTTCATCATCACGAGCAGAAGTTCGAGGTTGTTCGGGTCTTCGGGATGGGGGCCATGGGCCAGGTGGTCTTGGCGCGAAACTGCAACGCCGGAAATCAGTTCGCGTTTAAACTTCTGCACCCTGATTTGGCGAGCGACGAATACAACGGATACTACGTGCAGCTCTTTGAGTACGAAGCTCGTGTTCTGGGGCGGTTAGACCACCCAGGCATTGTGAATTTTATACAAAGTGGCCTACTGACCTTTCCGCTGGGTCTGCCCTATATACAAATGGAATACACCAAAGGAGAAACCCTGCGCGAAATTCTCAACCGAAAGAAGACGCTTCCAGTTGAGATAACGCTCGACATAGAGGAGCAACTGTTTACGGCGGTGGACTATACTCATCAGACAGGGATCGTTCACCGTGATCTCAAACCCGAAAACATCATGATAACTAAGTCTCCGGAGGGTCTGATACGGGTAAAAATGATCGATTTTGGTATCTTCCGACACAAAGACAAGGACCCATACAAAGGCCGTACCGTCGGGACCCCGCGTTACATGGCGCCGGAACAATACGATAATAACGCTATCGTGGACGGGAAAGCCGACGTCTACGCGATTGGGGTCATCGGCTACGAGATGTATACAGGGCATCCACCTTTTTATGCCGATTGCGATGGCACGATTCCCAGCATGCAGAAGACCTTCCAACGCAAAGTACCTTCTCTCATATCCACTCATCCAAACACTCCTATCAAGTTCAGTGAGCTGCACGAGGACTTGCTTGAGAGAGACCCGGCGAAGCGACCGGCAGAGACGGAAGCTTTGGAGATGGTGAGAGCGATTTATCCTAAGCCTTCGCTCCCCTACAACGTACACGCGCAGTTGACGGATACGGATATTGGAATTGAAGCGGAGGTGAAAAAGATCAAAATGGATGAAGACGTGGTGGACCGCACGTCACCCGATGCGAGGATCTCGGTTTCGATGCAAGAGATTTTCTCGCAAGCCGAGACCGAGCTCGACACGGCTCATCGCATCCAACAGGCCGCGGTGGCCGAGACCGAGCTCGATACGGCGCACCGTATGCAACAAGCCGGGGCGGCCGATACTGATCGTGCGAACGAGCTCGAATCAGGAATGCGCACCAAGATTCCTGGGTTGTCGGACCCTCCAGAGTCAACGAGTAGTATAGTTGCGATCTTAAATTCTTATTCTTCGGAGCATCCGAACTCGATCTCGGGCGCCAATGAAGTCGATGTGAACGACGGAGTCAGATTGGAGCCAACGGAGGAGCGAATCGAACCAACAGTCGTATCGCAATCTGAGGATCGAGCGTATGACGACGATAACAACATGGTGGTTGCCCAGCGGGGAGACGGGACGTTGCGCTGGGGTAACGGAGAAATCAAACTGCCCGATCCCCCGAATCGCGCCTCTCACCCCGAAGATAACAAGCAAAACCTCGAGGAAGAAAAACCGTCAGAAAAATGTACAATCATCCGCTCCCGTCGCGACCAGATCGAAGAAGCGGAAGCGACACCGGCTGCCGAGTCCTCAGAAGACCTCACGGACGAAGAGTTGTGGGCCGTGAGTGAAAAACTTGCGGACGAAGCCGCACGCGCCTGGCGAGTGGACCTCCAGGGCGAGGAGGCGTTGCTTGCCTTCCGACGAGACTACGCGGCGGAGGCCCTGCGGGAACTTCAAGCAGCCCCCTCTGAGAAAACCATTCGCCGCCTTCGAAGGTGGATCGCGGAAGCGGCCGCGGACCAGGCCGTCGAGGCCGCCGAGCGCCAGGGCAGCAAAGGCCACGCGAGCGGGGTGCCTGAACAGCCACAGCAAAAGACCCGTGCTCAACAAGGCAGTAACGCCCCGAATGATGCCTCCCATGTTGAAAGTGAGTCAGAAGGCTCCACGGACGAAGAGGTGCGTGCCGTGTGCGAGGCGCTCGTAGACGAGACTATACGCGCTCTGCGACCGCTGCTCCCGAACTACACGAGCGAGGAGCAGCTCGTTGATCATCGAGAGCTAGGGAAGATATATCTAGAACACCTTCGTGCGGATCCCTCGAAGAAGACCGTCCGCGCCATTCGAGCCCAGATTGCGAAATTTGCCGCGAAATTGGCCGCTGAGCGCCAGGCCAGAAAAGGCCATGCGAGCGGGGTGCCTGAACCGCCCCAGCAAGAGGCCCGTGCTCAAGGCGAGGACGCCCCAGCAACGAACCTGCCCGCCCCTTCCCCTTCGAATCCTACCTCCAATGTTGAAAGTGGTCCCTCAGAAGGCCCCACGGACGAAGAGTTGCGTGCCGTGAGTGAGAAACTTGCGGACGAAGCCATACGCGCCTGGCGAGTGGACCACATAGGCGAGGAGGAGTTGCTCGCCTTCCGGCGAGACTACGCGGTGGCGGCTTTGCATAAACTTCAAGCGGATCCGTCGGAGAAGACCGTCCGCGCCATTCGAGCCCATATTGCGAAATTTGCCGCGGAACTGGCCGCCGAGCGCCAGGTCAGAAAAAGTCATGCGGATGCGGTGCCCGAACCGCCGCCGCAAAAGGCTAGTGGTCAAGGAGGCAAAGGCAATACCGCGCGCATGCGGGCCATGCCGATGGCGCCGTATCAAATGGAAACGGCGGCACCGCGGCAACCTTCGCAGGAGGAGCCACCCGCCGCAGCCCCCGCGTCCGTCATCAATCATAAGAGGACGACATGGACGAACATAGCCATTTATAGCTTGCTTTTGGTTCCCCTTTTTATTCTGGCTTTGGTGGTATTCTACCGTCTGGGCTTCGACTCCAAGTCAGTCCTACCCACCCAGCCCGAGCCGCCCGCCACCGCTCCTCCGTCTATCGTCGAACCGGCGGCACACGCGATGACATCGCCTTCGCCTGCGTCCTCCGACACCGAAGTGTTACCTCCGACACCGAAGATCGCGCCTCCCGTCGTGAAGCATCTCGCGTCCAAGCCGCTCCCCTCAAGCTCCCCCGCCCCCTCGAGCTCCGCACGCGAGACGGTTGAGTTCCAGCGGCTCGTGAAGGAGAATAGGTAGGAGACTCCCATGACGGACGATCGCGAGAATGAGGAAGTGCCGAACGATCGTGAAAATGAAGGCAACGCGGACGCGAATATCACGGACATGAGTGAAATCCCTTTTGAGGTCGTGGACGAGTGGTTGGATGAGCTTGGGGCTCGGCGTCGGACTGAGTTCGCGCAGAGGGAGAAGCTAGAGATTGACACTAAAAATGCACCGAAGAAGAAGAAATTTGCGGAAGCGAAAAGAAGGAAGGAGAAGCTCAAGGCGGATTACGAGCTTCCCCCGGACGATAGGCAGCTTGCCACGACAGCAGGGTTGCCACTGCTGGCTCCGTCGGAGGGGGAGGCAGAAGAAACAACGGTGGTGATGCCAGGAAATAATCGTCCGACGCCGGTGCCGCCTCCAACGGAGTCCCCCGTAGAAACGCAAGAAACGACGGTACCGATGGTGATGGGGATGGGGGCTGCGGCGATACCAAACTGGGATCGTTCGACGCCAACCATGCCCCCTCCAAAGCCTGCCGACGCTGCACCTGCGCCGGAAACGACGGGAAAGATAGAGACGAAAGGGAACACGGAGAGGATGCCGGCGGTCGTGCCGGGAAGCGACCATCCGCCATCGCTGCCGGCCAATCTGGACAAGATTACGTCCCCCGAAACGCCCGCGTCGAAGCGCGCGAAGATGCAGCCGGTAGCACCTGAGGCGGACACCAAAAAAGAGCATGACCAGAGTGCGGTGGCTTCGAGGGCGATACCGGTAGATCTGGGGCGGGTGCCGACGCCGAGGATGCCTCCAATGAAGGAGGCGGTCAAGGAGGAGAGAGTTGGCAGCCGGCACAAGTGGGGAGTTTATGCATTGGTGGCAGCGACCATCTTCGCGGCGGGGTTGGTGGCGGCGGTGATGTTGAGGAAGGACGATAAGAGTGTCGTTGAGGCGAAAGCATCAACGGCAAGTGTGGTGCCGGTGGCCGTGTCTCGGCTGCCGCCGAGTGCAACGAGTTCGCCCGTGGTGCAGGTGGCAGAGAGTGATGCGAGCGATGTTGCACCCACGACGCCTACGCCGACTGTGACGGTCCCGAGGAAGCCGATGGTGCGGAGGCAGCCTGCGGAGGGCAACCAAAAGGTTGCACCTCAGGTGGCGACCGTGTCGCCTCCGGTGGTGACGGCTGCGCCTTCTGCGGTGACGGCTGCGCCTTCTGCGGTGACGGCACCGGCACCAGTTCCGACAGCGGCGAAGCCGGTGGAGAGGGCAAGTCCTGTCGAGTTCGATGCGATTATAAGGGAGAAACACTAATGGGACTGAAAACGTGGACAGTGGTTACCCTTGCCGCAAGCTTGTGGACCGGCTCGGCCAGCGCTGAAGACAGCGTATCTTATACTGCGTCCGACGCGCGATTCAAGGAGGGCCTGGCCGCTCTCAAGGCAGGCAACTGCGAGCGGGCGCGTGTTAACTTTACGCAGACATTGTCTCTGGAGCCTGAGAACGGCGATGTCCTCGTGAATCTCGCGGTCGCCGAGAATTGCACGAAAAACTATCTGGAAGGATTGCGGCATCTGAAGCAATACTTTGCGAGCCCAAAAGCGAATCAAGATACGGACCGAGAAATTACGCAAAAACTTTATGACAAGTTATGGAACGCGACGGGGCATCTTAAGATCTCTGCCGATCGAGGTGAGGCGATTGTACTCGATGACGCAAAGCTTGGGAGTGCCCCACTCGCAGATGTCGTGGATGTGAATGTTGGCAGTCATCGTGTGACCGCAGGTGGCCGGACCGTCGATGTCAACGTTGCAGGAGGCGAAACGAAGAATGTGGATCTTGCTTCGCCGGAGTCGCCAACAAGAGAGAAAAAACCTGTCCGTAACACTGCTGGCTGGATTGTCCCGGGGGCGGTTGGTGCGCTTGGTGTTGTAGGATTGGGCGTTGGTGTTGGGTTTGCGATATCGTCGAAGAGCGCCAAAGATACGGAGAACTCCCTTCGTGCTACGGTTCCGTGCGTTGATGCAAGCAGCGCCGCATGCGGGCAGCTGAAAGACGCGCGCAACAGCGTGAGCAATAGGGCGACGGTTTCAACGGTCGGCTACGTTGCTGGGGGGGTGTTGATTGTTGGTGCAGTAGCGACTTGGTTCTTGTGGCCCCAATCAAAGCAAACGATGGGGATGAAGGTAAGTCCTGTGGTTGGTGCAGGCACTGGCGGCCTCGACTTCAGCGGTAGCTTCTGAAAGCATAAGAGGACAACGTGAAAGCACTCATATCTAGCCTTGTCAGTTTCGGAATGGCCGGATTTCTTGCGGCGGCATGTGCTGCGTGGCCGGACGATTTATGCGCGGGCGGCGCGTGCGTCATGTCTGCCGACGCCACCACGGACGTGCAGACTCCGCCGGGTTGTGACGATAAGGCAGACCCCAAAGACTCCCCCTTGTGTCTTGATGACTCGTACGCAGTCTTTATCGACTCGGTCAATGGCGTCGACGCGGCGGACGGTACCAAGGCAGCCCCGGTCAAGACCATTGGTCACGCGCTAACACTGCTCGGAGGTCGGCCCCGCATCTACATTTGCGGCACAGGCACGCTTGACGAGCATGTGGTACTGACAAGCGCGACCTCCCTTATTGGAGGCTACAATTGTGGGACGTGGGATTACCGCGATACCCCAAACAACAAAGCCACCATCAAGCCTCATGATGCCGGCTACGCTCTGAAAATCTCCTCGGTCCCATCCTCCATCTCGGACCTTGCGTTTGAGGCGCAGGCCGGCGCAAACGCGGGAGATTCTAGCATTGCAGTGTTTGCGTCGGGCTCAGATGTTACCTTTCGTAGGTGCTCCTTGACGGCGCAGGCCGGTGCTGTTGGTAGCCCTGGAAGCAAAGGCGTCAATGGCGTGTGGAGCGACCCGGCAGGTGGCGGTGCGGGCGTGATGTGTACATGCACGACGGGAGGCAGTACAACCGGAGGCGCGGGCGGCGACGTGGGCGGGAGCGGTAAGGACGGGCTGCCAAGCATTGCTGGAAATGTAACGGAAAGCAATGGTGCTGCGGGTGTTGGCAACCAAGCTTGTGGCGTTGGAGGGACGGGAGCTGGTCACAACGGTGGCGACTCCCCCTCAGGAGCGAATGCCGCCGCCAACTCCTCTCTCGGCCAACTGACGGCAAACGGCTGGCTGCCTGGCGATGGCCTTGACGGCACGGACGGCCAGCCCGGGCAAGGTGGAGGAGGCGGGGGAGGACGCGCAGGCGCAGGAGGAGGCGGGGGTTGCGGCGGCTGCGGCGGCACGAAGGGAACCGCCGGAAACGGCGGAGGCTCGAGCGTAGCGCTTCTCTCCTACCAAAGCACTGTGCAACTCATTGGTTGCGCCCTTACGACCAACCAAGCTGGTAGCGGCGGCTCTGGCGGTAACGGTGGCGATGCCAATGAGGGTTTCGCTGGTGATCCTGGCAGCACTCCCTCGCCCGCCGGTTGCGGAGGCGGTGATGGCGGCTCCGGCGGAGCGGGAGGAGCGGGCAGCGGAGGCGCCGGAGGCATCTCGGCGGGCGTTCTCTACAGCGGCTCGGCACCCGTGCCCGACACTGAGACGACCATCCATCCAGGCGCCGCAGGAGTCCGTGGAGTCGCGGGTATGTCTGGCAGTCCGTCGGTCGTAGCCGGCAATCAAGGCCTTGACGGCAAATCAGGCCAGATGGTTTCGGCGGACGATTGGACCGTGACGCCTTAGCCCCTTGCACCCTCTCCATTCGCTTCTCGCCCGTCTCGCCGAAGATCTCAAGTGGTTCATCATGTGCCCGGAAATCCGCGTGATGCACGTATCAACGACCGCTACGGAGAGGTCCATGGTAGTGGAGCAGATCGCGCAGGCGGAGCATCACGCGCACAACCACATCCCCTTCTTTGTCCTCGAGGACGCGAGCACCAAAGACAGCGGCAGCGGATGGATCGCACGCGCTGAGCGCATGGCCGTCATTCATGAGGCACGTCGCGAAGTTACGCCATCGCTCGGCGAAGTCGCTCCGCCCCATCACAGCAAGGACAGTCTCGCCGTCATGGGTTGGCAACTGAAACAATGCCTCGAAGCGCAGCAGAACGTCTCCGATGCAAACGGCATCGTCGTTGTGCTCGCGCCCACCGCAATCGCGCACCCGAGGATTTTTGCTCGGGACGTCTCCCGGCTGGTGCAAACGCCGTCGCTGTCCGCGGTGCGTTATATCGTCGTCGAGCTCGGCGGCCAATTGCGCAAGCGACTCGTCTCACGCCTCGGTGATGCATGCATGTGCGTTAATTGGGCGGGAGATGAAGACTATCGCAGGGAACAGAACGACAGACTTGCCGCGATGGCGGCCGCACCGATCGGCGCATCGAGCAACGTGAGTGCGGGCTTCGTAGGCCCGAAAGATGCCGAGGCCCCGACGCGCAAACAGCGCGAATCTGAAGCCAACCCTTCGCCGGCCATCCCGGTAGAAGGCGAGGCGCTTCTTCAGACGCACATTGCGGGTGCCGCCATTGCGGTGCAAAAGAAAAACTTTCGCAAGGCGATTGCGCTCCAACGCGACGCCGTCGAGCAATGCGGCAATCTTGTGCAGCTTGCATGCATCCTTGAATGCACATTAGCATCGTATCTTTTGCAAGCGGGAAATCAAAAGCACGCGCGCACGACCTTCGAGGCGAGCGCGAAACGTGCTGAAGAAGCAGGTTTTCTTGATGTTGCCGCGCAAGCCTTGCTTGGTTTGGCTGCGCTTCAGGCGCTCGACAAGGATAAGGAGCGCGCCTTGGTTACGTACGCGCGCGCGGGCGACTTGGCCGCCGCAGCGGGCGCCGAGATCATTGCCATCGAGGCCTATCGCGCAGGCGGGCAGATCGCGTTGCCCATTTCGGAAAAGTCCGCCCTGATCTTGTGGCAACGTGCTTTGCGCCTTGCCTCGGCCAATCCGGACGTAGCGACGTCTTCGAGCGTGTCCACAGTCGCACGCGCTTTCGCCAAGGTCGCGCAAAAACACGGCGCTCACGAGTCCGCACGGTCGCTGCTCGAACTGGCCGATGAGTATGAACGAGCCGCCGCCGCTGCGGACACTTCCGCCGCGGAAGACACGGATGCCGACACGGAAGAGGGGAACCATGTTTGCCGGTAAGCAAACGGACTTGGTCGTTGGCATCGATTTCCACCTGGAAATCGTGCCCTTTTCGCCGCCCATGCTCTTTCCGATGCCATTTGTTGGAATCGTAGAACCCGATCCGATTGGTATGATGTTACAGGTAGGCATCTCATGGGTGTCTAGAAATCCAAGCGGCGGCGTGGTCTTGGTCAATGGCTTTCCCGCCGTCAAGACGGGAGACGAAGCCCAGAATCGATTCCTACTGCCTCATGTTGTGATCCCTCCGGGGATCAGATGGTCACCGCTTCCTAAACCGCTGAAGCTCAAACCCAAGCCCGGACCGCCGCCACCGCCGGACAATCCCGCAGAGCCGCCAGGCGACGCGGTCATGGTGACGGGTTCGCGAACGGTCTACATCAACGGCACGAACGCATGTCGATTTGGCGATTTGGCGATGAGTTGCAGCGATCCGGTGCGGTTGCCGAGCTCGATGCTGCTCGCCGTACCCAAGGGGCGGCCCGTGATCATCGGCGGCCCCTCTGCTTTCGACTGGTCGGCCACGGCGAAGACGCTGATTTTTCGCAACAAATGGACCGCGGGACTTCTGCACCAGTTCGTCGACCTCCTTCCGCCAGGGCGGTTAAGGAGCTTGCTTTCTTGGGGCGTGTGTCAACTGACGGGCCACCCCGTCGACGTGGCAACGGGGCGTCTTCTTACACGAGCCTTGGACTTTGAGCTTCGCGGACCGATTCCAATCAAGTTCGAACGTTACTACTCTTCGGCATGGGCGGAGCGTGATTCGCCGCTTGGGCATGGTTGGAGCCATACCCTCGATGAGCGCATTTGGCTTGAGCGCGGCAGGGTCGTGTACAAGGCCGGTGACGGTCGCGAGATAGAGTTTCACACCTACCACCTGCCCGGCCGCAAGATGCGCGAAGGGCAAGAGCTTTTCTATCCGATCGACCGTCTGACGCTTCGGTGCAAAGGCGAAGGGCGGTGGGAAATCTGCACCCCGGATGGCTTGGTGCGGGAGTTCGAGCTCTTGCCCGGAAGGGGCCCAGTCTCGCGGCTGAAGAAGATCCGAAACCGTCTCGGGCAGTGGATAGCCTTCACGTACGAGTTTGGTGAGCTCGAAGAAGTTCGCACGAGTGAAGACCGATATGTGCGTTTCGAACATCGGTCCGGACGCCTGAACCGCATCTCCCGCCTCACACCCGAGAGCGACGGTTTCGATTGGTACAACCAAGTCGAATTTGAATACTCGGACGAAGGCGACTTGGTCAAAGCCACCGATTCGCAGAAAGCGAAGCGGTTCTACCAGTACGAGGAGCACCTCCTTATCAAGGAAATCGACCGCGACGGCATCACGTTTTACTTCGAGTATGACGGCCGGGATTGTTTCGCGCGTTGCGTGCGCACGTGGGGCAACGACAAGAAAGGGCAAGACAGCCTCTTTTTTCGTGAAATCATCTACGACCTGAGGAATCGCCGCACGTTCGTCGAAGATACGGCGGGCAAAACAACCATCTACGAGATGAACGCCGGCAATGCGGTGACCAAAATCACCGATCCGCATGGTGCTTCGACCACGTACGAATACGACGACCTTTCTTTGCGCAAGACGTCGGAAACCGACGCGTTAGGGCATGTGACGCGATTTGAATATGATGATCGCGGCAATGAGACCAAGCGCACCCTCGCCAACGGCGCTGTGTATACCATGAAGTACAACGCCGATAATCAGATCGTCGGCATGGCGGACCCGGTAGGTCTTGAGCGGTCTTGGCGTTACGACGAGCAAGGGCGATTGACGGACACGTGGGACACGACCGGGGGATGGGTCCACCTGGAGTATGACGGCCTCTACGCCACGAAGGTGCAGCGACCTGACGGGCAGTGGGTGAAGCTAGAACGTGATGCGTTCGGGGCGGTTACCAAAATCACGCAGCCGGACGGCGCCGTTGAGCAGCGGTGGTATGACCAGCACGGGCAGCTTGTCAAAGTGCGCGATGGCGGCGGGCGTGTTTGGCGCGTGATGTACGATTTCGAAGGGCGGCCGATTGCGTATACGTATCCTGATGGGTCGTATCGCCGGCTCGTGTACTCGGGCGAGGGCGATATCCTCGAGCAGCGGACCCCAACGGAAGACGTAGAGTTTACCTATCGTGGGTACCATCAAGTTGCTTCGCGCAAGGTGCACCGAAGCGACCAAAAGGTGCGATTTGTTTACGACGGCGAAGACCGGTTGATTGGGGTTACTAACGAAGCTGGCGAGAGATATCACTACGTCCTGGACGCCTGCGGGCGAGTCAAGGAAGAGATAAGCTTTGAAGGCCTGAAACGGAGCTACCTACGCGATGAGCTCGGTCGTGTCACGATGGCATTTGCGCCGGATGGGAACGCTACGCGATTTGAATACGACGTTTTAGGCAATGTGACCCGTGCGAAGTATTCGGAGGAAGAGGAGGAGACATTTACCTACGACGAGATCGGACGCCTTAAGACCGCAACGAATGCGTCCGGAACCGTACGCTTCTCGCGAAAACTCGCACAGCGCGTGGTTGTGGAGCGCTTCAACCGAGATTGGTTTGGCACGCGCTACGACGCGATGGGTCGGCCGCAATACGTGGTGAGCTCGCGAGGGCATGTCCAGCGCGCGATGCGGACGCCCACCGGCGACCTGCGCACGCTAACCACGTGGGAGAGAAACGTCGGCGACCATTTGCACCCTTCGTGGCGCGCGAAGATTGACCGCGACGCCGCAGGCTTGGAGACAAAGCGATCGATGCCTGGCGGTATCACGTCGTCGTGGAAGCGCGACGTGATGGGGCGGCCGACCTTGCAGACGATTGCGCAGAAGGGCGACACCACGGATTGGACCGAGTACGAATGGACAGGAATTGACCGACTGACGGGGCAGAGTGATCCGTCGTCGTCCGTGAAGTACACCCACGACGTGCAAGGGAGACTCGCGGCATCGGTGCAATATGGGACCGATGACAGCAGGGTAGAGCGATGGCGCAACCCCGGACCAAGAGGAGAACTTTATCACACGAAGGAGCGCGACGGCCGTATCTATGGCAAAGGCGGCGTGCTGATGCAATCCGGGCCCCTCTCATTCACATATGACAAGAATGGCAATCTTGAGAAGAAAGAGGCTTCGGACGGCAGAACGTGGACCTACGCGTGGAGTGCGTCCGGAAGATTGAAGAGCGTAGCAACCCCGGACGGCAAAAAGGTTGAATTCGAATATGACGCCTTGGGGAGACGCATCCGCAAGACGTCAGAAGCGGGCACAACGCGGTGGCTTTGGAACGGCAATGTGCCGGTGCACGAATGGCGAGAGGGCGAAGACGGCGCCGCCACGACTTGGGTCTTTGAGCCGGACACGTTCAGGCCCGTTGCGAAACTCACGTCAGACGGGCAGCGCCATAGCGTCATCACGGACTACTTGGGCACGCCGCGAGAGATGCGCGACGAGGCGGGCGAGCTCGCGTGGAAGGCGCAGTTAGACATTTACGGGGTCGCGACGGTTGGGGAGGGCCAAAAGGAAGACTGCCCTTGGCGCTGGCAGGGGCAGTACGAGGATGTGGAGACGGGGCTGTATTACAACCGCTTCCGGTATTACGACCCGTCGCGAGGGGATTATATCAGTCAAGACCCAATAGGACTCCTCGGGTATACCCCCGGCAGTACGTTATACGCATACACCAAGGATCCAAACACATGGATCGACCCCTTCGGCCTTGCGTTTAAAACTGTTGACTTTGCCGGAAGCCCGGACCTCTTCCCCGCTGGGCCGGGGCAGTCAAACATTGTTGAAATCGTTATGCAAGGCGGACGCAAAGGTGATTTCAAGGCCGCCGATCTCGCGGGCGGGTTCGTGAATGGTATCCCCAAAGGGTACACCTGGCATCACCTTGCCGATTTTAATCCGGAGGCTGGTACGTGTACAATGCAACTTGTTCGCACGGAAGCACACCTGGCAACACTTCCGCATGAAGGAGCGTGCGCTCAGTTTGGAACACACTTTGGTGTTAAATACGATTCGCCCGCAGCTCGTGAAGCGGCCGAGGAACAAGGCTGGAAGAAGAAGAGAAAGGGTTGCCAATGAACACGTCATGGCTGCAATATTTTGAGGACACTAGTCCAGGACTATCGAGCCATGAGCTCGACCAGCTAGAGAAGGCTACTGGCATCGAGCTCCCGCAGGTTCTTCGCGAACTCTATTCAACCGTAAACGATGGACGATTTCGCCTCCAACTATTTGTAGATGATGCGGGGACGCACTACGATCTTCATGAACTTATCCCTGGACTTCCACTTGAACTGGGTTATGGATTTGCAAAAATTTATCGCGATATTGTGCAGGGACGGCACCTCGTTCCCATAGATCTTATCCCGTTCGGCCTCGAAACTGGCGGCAATTTTTATTGTGTCGATCGGAACGATGAATCGGTGTGGTATGCAGATATGGAGCTAAACGCTGAGGGGGTCCTTCCACCTCCTGTGCGTCTTGCAGGCACCCTCGATGAATTTCTGCGCCGTTGCCAGTCGGACGACGATATATGAGCTCCGATTAGCATGAGAACCCACGCCGCGACGCAGAAAAACGGCGCCGAATGTCTCGGCGCCGTCGCTCACCCCTCGGCTGTAGCCATCAACGGGAGGCGCCCTTTGTGATCCGCGTACACGAAGTCGAAGTCCACGAGTACACCCTCACAAGTGACGGAAGGCCAAGCCTGGACCACGCACCAACCCGGCGAAGGCTCGGCAAGCTGGCCGCGTCGGTCAACAATTCTCGACGGCGCGCGCCAGTAGCGCACCACCTTGAGGGCCGTGAGCTCGTCGCTCGTGAGGGGTTGCGGCTCGCCAACGTAGATGCCGGCGACATAGTTCACATTGACCACGTCTGCCCATGCATTGATTTTCGCGATTAGGTCCGTGGAGGACATGGCGCAAATACTCGGTCCTTCCACGTCGACAAATGCGCACGTGCCCGCGGGCATACCGAGCGCCTGCATTTGGGAGACGGCCCGTGCCCCATCGAACTGGTCGGCCAAGGTCACGCCGCAAGTCTGCAATCCAGCACTTAGGCATGTATCGTTCAGCGCCTTGGACGCCACGCCCAGATACAAAGCCACGAAATCCACGCCGGCAGCCTTGAGCGCACGCGCTTGCTCGGCAGTTCCAGACCGCGAGAACGCCAACGAATCCACACCGCGCGCCCCCACGGGGCAAGGCTTAGCAACAACGTTCACGAGCCACCCCCGAGCTCGGCGTGCATGACGGCATCGGAGGCCGCGACCATTTCCGCCTTGATCGCCTTCATCAACTTTTCCTTTGATGCGCCGCCCTCGATGGCTTCAACCAGTGCGACGATCAAATCCGCATGTGCGAGCAACGTCTCAAGTACAGTAACAATCATCGAAGGCCTCCATCTGTCATGCACGCGTCGTATTTGTCGTAGCAGTCCGTGCCGCCATCGGCTTTGCACGCGCGCCCGACCTCTTGGCAGACTTCGATCTGGGCGGCCGTCGTGCCGATTTCCGCACGCTCGGCCGGGCCGGTAGAAGCGGCGCATGCGCAATCAACCATGCATAACGCAAACAATACCCTTTTCATGCAGCACCTCCTTTTTGCGAATCACTCGGCGAATCTGGCGCCTCGGCATCCATTCGATGCAGCGCAGCGGCAATGCCCACCGCGATGGCCTGCGCGATACCGGAAGGAAGCTTCCCCGCTATTTCCGGCGTTGCGAGCATCGCGAGCAATCCCGTTGCAATGACTGCAATGATAAATCGAACGTTATTCGTCATGTGGACCTCAAGAGTTATTCAAACATACGAAATAAAGAATCACCCGACCGCTACCTCCTTTGCCCCCCACGGCCCCCTTGCCTGTGGCGACCCCTGAAGTCCCGCTCCCGGCCCCTCCGCCGCCCGCGCCGGAATTGGGCTGTGCGTCTTTGCCGACCTTGCCGTCGTCGCCGGGTACAGTCCCTTGTCCGCCGTCTCCACCATCGCCGCCAGGGCCGAAAGGACCACCACCACCTCCTCCTCCACAGCCACCGCCGCCAAAAGCCGCAAACGAAGCGTCGGCGCGAGCCTTGCCACCGGCGAATCCTTCCGACGACGCGACCCCATCCCACGACGGAACAGGATTGGCATTGGGGCTAATCGACCCGCCACCTGAGCCCCACGATTGGCTAAGAATGCTTGCGGGCGATGCTGTCTGAATAACGGGTACTACCCTATTGGATGCCGGACCCACCCCACCCGGACAGACAGCATAGAGCGAACCTGTGGCGTAATCATTACTACTAGGCGACGATCCACCTTGTGCGCCGCAGGCTCTGGCTAATTCCCCGCCACCCACCAAGCTCACGATCGAGTCGGCGCCGCCTCCGTTGGGCATTGCGCCGCCGTCACCCACAACAACAGCCAAGGAGCTACCAGGTGGCACGGCAAGACCTCTGAAAACAGCCACCGAGCCGGCCCCCCCTCCACCCCCTGGAAAGGAAAAGGCCACGTTGTTGTGCCCTGATTGAGAGCTGCCGCCATCGCCTCCGCCCCCACACGCGTGCATGAAGGTGATGACTTGATTGGCGGGGACTGCAACGGTGGTCGACGTCAAAACTTCAACAACCTTGACGGTAAAGCCCGCGACAAGTCCGGAAAGCGCAGCGAGCGCCGCTTGCGTCCATGCGATTTTGTCAATCACCCCCTCGAAGGGAACTTGCACGTCTGCCGCTTTGATTCCCGGGCCGTCGTTGGGCGCGGGCACCGTGATGGACACGGGGTTGTTGTTGGGGTTTCCGGTGTAGATGAGAGGCATAGGCGATCCTTGAAAGTAGGCCGCGGTCGTAAGGCGCGCGGGCACTTGCACGCCGTCTTGGTTTTTGGACCAGTGTTCCCACTGGTAGTTGGGCATATCGGGCGCATCCACGGCCGCCAGGGGGTCGAAGCTGCCCGGATCGAACGCCACGATGATGTTCACGCAGCGCGTGCCGCCGGGCTTTGAGCCCGCGATGATGGTCCGTAGGGTTTGGATGTCTTCGTAGTTGGCCGTCGTGTCCCACGTGCCAAGGGGTTCATTCCAGGATGGCCCGTTTGGATCGTTCCAATTGGGATTTCGTGACCAAAGACCTGCCGGGTAGACAATGACCCAAAATCGGGACCATCGACGCTTGCCGGAAATCAGATCGATTGGGTGATCGTCCCATTCCCAGTTCTTGCGTTTGAGCAAGTAGCTACGCGTTCCGCCTGCCTCGCGCGTAAACCAATTGCCCTGCGCGTCAACGATTCGAAGGCGCACGGGATACCCCGTGCTTGCGCCAAGGTAGTCATAGAGTTCGTCCATGAGTCCGAAGGCGCTTCCGCGCAAGCGCGCGTAGTCGAGCCATTTCGTCAGACGATAGGCATAACTTCTCTCGGACTCGTCGATCCCTTTGACGACATGGCGATCTCGGCCGAGGGCGGCGAGCGCATCGGGAGGTCCCGGTGTCCCCTGCGGATCTTGCTGAGGAAAGCGTGCGAGGTGACCGAGTCGAAGGCGCTCGACGAACGCATCTTTGACGTAGTCGAGCGAATAGCCAATAAGCCCGCTTTGGCCCGTGGAAACCAACCACGGGGGCCCCAAGTACTTGCGCAGTTGAACGAAACTCTTTGCCATGGTTTATGCGGCATCAACAAAGTGAACGTCCGCGGAGACCACGCCCAGCGTTGCAACATCACCGTTGCCAAGGGCGACGTCGTTTGCAGGAGACGTAATCACAACCCGGAAGATTTGCGGGAAGGTGCCGGAAATGGTGTCTTGAATGGCGGAGAGATAAAGCGCTCCTGTATCGTTGCCGGGGATGATATCCCCGCCAATGGGCTTTGACGCGAACATGGTTGCGAGCTTCGAGGTCACGGCCGCTTGCACATCGGCCGCGGATTGGTTCACGGTTGAATAAGTCCAAATCGAGCACGTCACGGGAACGACCACGTTGCGCACGCCCGTCACTTCTGGGGTGACGCAAAGAGGCGTCGCCCATGCAACGATGGCGTCCGTGACCTTGGCGAGATCGGGATCCGAAATCGAGCCGCTGGGACCGCCGACGTAGAGCAGCACCTCGCCCGTGTCAGAATCTGGATAGGGGCGAACTCGATTGACGGCACCGGTGCCGGTCAAGTTGGAATCACGCGCGACACATGAATAGGCGTCCTTCGGACCGTAGAGACTTAGCTTTGCCCACTTGTCCCGGCACTGTTGGCGGGTCGCTTCTTCACTCTGCTCGTCGACGCCCTCGGCCGCTGTGGGATTCGTACACGAAACTCCGAGTAGCGACGTCACGAGTTTGTCAATCGTGCCGGCCCCCGCGGAGCTGCCGGAACCTGCGAGCTCGGCGACCACGTGCACCGTGAGGGTTTTGGTGGTGACGCTGCCCGTTGCCCTATCGATAACAGCCGCGGCAAGGGTGCCGCCCGTCGTGTTGCGATAGAGATTTCCGTTCGAGCTCTGAAACGTCAGATCGCCGGGCTCGACGTCATAGACGCCGCCGCCCGAATTGGTGAGAACGACGTCCGTTTCTGCAAACGTCGCGGCGGGGACGTCGACGTCGTAAACCTGCTTTGCAAGAATCTTGAGCCACCATCCCGTGGCGTAATCCAGGAAACCCGACGCGATATAGCCGACAACAATCTTTTCAAGTATCGAAAGTGTCTCGGACTCGAGATGGTACAGGCTTCGCGTGGGATCGCCTGCCTGCCAGGAAGTGACGGGCAGACCGAGGGATGAGGCGAGGGCGAGCGCGCGAGAGTAGATCGCCTCTTTCGTCTCCTGAATCAGTAGGGATGCAAGCGATGCAAGGGATGGCATGGGTTAGCCTTGAATGCCGAGCAGTTCGACGGAAACCTCACTCACACGAACGGCGAGCGTGAACGGGCCCTCCCTTGTTGTGGCTTTGATCTCGACGTCGAAGGCGACGGCAGGGCCTGAAGTTGTAACGGTCACGTTGACGTCAACGGTCAAGATTCGCTCGTCCTTGAAAAGCTCATTTCGGATTTTTCCCTCAAGCGAAACAGCGTCGGAGTCCGTCGACACACTGCCGATCAATTCCGACATATCGAAACCGTAGTTTCGTTCATCGTCGCCGCCGCGGAGCATTCCGCGGGGTGTTGTGAGTCGGCGATAAGCGGCTTCCGCCACGAGACGCGGACCGCTTACAAACTGACCCGAGCGAATCGACGTCGTGCACGATGTGTCGAGACCAAAGCCAGACACGGCTTGGGTCATGTCACTTTACCCATTCCGGTCACTGCGCCTCCACCTGGCGGTGTCACCATGGTGGAAGGGATGACGGTTGCATTCGCTACGAATTCCGCAACGATGGCAGCGGCAAGGGCATTGCCGAGTGAGATCGTTGCCGCGTTGTTTTGCGCGCCGTTCGACGTCAGCGCATTCGTCAACGCCGCGCCAAGCCTCGTAGGATCAAGCGCCATTCATGGGACCTGCACTTTCACTTGTGTGGCGGCAATCGGCCAAATCCCGCCCGCGAGATCTCCCGTGGCCGCGACGGGCCGAACGCCACCTCCAATCTGAATCAACGCTTGCGCGTCAATGGAAGTACGTAACGGGGTGAAACCTTCACCATCTGCATCCTCAAAGGCAAGCACAACGGGGCGGCCCGGATCTGAATTGACGAATCCGACAAGGACTCGCGCGCCAAGGACGAGATCCGAGGACGAGCCCGCGAGGCCTGGACGAATGGGCACACGCAACAAATCCGGCATGCCCGTTGAGACAAGAACCGGCTGAAGATTGACCCGGTTACCTGCGAGCGTGACAACGCGATATTCGTAAATGCCCCGATATGCCCGATCGGGATCGAGCTGTTCGAGGATCAGCCGCATTGCCGCAAGCCCTCGCGACGTCGGAAGTGTTCCGCGCTTGCCGTAGATCTGCGTGCGCAAACCTTTTTGCGAAACGTCATGCACGACGTCGACCGCCTCGAGCTCGTCGACGACGACGCCGGGCACGAGCTCCTTGAGCGATTCGGCCGCGAGTGTGATGGTCCCGCGCGCGAGATCGATCGGAGTAACGCGTACCGCGACGCCGGTATAAGGCGTTGTCGGCCTTCTGCCGAGGCGGGTAACCCCATCTTCGCCGATGTACCAAGCGCCAGGCACCAGGCGCTCGAGCACACGGCATGCGGCATCCCTCCGACGCGCGAATGCTGAACCTGCCGTTGCTGCCAGATCGACGGTCGACATGTCGAGCGCTTCGCTTGCCTCTTGGGCGGCATCGCGAAGAACCGTGGAAAGCTTGACCCCAGCATCGTTGGCGTAGCCCTTTTTCGGTATTTCCTTTCCCCATCCCGCATTGCCGCCCACAATGCGAAAGTTGGATCTGCCTTTGGCCGGACCGCCAGAAAGTACAGTGCCTTTGAACGTCGCATCTGCGAGGGCGAGATCGACCGCACCGGAAATCTGCGCCTCGACGTCGATCGACACCTCGGCATACCAGGCCCCCCATGCAGGGAGCGTGACGCGTGCGCTTGTCGCGCGATATCCGGCGAGACGGACTAACCCCATGGCGTCTCCTGGTACAGCCTTGTCAGTTCGGCGATTTCTGCCAGTGCTGCGGCGTCCGGATCGTCCTTTTCAGATTTCGATTTCGAGCCGCTTGGAGTGCCCCCCGATGCTTTGGGCGGCCTATATTCCTGGAATTTGACAACAATGGTTTGCCCACCCTTTCCGTCATCCACGACGCCGCCGACAAGCGCCTTGCAAACGCTTGCAATGGGTGGATTTTGAGCAGCTAAATATGGGTGGTAGATATCGATAGCCGTCGCAGTGGATCCGTTGACGGTCGATTCAATGGCAGCCTGAAAGGCGGGCCATTGTGCAAAGTCGTCGATGCCTTGGGCAACGTCTTTGACGAGGTAAAACGTGGCCGTAAATTCGATGGCGGGGATCTCTTTGACCGTGGTCGTTCCGCCACTTATTCCGGGGCCGCCTTTGACGTCCCATGTGACTTTACGATCGTGACCTGAAAGCGTGACCTTCCCGGGGGATTTCACACCGCCAAGGTCAATCGAGACAAAGAGCTCCTCGTTGTCGATTGGATTCGGGGCGCTCACCCTGGCACCTCTGCGCCTAACTGCGTTGCATAGCCTTCCAACACATGCGCGAAGCGTGCTTCGGCATCGTCCATTCCTTCAACACCGTAGAAGTTGAAAACGGCTCCCTGGAAATTCGAGGCGCCGCCGCTACGTTCGCCGATGTCCCTTGTGGTTGGCCGGCTGCCGACACGATCGAGCGCGTCGCGCGAAGGCGTCACCATGCGATCAAAGGAACTTTGCACTTCCGCGGCGGACTCATCGAGACCACCAGCAACACCGAGCCCCATGTTGTAACCAACTTCGGCTTTCAACTTCTTTGACGCACTGGCAATCCCAAGCATCCTTTTGGCGCCCACAACGGCGTCGTTGACGGCGTTCTCTAAGGAGTCGGCTACGGAGCCGGCCGCGGCTTTGATTCCGCCCGCGAGACCTTCGATCATATTTCGGCCGATCTCGACAAGGGAGATATTGCGCAGGAAATCGATCGCTTGCTCGAAGCTCGTGACGAGCCACGCAACACCGGATTTGACCGTGTTGTAGATCCCCATTTGAAGATCCGAGAAAAGCTTCGCGACGTAAACGATGGCCGCGCCGATGGCGACGATGACAGCGAGGGCCACGCCAAACCAAAGTGCAGCCTCGGCCAAAGCAATCACGACCAGGCCAATCGCAACGACGACAGCGCCCATGATAAGCGCAGCGAGCACACCAAGGACCTTGGCGACCGTGAGAATGGTCGATCCCCATGGTTTGATGGCAATCATCGTTTTGAGCACAAAGATCTCAAATTGCAAAAACGCCGAACGGATCCGCGGAATGGTCGACGTAGTCCCATCTACAAGGGGCTGAAAGAGGCTCTCAAAAACGACCTTGATCGCCTTGCCGCTGGCCATGTTCTCGTCAAAGAGATCGGTCAACGTGGAGAGCTGCTCGAGCAGCTTGTCAATCTTCAAGCCGCCAAACAGGTTGCCAAAGTTGGCTTTGAGCCTTGACGTTTGGCCGTCGACAGAGAGAAGTTGCTTCTGCCAATCCGGGCCAAACTTCGCTTTGGCGGCTTTGATGGCGGCGTTTTCGAGCGCCTGCGAGAGCTTTTCTCCGGTATATCCGGCTTTCGCAAGGCTACTGGCCAACTGCAAAAGTTCGCCGCGCGTCTGCGGGACCTTTCCCGCGAGAGAAGAGATCTTACGATCGAGCTCGCTGCCGCCTGCAACACTCTTGGCAATCCCTTGCGCGAGCAGTTGATTCGACCGCGCTACGTCGGCGAGACCGATCGCCCATGCCGTAATGCGGGCGACGCCGGCAATGGCCGCAGTCGTGATCGCGGCAATGCCCACGACCACAGCCACAGCCGCAACGGCAATCGCCACATAAGGGCCGGTCGCGCCGAGCGAAGCGCCCAACTTGTCAAACGCAATCTTGGTCTGAAGTGCTCTCTGACCTGCCGAGCCGAGGGGACCGCCGAGGGCGCCAAGGCCCACGGCGATGTCTCGTAGGTTTCCCGTCCCTTCGATCTCCTCAATTCGCTTAAGTTCTTGATTCGAGACTTCGATTTTCTTCGCGAGATTCGCTTCCGCCTCTTCGGCCGCCGCGGCGGAGGATTTGAGTTTATCAAGTGCCGCGGCTTGGGCGGCGAGAGCGCTTTTCGCGGCATTGGACTTGTTCGCCAATTCCGTTTGCTGCCCCTCTAATTTCTCGAGAGCGGCACGAGCTCGCTCTGTGCCCTTGGTGTCGCCGGCATCGAGAGCGACTTTCAATTTCCCCCTTTGTGCTTCCGCCGCCAATGCCACTTTTTCAAGTGCTTTGGCGGTGCGATCGGCCGAGATCTCGGCCACGCGATAGGCTGCTTCTCCTGCCTTGAGGGCCTGCGCCGCGGCGGCGGACGCCTCGCCCGCGGAGGCGAGACGCTTGCCCAATTCCGCGAGCTTCGCGGCCGCGGATTGGACGCTGTCGGCTTGTGCATTAATATCGATTTCGAAGGTCGTACTGGCCACGGCTATCTTTTCTTGAGTGCCGACCGAATCATGTTGATGGTTTCCGCGACGGCGTGCGCCCCCGTCATCGCGTCGATATCGTCATCGCCGCGAGCCCATGACATAAGGCAGGCGGCAAGTGCTCCCGAATTCTTCCGCGCTTCGGCGACGCGCGCGTCTAGCCTTTTCCCTCTTCTTCCGCCTTCCCTTCCGCAAGTGCGGTGGCCGCAATTGCAAGCGTGGTGAGGAGACCTGGAAACTCTTGGAGCATCGCTTTGCGCTCTTCCGGCGTGTTCGGATAAACCCAACACGAATTCGCGAGAAGCTCGGAGGCCGAGCGTTGCGTCGTCGAACTTTTCTTTTCCACGGCTTTGCCGACTTGATCGACAAAGCGTTTGTACTCTGCTGCGGTTGGCGTGCGGACATAGGCGCACGTTGGAAAGCCCGGCGAAAAGCGTGTCACGTTCACGGCGCCCACAAGGCCGTGTTCCTCTTCGACCGTTTCGCGTGCTTCCAGATCTAGAATTCGTTGGTCTAGCTCCTGCTGGTCGAGCTCGGCGAGGCGTTGTGCGCGCTTTGCTTCGAGTTCTTCAATCTTCTCTTTCGAATCCATTCTTACACCTCACAAGAGAACGACCTCTTGGCCGTCGATGATGTTTACGATTTCAATGGGATTGAGGGTGACTTCGATCTTGTCCGCGTCCGGACCTTCTTTCATGTCGTCCGCGTCGCCGAGATATCGGCACCCCTTGAGCTTCGTCGTGTAGATTTCGATTTCGCCTGGCGGTGTGTGCTGAATCAAAATGTCAAAGGAGACGAGTGAAATCCGCCGCTGATTGCCTCGCGTAGGTGCCACGGCCATAAGCGACTTGATGAGCCGCCGAAGGCCACTACGGTAGAGGATAGAGCTTGCATCCTGCGAGCCTTCGCCTGTGGTGCGCGCCATGATGCGGCCGCCGTTCGGCCCACGACGCACGCCCACGTCCACTTTGCGCGACCACTTGATCGAGGCAAAGTCCACGGTGTCGAGCAAGTCGCCGCCCGTAATCGTGAAGGTCGCACTGATGTCTGCCCACGACGGCTCCACGTCGTTGATAGACGGGTATGCTTGAATCGTCATTATCCACCTTACGCGCCAGCGCTCATGATCCGAACGCGCGTGTCAATTCGTTCGAGGGTGCCGTTAAGATTCAGATCGAGAACGCCGGTAAGCCACGCAGGAACCACGTTCAGAATGTCCGTTTTGCTGGCAGACCAGACGGCATTACTCGCCCGCGGGCCTTCGGTTCGATTTTGCAGGAGGGCGATCTGCAATTGGGTGTTAACGCGCTCTTCAATTTTTTGGAGCGACTCCGATGTCGCCGTGCCGTCGTCGTTGAGAATAGGCGTTTGACCGATGGCGTCTTCGGCCGCTGCCTGTACGGTCGTGCAAGCGACATTCGCCACTTGCATGTTGTGCGTTCGGGATAGGAGCGAACCCTCTACCGCGCGCGTGAGCGACAGCGCGACGAACGTGCCATTGGGGCCGTTGGCCCATGTCCTCAAACAAGTAAATCGTGCCGCCAAGGCGCCGCCAATGGTGCGATCGTCGTATTCCACCACGTGGCCTTGACCGTCGGTCATGTCCCACCGCTTTGAGGGACCGTCCGTTTTGCGCCAGCTCGGGATTTGCACATCGTGTTGATATTCCCGAAGGGAAGCGACCCACGAAGCGGGACGCCGGAACTTCCAGCCTGTGATCGTGGAGACGCCTCGAGCGCGTCCAAGCGACAGATCGATCCGTCTTTGCCCATCGATGCTCGCAAATGCCAGGTCGCACGCAGAGACGTATTGCGCCCACGTTTGCTTGCTCGCATCGCGATCGAGCACGGAGGCGCGCGCAACGATGTAGCGATCATGTGCCGTCTCGTACGAATTCGCTTCCGTTGCGACGTAACCGGCAAAGTCGCTATTGGGCAGGTCGCCGACAACGAGCCATGTGCGCGCGAGTTTCTGTTGCCCCGCGAGCGCCAGGCGACCAGCTTGCAGACTTGCTTGATCCCACATGGGCGCGGTCGTCGTAAACGTCGCCGTGTCACCCTGATTCAGTGTGCCAGGTGCGAAGTTGACAGTGATTCCAAGGTGCGGTTCTTCCCACTTGTTATCCGTTCCAAGCCGCGCAAGCTTGGTGGTTCGCCCGCCATCGAGGGACACACCGAGCATGATCCCCGGCGTGCCAATCGTGCCCCCCGCTACGACGGCGATAGTCGCGTCGGTTTCCTCCATCACGGTGCCTTCCACCGTGATTTCGCTTGTTCCTTTTACCTTGGTAACGTCGACCGCGGAAATGGTGCCGGGAACGGCGGAGGGTAAGGGGACAAAGATCGCCGGCGTGCCGGTGTCGTCGAGGTGAAATCCTATATAGTCTGCTGCTTGCGAATATCCGTGCGTGTCCAAGAGGCTCGTGGCAGACGAAAAGACCCGCGGCACCATATCTGCATTTTTGGCGGCAACACCAAAAACGACAATCGCCCCCGTATTGCCGGCGAATGCTCCCGCGACTTCGTCAATGGACGTTGTCGCCCTCGGTAAATCAGCCATGCCCTTATCCTCCGCAGCCCATTTCTTCGCCGCTGCCAGAAAGCGAAACTTGCGTTCGGCTCTTGATGCCTGTGAGCGTGACCTCGGGGCGCGCTTCATAGGCCCAAGTCAGATCGTAAACGCCGCGTTCGATCGAAACGCGTAAGTCGTAGACAGCGCCGGCAATCACTTCGCTTTTGGCGAGATCATCAGGCTGAATCAACGAGCCTTTCGTGATGACGTAGCCGTTGCGTCGCACTTTCAAGACATCGCTCAAGGCGACAAGAACGAGATCGAGCACGTGCTCCACACGGCGCCGATGCTCCCAAGGCTTTGCGCCGGCGTGTGGCGATTGGGCGTAAATGGTGATCTTTGTGCCGATGTGGCGGATCATTCTCTGTTTAGGATTCTTGTGTTGCGACAGAACATTTGAAAACGAATCGCCGCCGTCTTCATCGTGCTCGATGACGATGCGCTCGCGTGCTCCGGTTGTTGTTGTCGTCGCTTCCGGGCCATCGACAACGCGAATAGGGCACCCTTTTTTCGCGAGCTCTTTTCCAAGATCGATTCCAATTTCGTGAATCATGGGCCGAGCTCCTCACGCGCTGCTTCTTGCGCAATCTCCGTCAGTGCACGCACGTAAGCCTCGGGCAGAGCACCTTGACGCGGAAAGACGCGGCGTTTGCCTATTTGGTATTTTGCATAGCGAACGCCGAGCGCAACGCGCAGGCGCGTTCCAATAGCCACATAAAAGAGCTGTTCTCGAAGCCTTCCGGTCTTGACGAGGGAAACCTTTTCCCCCTCTTTGCCAGACAGCCACGGATCCCCGTAGGCGTTTTCGCTTTCGGCAAACGTCTCGCGCGCAAGCTCGGTCAAGACCGGTGCCGCGCGCGCGGTGATTTGCTGCGCAAGCGTCCGAGGCAACGCCTTCAAGGCTCGTGAGAAGTCCGCAATAGATGAAAGATTGCCTTTGAGCATTACGGTAAAATCCTGGATCCCCATCCACGTGAATCGTGCCCCGTGATGACGAGAGAGCTTGCAACCGAAAGGTTCGCCTCACCCTCGGCGGGGTCGCGCAAGGGCACCCCCTTGGACCAGCGCTCAAGTTGTGCCTTGGCTGCTAATTCGAATTCGCCCACGGACACGGACGAATGCCCCGCGAGCTGCTGTAGCTTTTTCGCCGACAGTTCCGCGACGATTCCGGAAACGAGCACCGGGTAACGGCCGTCTGCATCACGCTTCAACGGCACAAGGTGCGCCGGCAGAAATCCGTCGACCCATCGAGAGTAGAACTCAAGAACCTCGTCGAAGGGCAGTGGTGTTGCCACAAGGACGTTCGCGCCGTTCGTCGTGAGATCGATCGGCGGTCCGCCCTTGGATTCGGAAACCTGGAAGGTTGAATCACTCACCCATATTGCGAAGTAGGGTTGCGCGGCCACAAGCGGGGAGGGCAACGCGCCACCGTCGACCGCGCGAAATACGAGCTCGTCGCCCGTCTCGAAGCCGTGGCCGTCGAGTTCGATCGTATCGGTTGAAGCGAGCGACGAGGCTACTTCGCGCGACGGCATCCCGAGCGTTCCGCGTGGCAGTCCATAGCGATACAGATCGCTTCTAGTTGCATAGACATCCACAACACCGCGAGCCCGGCGCCTGCGGTTTGCCGCAGGACAGCCGAGCAAGGGAATTCAAGATTTGACTTGATTATGGGCGCGTCGGCCCCTTGATTCTGCGGATCGCGTGAGGAAGCGCGAGACCGAATCCGTACCAGATGTGGGAAGACATCTTGAGGTTTCCCGTGTCCTTGAAGTAGTCGCTTGACTCGTCAAAGATTCGAAGAGCCAAACTCTGAGGGACTGTTTGCTTGAGAATGGCCCAAGGTGACAGGCCCGCGCGAATCAACTTAGAATCCACCAAATACCAATCGGCCGTAGTACCTGGGGCAATGGAAAACTCCTTGACAGGCTCGACCTTGAACTTGCCCTTGTAAACGTTGTCGACTTCTGCCGCTGCGATGCCGTTGTCATTGGTCACGAAGTTCAAGATTCGGCTATTGGCAAGGCCGATCGTCACCGCTTCGTCGTAGTCGGATGGCACGAGGATCGTGTCGGGGTCGACGCCGAAAAGGTTTCCGTTCTCGTCGAGCACACCGGTCTTCATCGCCGTCACTTCGGCTTGCAAATTGTCGGTTAGGAATGTCCCGACATTGCCCACGGCAGACGATCCAAGGATATTCTTTGCGATGGGTTGATAGTTCGACCACGTCTTATCAACCGTGGCGTCCGTCATATTCGCGGGGTGCGTTTGCGAAAAGAAAGGCTGCTTATCCGCACACGGGATGGCCGTCCCTGCCGAAAGCAATTCCGCTACCTGGAAGTGCCGAAACTGCTCTTCGGCGAGCACAAGGCGCTCGGGAGCGCGCTGCCAATTGCGATACGCAAAGACCTTCAAAAAGAGATCCAAGAGCTTCGCTTCGTAGCCATCGTCGAACTCTTCGCTTTTGATATCGAAGCTAACCTCGCCGAGCTTCTTGGTTCGCGAATCCCCTTCGGTTCGCTTGTACTGGGTCCGAAGTTGCGAGATCGGAAACGTGACCATCGGCGCATCGGTAGGAATCGTTTCCCCGAGGGTGTCCGCCCAACCCGTAGGTTTCGCCGCGCCAATGGCGGCCAGATAGCGATCGGAGAATTCACGAATCGCCGCCGCCGACGTCTTCGGCAGTGTGTCAAAGCCAAATAACGGATTTAGCGGCATTACAGGGCTCCCGTAAGCAGCGCGACCCAACCGACGAACACGCGCACGCGCCCGTCATCCTCGATGCCGACAAAGCGACCAGCCATCGGCAGGGCGTTGCCGACGTTCACAATTCCCACCGTGTGATCGTCTTCAGCGTACAAGACCGTTCCGTAGGGCGTCGCGTCCGTGGGCGGATTCAAGCCTGGATTGAAAATGAATTCCCGATCGGTCCACACCGACAGCCGCGTTGCGCCGTCTGTCGCCCCGCCTAACGCGTCGTGTTCGGCAATTCCAATAGCTCCGGTTGAATCTCCCCCTGCCGTCGTTGGCGCGCACGCGCCGCCAGGTTGCGAGACAAGCCCGCCCTCGTAAATTTGGGCTCCTGCCTTGACCGGCAGAAAGACTTTGCGCCCTCCCTGGCCGTACGGTTGCGGCCGTATTCCCTGCGTGAGATTAGCCATGGCTCACCCCGTCGCGGAACTTCTTCAGCGCCGCGAATACCTTCGGCTCGCATTTCAGCTCTTCGCAAATCTTCAATTCATCGGCGGATAGGTCGACGACCTCATTTGCAGTGATCGGCGGGCGAATTCCATTTGCAGCGCTCGGCGCCTTCGGCCGTGCCGCCTTCTGGTCGGCAACGTGCGTGCGAAGCTCCTCGATGCCCATTTTCTCCCAACGCGGCTTCAGCCTTGTTGCCTTGTCGTCCGCCCAAACTGTTGCGGGGAATTCCGCACCAAGCGTGACCAATTCCACGCATAGCTTCCGCCGCTCGGCAGCTTCGAGCGTGGCGCGCTCCTTTGCGAGTTTCTGCCGCTCACTCTCAAGCGTCAGATGCGATGCCCGATATTCGGACACGCGCACGAGGACCTCGGCCAGCGTCTTTGCGCCGGTCAAGCGCTGAAGCATCGCGTCCATGGCTTTGCGCGCAGCGGCCGCCGCTTTCTTCGGTTGCTCTTCGGGTGGCGTTTCCGCGTTGTCGAGCGATCCTTCTGCGGGCGCGCCCTCGGCGCCGTCACCCTCGCTGCCGCTCTCATCGCCCTCGGGCTCTGGATCTGCGCCGGCCGCCGAGGCGATAAGCGTCTTCAAGATATCTAATGCACCTTGGGCGTCGCCTTTTTCGACAACGTCAAGAGCTCGCTTTACCAATTCGGGGTCCATTCCCATTCCACCTTTTGCGCACGACGCGCGAACCTCTTTGCAGCAGCAACAAGCGCCGGCGCGTCGTGCGTCGCCGGCATCGAAGTAATTGCGATATTGATCATTTCTTCAATACGCATCGTTTCCGGGTTGAATTCAAAAGCAGGCGAAACGTACCTTTGCCTTTTCTCCCTCACGCGTGCGGCGCCGTCCTTCGTCCAATGCACACCAACGGCCCAAAGCGACCCATCGGAGCGCAATTCAAGACGGCAAGAACCTCGCGCGTCTTTTGCTGTTGGATCGGGTTGTGGCCGATCGTCAAGCATTTGATGTTCCAGATCGATCGCTAAGTCGACACCCCACTTTCGGAAGGCTGCCATAACCAAGCGGGCGGCGATATCATCGAATAGAAATCGGCCTTTCTCCGTATCGTTCCAGCCTCTTACGAAGAGTCGAAACTCTTTCGGAGGTTCGATCCCATCGCCCAAAGCCAAGGCGATAGCCCGTGAGCAACGCATTCCCTCCCACTCTCACCAACTACCCATCGTTAGGCAACCTGCCGAAAGTAGATTTGTGGGTAAGAAAGCGAAACGTATTCGAACCGCGGGCGAATTCGACATTGACCGCCTCGCCACCATGCTCCGGATGCCGCGAGATGGCCGGAACACCATTGATGCATGGTCCCTTGAGTCCATCTTTGAAGCTCGACAGGAGCAGATGATCGGGCAGTTCGTCCGACCCTCGCGCATGGCCGAACAGATGCGCACGGACGACGCCCTGTACGTCGCCTATGAAAACAGGCTCGCGCCGCAAAGGTGCATTCCCGTCCAGATCGCTTCAGCCGAAGGCGCGCGCGCCGAAAGAATCGCCGAAGAGGCCGACGCCCTTTATGGTCCGCGAGGTGTGGGCATTCATCCGGACACCCTCGAAGATATCAATGGGTGTTTGGTCAACCATGGCATCGCCTTCGCGACGTTGCACTACGTGCCGCGCGAGAACGGCTCACGCGTAGATCTCGAAATGCGTTACTGGCCCATTGAGTACGTGCGATGGGATCCGGTGTTCCGCGTCTTCAAGGCGCGTGCAGAGCCGAGCTCCGTTGCACCGGGCGATATCCCGGAAACGCCCGATCATGAATACGGTTTCGTGGGAGGATTTTGGATCCCCATTATCCACGGCGACGGCCGATGGATTATTTTCAAGCGGAACGAAATCGAACCGTTCCGGCAGGACGCAGCGATCTTGCCGGCGTGCCTGGTATGGGCGCGCCATGCCTTTGCATGTCGCGACTGGTCGAAGGGATCCGTGGCGCATGGCAATGCAAAGGTTATCGGCGAGATGCCGGAGGGCGTGCCGTTGCAATCGGCAGACGGAAAGCTCACGGCCGAGGCGGCGGCGTTCGTTGAATTGCTTCGTGCCGTATCCTCATCGGACCAACCCGCGGGAATTCGACCGGCAGGAAGCAAGATTGATTTCCTTGTCAACAATTCCACCGCGTGGCAGGTCTGGACCGAACTTGTCACGAACGCGGAAAAGGCCGCGGCGCGAATCTACCTCGGGACCGATGGCACGCTCGGCACGCAAGGCGGCGCGCCGGGTGTAGACATTGGAAAACTCTTCGGGGTCGCGACAACCAAAGTGCGCGGCGACTTGGGTTCCATCGAGAGAGGAATTGACACGGGGCTTATTCAGCCATGGTGTGCGATCAATTTTGGCGACTCAAAATTGGCTCCCTCTCGCCGGTATGTGTTGCCGAACGACGAAAAGGAAGCAGTGCGCGACAACATGGCAAAGCGCAACGCCGCATTCTACGCCGCGCTCGTCGAAGCGAAGAACGCGGGACTTATTCTCTCGCCTGCATATATCGCGCAACTCGCAGGCGATTACGGTGTGCGCGTTCCTGATTTCACCATGGCGCCGCCTTCGGCGTCCTAGTAACAGCGGCTGCATGCAAATCCGTAGCGCTCACCACCCGAACCTTGGCGGCCGATCCCAAAGCGCGGACTCACGCATCTTACGAACGACACCGTCAGCGCCTGGGAACATCGACGCGCCATCGATGCCATCTTGCGAGAGAAAGCGGAGCAGCCTCCCGGCCTCAGCGATCGAAAGTGTAAATCTGCGAAGGCGCGGAATATGACCGTATTTGTGGGGCTCCTGCCTCAGATACGGCAGGAGTTCCTCGAGTGCCAGGTCATTGGTGATATCAAGCCGTGTGAAAAGGCCGGCTTGTGCACGCAGGTTCGGGTTCGTCCATGCTGGCGCATCATAGAATAGGTGGTCGAGCTCGGACGGTAGAGACGGATTACCCCGTTCGAGCGCCCAAACAGCCAGATAGCTCGCACTCTTGGGGACTGACTGACGCACACTAGGTGGCAATCCTCCGAGTACACGCACCGCCTCTGCGGACGCGAAGTACGCCGCTATCCATGCGCGACGCGTCCAGTCGAGAAGGGACGTCGGCAGGCCGTGGTGTTGGGCGAGCGCCAGCACCGGGAGGGTGGGGTCGGGATTGAAGCGCGGCCTCCCGTCATGAGGCAATTCCGAAGGGACTGCGATGCCCGATCGGTCTAAGTGACCCATAAAGCACTTACACATGCATTCCTCAAGCTTGGTGCGCTCTTCCCCGTCAGAGACCTTGTGCCCCTCAGACGCTTTGGTGATACCCACCTCCTTGAAGCACTTGGGGTAGTTCCGAACGGCGCTCGGTTTCAGCTCCCAGTTCGCATTCGCGTGACCGCGGAAAATCCAGCTAGAGGCATTGTCTTCCCATAGCGTGTTTCTCGGACTGAGGACGTCCAACAGGTCGTTCGCAGTAGCGACATGGTGTTCCTCGACACCTTCGCGCGTCGGGATATCGGTTACCGCGCGGCGCTTCTCGGCGTCCGTAAAGTCACCATGAAAAAAGACACCTTCGCGCGTCGGGATATCGGTATCCATGGCGCCTTATACCGCAGCGGCCGTTTAGATTGTACCGCTTCGCGCCGGACCGAAGGCTGTAACCAGCGCGCTAGAGAGCGAAGGCGCAGGCGTCGCTGTGGTGATCTGTTTGCTCGCTTGAGTGATGCCGGAAAATGCTTTTTTGGCATCGGGTTTATTTTCCGCGAGGCCGAGCAATTCAACGACCGCATGCACGTGCGCATCGAGGCGATCGGGCGAGCGCGCCCCCGGGACCGGTACCCACGTCGTGAGGATCACTTCGAGCTCTTCGAGATTGGCGCCGATGACATGGGAGACCTGCCCGCGTTCATAAACGGTCGAAAGCGGCTTGGCGCGATCGGCCTTTTCCCCGCGCGCGAAAACCTCCCGAAGATAAACCACCTTTGGCACGTGACGAGGGCGTTCATTTTTGCCGAGCACGATCACGCTCCAACCACGCTCACGCGCGGCAGCACGCAGATTTTGAGCAACGAGATCACCGCCCTTGTTCGTCTCGACAACGACGCAATCGCATTGTTCGGCGTCGTACGTGTCGAGCACCACGCGCCCCCATTCGTCCGGCGTGTATTTGCCGCTAAGGTCCGCGACGGCGTACGCCTGGCCGTCCACGCCAAGGCCATCAAGCACGATTCCCGTGTTGTCGCTGCCGTCTTTCTTGGTGACAGCCACGTCGAGACCGACAACACGCCGGACGAATCGATCGGGGCGATGGCGTCGTGCCTTGTCGATCCATTCCGCGCGCGCCGTCGCACCATCGGCATCGTTGAACATCCGCGCGAAGAGCTCCTCTTCGCCTTGGCGCGTGCCGCCGTACTTGCGCTCAATGCGCTCGATGTACCCTTGGCCGAGATGGAGCGCATTCTCGTAGGTCGAACCGGTGATTAGAATACGCCGCCGACTCATTCAGTCGCTTCTTTGATCAGCCGGGTTAGAAGCGAGTGCCGCCGCTTCGCCGTCGCGTCCCATACGATGCGTGCAAGACCAAGACGCGTTGAAAGGAGCACGTTCATCCACGCCTCTTCCATCGTCGCGGGCGGCCATGATTGGAGTTCGCTCGCCCACGTGAGATGGTATTCAAGGCCTCGAATCTTGCCCGGGACTTCCGGCGTGCGCACATAGGCAATCGCGCCATTCGGCCAGAAGAGTTGCAGGTCGCTTGATCGCCATTCCGGCCGAAACCACGGCTTCGACGTGGCAAGTAGACCGCTTGGGCCGGTGATATGAAGCTTCACGCTACTGTCCTCGTCTTGCGCGATAAGACAGATAAGCGGGGCACGGCCTGCTTCTACTTCGGCGTTGACGAACTTCGACAAGGCAAGCGTTTTTCCGCTTCCTCTCCCCGCGAGAAATCCCACCATCTCCCAGTCATCGTTGGGGAGGATCTGCTTTGGCCTCGCCCAAAGGTTCGACCAGTCGTAGGCATGGGCGGCCAATTCGACGTTTGAGAAGCCGTCGAGCACCTCGTCAATGATGCGAAGGCGGTCAAATTGTTGTTCGCCTCGGCGCGAGAGGCGGCATTTTCAATTCGCGCGATCCATTTCTCCACCGTTTTCTCCGGCGTGCCCTCCGGGATTTCTTCGGGAATATCTGCGGAAGGGTCTTCAACCGTAGGCAGCACTTCCTCCGCTGCTTTTTCCGGCATGGGTGTCGACATTGGGGGAGGTGATACGGGTGGCAGTAGCCGCAACATGGGGTGCGATGGCGGCGGGGCAGGCGCCGCGTGGACGATTTTATTGACCGCGGCGGGGGATATTTGGACGATGCGGGCGATCTCGCGCTGGGGTAGGCCCATGCGATAAAGACGGATGACGTTGTTTCGTATCTCGCTTGTGAGCTTCATGCCTACATTTGCGGTGAAAAACGGGTCGTAAACAGCGTGAAGGTGGTTTTCTGCGTGTTTTTGCGGTCAAAAGCGGGTTGTGAACACCGTGAACGTTCGTGAACAGTGGAAAAAATTCACGATATTTTTTGGAAGGCCCGCACACTTCCTTACGTGTGCCACCCCGGTATATCCCCGATTATTTTTTTATTCTTATTCTTTTTATTATGAAATCATTTGTCTGTCATTGCGCCCACCGCTTGAGCATAAAGAGACCAATGCCGATGGCATCAAGCACGTTGTGGCGCTTCCCTTCAGCGATGCCCTTGACGGCCTCGTCGTAGATTGCCCGCTCCCCCGCGTCTAAGGCCGCGTGCGCCCGCGCGTTGCAGACGTCCGGGTCTACCGTACCCTTCCACGCGCGCGGCATGACATAGCTAACCTCGGCGCCGCTATGGCAGTAGAAACCTGCCCATTCCCCGGCAATGATGGCGACCTTCAGCACGTCGTTGGGGTTCCGGGTTCTGCCGTGGGGGTAGATCATGGGGTGCTCAATCACCACGCGCTCGAACCGCAGCATTGTAGGAAGGGGCAATGGTTCGGTGCGCGGGCTGCAAACCATGCCACAATCGGCCAAGCGGCCTTCGTCGAAGACGGCCCATCCGGAATTGGCCCCGGGATCAATCGTAAGAAGCACGTGGCTACTATCACCACACGGCCGGGAATTGACCACCTTTGCCATGATCTTTTTTCGGTGTCGCCCCTGTCGATTCTTGGTCGACTCCTCAAGTTGACGCACAATCATGTGCAATTACAATGAGTTAGCCAAATGTCGACTCTGTCGACTCCTTAGAGCATGTTTACCAGGAAACGCGATGTTTTTACGCTGCCAAGTGTCGCGCCATGCGGTTGATGAAACTCAGTTGAATCCATGTTTCACTACTCTCCATCGTTCGCTCGTAGTCTTTGG
>WQYX01000040.1 GCA_009781005.1 Polyangiaceae bacterium | reverse complement strand
GTGCACGTCCGTGAGCTCGATGTTCCTGAGGGTGCCGAGCCCGTCGATTGGATGCTGTATACGACAGAGCCTGTTTTGAGCGGCGCAGACATCGAACGCGTCGTGGACTTTTCTCGGGCGCGTTGGCGCATCGAAGAATTGTTCAAAGCATTGAAAACGGGCTGCGCATTCGAGAAACGCCAACTCGAGAGCCTCTCGACGCTGCTACGGCCCTCTGCCTGGAAGTGGAGGTGCGCATTGCCGCCTAACTCCTCCAGTGCGAACACGTATTCGCACCCATCCTCTCCGCCAACTTCCTCGTCGACACCGGCAACCCTCGCACTCAGAACGCGCCGACCTACGGCGGTGGCTGGCATGACCGCGCCCCCGTCGACAGGAACCTTACCCTGGCAGCGGTGGAAGGCCACGGGCGCGTTCCTTCACAACTTCGCGAAATGGGATTGGTATGTCACGTTGACCTTTCGATTTGCCGTCACACAGTCTCGTGCCACTGAACTGTTTTGTCGGTGGCTCGACTCTCTGGCAGCCAATGCAAGGTCGCATGTGCTCGGGGCATATGCCCTCGAAAACCACGGGAGCGGTCTCATACATATTCACGCGCTCGTTTCCTTCGAGGACACGTGCCCCGTGACTACCGACCAGGGCGACGATCTATGGTCGTTTGGTCTATCCCGCGTGCGCGTGTTCGATCCAAGTGGTGGTGGAGCCTGGTATATCGCGAAAGAAGCCAAAAAAACGCGCGAACGCTGGGGCCTGAAATTGGGCTGTCCACGTACCCATCGGTGCCGTCGTAAGGGCGGCTGTGCCCGCGCTAAGGCATATAATCTCGATCCATAGCGATGCGCACGACGACCGGGGCTTCGCCTCAGTCGTCACGCACCGTGCTGAACCTTCGTGCGGACTTGTTCCCGAGTCCAATGGGATTGATATGCCCTAAAATCAATAGAGAGGATATGAACATGAGAAAATGTATGGAGTGTGGTTGCCCCATTGTTGGGTATGCAACCAATGCACCGGAGGAGAACTGTGAAACTAAAGGAAAGGAGACTGTTATGAAAACGGACATCAATAGAGCGCAGGCAATTGAAGAAGTTCTTTCATTCGACCTCACCCAGGTCACACCGGCTGTTTGGCAAGAGAAGTTCGATGAGACTACCACCCATCTCACACACCTTCCGGCTCCGAGCGCAGCGAGATACGTACCTAGAATTGCCAAGAAGTTCGGTGTCTCCAATCGGATTGTCTCTGAAGATATCAAGAAGAAGCACAAGTTGCTCGTAGAAGCCGTCGCACCACCGCATGCATACGATCCCGATGCACATCCGGCGATTGGTTGCACTCGTGAAGGCGAATTCTGGATTGCTGTTGCCGGTCCCCATCCGACGACGCGTGGATCGGATATCAGATGGCTCGGGATGACCGCGTCCGGAGAGCTGCGCGTCGGTCCACCTGAACCGACCAATCTCAAAGGTGCAGCGCAACTTTTTGTTGGTCAGTGGTCCGACAAATCGCGCCTGGGCTTCCTCACAAGCACCAATCCACCTGTGTTGATTACGACGTATTTGCGCGTGAAAGAGCTTGTCGACAAGTACGTCGAGTTTCCTCATGATGATCGAGCAGGTTTTGCGGCTGTTGTCGCACTTTGGATTATTGGCACATATTTGCATCCAATCTTCGGAGTGTTTCCGTATCTTACGATTGAAGGGGCAAAAGGTTCAGGAAAGAGCCGCCTCCTCGAGCTTATAGCTGCCACAGCATTCAACGGATTTCGTACCCCAAGTCCGACAGCCGCTGTTCTCTGCCGTATTGTTGCAGCTGCGCGCGCAACGCTCTGTCTCGATGAGACGGAGACTCTACATAGCAATTCCGACGATACAGCCAGTATTCGTGCACTCCTAAACGATGGATATAAACACGGTGGGCGCGTGCCGAGGGTTTCTCGAGACGGCGGCATTGAATTCTTTGACGCCTTCTCGCCCAAAGCGCTTGCAGGCATTGCGGGGTTGAACGACGTCACGGCGGACCGCGCCATTCGCGTGGTCATGGTGCGCGCCAGCGATCCGGAGAAGGGCAGACGCTCGATCGATCCGCGGGACGAAGAAATCGCCGTCATTCGCGATGCGCTCTACGAGACGGCTCTCACGTATGCAAACGATATCCGTCACGCCTACGAGCACGTGAAACTCCCGTCTGAGCTCATCAACCGAAGTGCGGAACTTTGGCGGCCACTGTTTGCCATCGCGACCGTCATCGACGCAACGAGTGGGACTGAACTCGTGAACGAGCTCACGCCGCTCGCCATCGAGGACACAAGGGAACGCGGCGAGCTCGATCCCCTCACCACGGCCGTAGCGGATGCTCTCTGGTACCGAGCCACGTCATCGGACGAGTCCGACCGCAAAATCCGACCTGGTGCTGTTGCAGACGAGGTTTTTGCCATGACTCGGCAGAAAGTCTCCCCAGAGTGGGTCGGTCGTCAATTCATCCGACGATTGGGATTCAAGCGCTCCGGCCGGGATAGCAACGGCGCTTACTATTACGTCGACCCCGCTATACTCAGTAGCCGGTTGGAGCGCATTGGCTGGGTTGCACCCGAACCCGAAGTCAAGCCGTGGATGACTTCGGCGCGTACGGAGACGTCGTCGTCGAACACGACCAGCATGTCTGCCGGTGATTCACAAGCCGCCTTACCTCTTCCTGACGGAAGTGACGGAAGTGACGGTTCTGCGGAGAGCCCGAGTCCGTTCCTCATGCCGGTCGCCAACGATAATGGGTAATCACGAGGAGATTGCCAATGACTTCCCTTTCTGACGTTGCCGAGTCTTTCGAAAGCAAATCGGGCGAACTCGAGTTCTCTGCGGGTCCCCATGCCCGCGGTATGCACCTCCGCTTTCGGGTTCGACCATCGCGGGCTCGTGTCTACGTCGGCGACCGTAGAGGACGCTTTCTCGTTGGAGGTTCCTCCCTCCGCGTATGGCTACGGTTGGCGAGCGGTCACGAGCGCCACATCGTGCAGGTACGCTTCGATGGCGGTAACCGGCTCTCGCGCATGACCGCAGACCGACTTCTAGCCACTGTCATGCACCGCCTTGTCTCCTTCGGACTGGAGCATGACGACAGCGTGCGGCTTGTCAGCAGTCTGCAAGAGCGCCTGACAGCGCACGGCCTCATTGCCGCGTGAGCACTGCCAACGCGTATCACACCAAAATCAGTATGCACTTGGTCAACAGCTTCGTGCCTGTCCAAAGCGGGAGTTGCTGGCCTGAACCATCTGGTTGCGGCAAGATTTGACTCCCAATGGGTCCCGATTTTCCCGAGGCGGCGTGACGCCTGCGCGGGCGCGCGAGAATCAGGTGATTCGCGTGAGTGACGGCCTTCGCGTTGCGGCAATTTCGCAGCCGCCTTCGCTTCTACTCGCTGTCGTCAGAGAGGAGCGTCGTTAGTAACAGCGCACCAGCGTCGGTGATGGCGTAACGCTTCTTCTCGACAGTCCAAAGACCGTCGACGCCGTGCTCGGGGCGGAAGTCGCGAAAGGCGCGCGCTACGTTGTTCCGCGGAACGTCGATGTCGCCGTACCGCACGAGTAGCTCCGCGAGATCGCTCGCGCGCTGTGGACCGAGATGACGGCGCTTGGCGAACTCCAGTGCCCAAAGGATCCGCGGCGTCCACACGGTGTCCTTGTACTCGACATCACGGTGAATTTTTTTGAGTGTTAGTTCGTTCGTGACTCCGCCAAGTGCAAGCTTGAGTTGCTCTTCCTTCTGCTGTCGAGGTCGCGGAGAAGGCACCTCAAGCGTCGGTTCCGACGACGTGGCGATGGGCAGTGGCACGGGCTGATACTGCGGGGGCAGAATCCGCGCCGAGCGCGAGAGCACCTCCGCACGCCATCGATGGCCACCGAGCCCAGTTGCAAGCGTTCTGTCCTCGCGTGTGACAGACTGAGCGAGATAAGCGTCGAAGACATCGATGGCCTTCGACTCGACGATGTCGCCGATGGTCAACCCGGCGGCCCCAGCAGCCTCACTCGAACTCCGGATGAACGACTCCGCCAGCTGCGGATCGTACCAGCGCGTTGTGGATGCTACGGCTGCTCGGTATGAGCGAAGGTCCACAAGTCGGTTTAGGTGAACGTGTCCGGATGCCGTGATGTTTAACCGTTTCGAAAGCGTCTGATTCTGGCGGCGTCCGCCTTTCGGATCGCGAAGCAGCCCGTTTTTGACCAGATTCTCCAACGACCAACGCACCAACGCGACCGGATAGCCCCACCCCGAGAAGTTCGCGATGGCGCGATCTACCTCCTCGAAGAGCACGCGCTCAGGACCAGCATCAACCGCGAACGAGTAGTACGCAAGAAGCCGCATCTGGAGTGCATGCGCAGGAGCGCCAGCAGGTTCGGCGTCGAAACAGTTCACAACGCGCGCCTGAAGCGTCTCGTACCCCGAGGAGTTGAGAAGGCACTCGAACGCGTACGTCGCCGACGAATCCGCTCGTCCGGGCGCAGCCCCATCGACGAGTGCGCGGACGAGGTCGAGCGCGGCGCGCGTATTGTGACCGGCGAGCCCAGCGAAAAGCTCGAGGGACTCGGACTTCTGCACTAGCAGGGTCGTCCGAACGAGCTTGCAGACGTCGACAACGCGCTCGCCCTCGGTTTTCAGACCACGCGGCAGGAGCGCGTTTTCTTTGGCATACTCCCCGTACGTAACCCGCTTGCGAAGAAGCTGATCGAGCGGTGGACGGGCAACGTGGAAGACGAACGGGAATGCGCTCGAGGTGAGGAATCCGCCTGGCTCTCGACCGAGTCGAAATGTGTCTTCGCGAAGGCACACAACCACGATGGCGTTCGTGTCACGTGTTAGCCGCTGCGCGAGGCCATAAATGGTGTGCTGATACTCGTCGGTGCTCAGGTCCAAGTTGTCGATCGCTATGAGAATGGGATACCGAGCATCATCCTCCCGAGTGAACCTTCCGTGGAGATGTCGAATGTACGCAACGAGGTGAGTGACCGGCTTGCTCGTCAGCTCCTCGAAGATCTCCATCTCCTTCCGCGGCCACGCCGTTGGATCCGCCACCCAGAGCTCGCGTCCGAGGCGTTTAGTGTTCTGAAGCTTGTTCAGTTGCAACGTCGAGAGTGTTTCTCTCGACGAATGTTCTCCTTGAAGCTTCGCGGCGTCCGATAGATCCTCACGATGCTTCAAGACCGTGAGGGTGGCAGTCTGAAGCTTGTTCAGCACCTCGTCGGCAACGCGTGCCTGCTCGGCGGAGCCGTCGATCCCACCGCCATGTCCGAAGCCCTCGAGATCGACGACTGCGCAGATGGCACTGCGATCGGAGCGGAGTTGAGCCAATGACCGTTGAAGGAACGTCGTCTTACCAACACCGACGTTTCCCACGACGACAACCGGCTGCTTCGCGCCAGTAGCCTCATGGCGATCGACATGCGCCACAAACTTTTCAGCATCGGTTGGAACGGCGTGGATTGCGTCCTCATCGATGACGGTCTCAGAGTCCTTGAGGAGGCGATGGATGCTGCGCTCGAACTCCTCGCTCGACCCGGGCTCGACATAACAACGCGTGAGCATGTCGCCACGGCGCTCTCCGAAGATCTCAGAAAAGAGGAAGTCGGAGATGTTCCGTACCAGTGCCGTGGCATTAGGGTCACGTTCCTTTCTGACAAACGTGAGGACGTCCTGGGGCACACGGGACGGTGGAAGCATCCCAGTCGGGGGCAGTTCAAGACGCTCGTGCAGGAACGAGCTCCCAGCCGACGCACGACCAATACAAGCGAGGAACTCGTCGAAACGTCCTACGATGTCGTCGTGACCGCCGAAGACTACGGCGTGCCCCTTCGTCCAAGGACGCGTTGGCGTCGACAAGCCGCGGAAGAAAATCCATTCGAACCCGTTTGTGGCGCAAGCAAGCGCAATTCCGCGCTCATTGCAGTAGCGGGCCGCCTGTTTGAGAACATCGCGCAAGGTCTCACCGCCTGTTCCGGTGAGCGACTGGAGGCTCCTAGACGGCTGCGATGAACGGGCGGACTTCGGCGTGAGCCTGAAATTTTCACCTACGCGCTTCGCTTCAACGATCATCCACGCCTGTCCATCCGCGCGAAGCTCATAGTCAATGAAGTCGCCGGTGCCGGTGGGCAGCTCGCGCTCGATGCTGCCTGTGGGCCAACCAACAGAGCGGAGTATCTCGTCGATCAACTCAACCCTTGTTGTCGCCTCATTTGCGGTCTTCTTCCGGCGCGCCTCGAAAGACTTGAATGCAACGCTTACCGATTCGCGCGCCTCGGTCGGCGTCATTGTCGATGGCAGCTTGCCGGGCATCGTGACGAGTGCAAACCAAATCGAACGCCAACGCAACCCCCTGTTGGAGATGAATCAGTGTCTTCTGAACCTATCGAGGTTCTCGCGAGACGAAAGCGGATCTCTTCACGATGAAGAGACGCACAGGTACCCTCGGGGTCGGAGACCGCTTGACGAGCCGTCCCTCAACCGAACGTCATCGGGACGATGTAGCGCGTTTCGCTGACCGCTTGGTCTTGGGTCGTCCAGCGGGACGAGCTACCGGGGTCGCCTTCTTCAGCAGGTGCCCCGGATGGACTCGAAGAGCATCGGCAAGAGCAAGCAACGTGGCCAAGGTGATGTTGCTCCGAGCCGCCTCGACCTGCTGAAGGAATCGGGTTTCGAGGTCGGCCGCCTCACTGAGTTGGGCTTGGGTGAGACCTTTCTTAATGCGCAACCTCCGCACATTCGCCCCTACCGACCGAAGCAGAGAAGCGAGGCGTTCGGTGGACATCCACCCGCGGGTACCCGGGTCTGCTTGTCAGAAACACGCTAGGTAGATCGCGATTCAAAAAACGTGTAACGTGTTCCGTGTGCCTCTTTGTTCGTCCACGCCAAACTGCCAGCCTCACCGCTCAGTACGCACCAGTCTCACCGGACGTTCTGCGCAGAGGAGCGCTTCGCCGCTTGGCCGATAGAGGGGAATGTACGGTTCAGAACAGGAGATAGAGCATGGCTGGATGTCGTGATTGTGCACGATGCACCGAGACACCCATCAAGACGCTGATTTGGCTGATACCGCGGATTCTTTGGTGGTTTCTAACTGTTTGGAACATTCGGCTTTTTCAAAAGAGATGCCCACAGTGTGGTCACAAAATGTCGATGCATCAGATGGTCCGTGGTCGCTTCCAGGATTGAGGAACCCATGCGTTCTCTCGTTCGTCTCCACGGTCCCCATGCTCTCGTTACGGTGCCCTTGCAGGAGGTGATGTAATGAACATTCAGCCGCAGCCCCAGCAACCCCAACCCCAACCCCAACGACACACGAACGCGCTGCTGTCCGTGTGCCTGGGTCTCGGCTCTTTCATACTCTGCGGTCTGACGGCCATCCCAGCGCTGGTGCTCGGGTTGAAGGCGAAGAAGGAGATTGACGCCTCCCCCGGGAAATTCTCGAACGGTTGGATGGCCCTGGTGGGGATTATCTCCGGGGGAGGCGGTTGCATTTTCTTCGCGCTCTTCGTCATCGGCGCCATCGCAAATCTCGCCAAGCCCAAAACTCACGCTCAGGCAACGCCCGTGGCGGACAGTTCCAGTGTCCCCATCACATCTATGTCCGCCAACCCGACCACCAGTGCGAACCCTGTTGCTTTTGCGAGTGCAGAGCGTGCGACTTCTGCGAGTGCCGTGCCGATTGTAGCCATGGAGGACGCAGCCCCTCCGAGCGACCCAATCGCTGAGGCCAAGGCAAAGGCCGAGGAAGAGAAGGCAAAAAAGCTGGAAGAGAAGAAGCGCCTTGCTACACGAAAGTTCGTTGCCGCTAGCCCAGATGGAATCGGCACTGCCCTTGGGTCGAAGAACGACCCTGACGAGCTTTGGGCGACGACGTACAACGACAACTTTGTGCGCTGGAACGGGAAGTTTGAGCGCCCGGGAATCATTGTGGAATTCATCGCAAGTACTGGGGACTACACGTCTTTCTCGTGCAAGGATTTCGATCCGGCCCACGATGCCACGAAGTTCGACGTTCATACGATGAGGAAGTACGCACCAATTGCAGTCGAAGGCCGGCTGACTGGTTATGGGAAACAGCTTGGCAAATCGAAGCTCGAATTCGAGCTCTCAGACTGCATTGCGAAAACTCGCTGAGACATTGGCATAAAATACAAGAATCACGTGAGGTACCCCATGCGCATCTCAGCCCAAATCTTTCCGCTCGTTCTCGTATGCTCGACCCTCGGATGCGGACCGTCCGCGAGACAAACGGGGAATTTGCCAAGTCACCATCCGGAAGACGTGATCACGTCCCAAGCACCCGAGCAGGAGGGGGTGAGGAACGTCGGAACGTCTGACAGTGACTGGTTGAGGAACATCGGAACGTCCAGCGACAGTGACTGGTTGGCCTCAGAGGGCGAATCGTGTCGACAACCTACCCACGACTTCGACTGCGACGGTGTTCAGAGCTATCTGGATCAGCACCCAGGGGGGGAACATGCCGGTGAAGCTAAGGCCCTACTTCACGCAGGAGCGACGAGGATCGAGGAGCTCTATAACGCACACGCAAAGCGCGTCGTTGCCAACAGTCCGAAGAATGCTGACGTGGTGTCCAAGCCGACGAAGGCGGAAGTTACTCGCCTCACTGGCGAGTGCACTCACAACAAGGCAGCTAGCTGCTTGGTGCTCGCGAGAATGTTCTCCGTCGGCAACGGGGTCACTCGCGATCAAGCAAGAGCAACCGAACTGTTCAAGAAGGCATGCTTCGAGGGGAGCACAACAAAAGGATGCCACACGGTCGTCGGTAATATGCTTGCGGATGGTGAGGGCGTACCGAAGGACCTTCAGAAAGCACTCTCCTCTTTCGAAGCAGGATGTGCCGAAGGTGATGCGGCGTCATGTCACGATGCAGGCACGATGTTTCAGAACGGCGACGGGACGACGCCAGATCTCATCACTGCCTTCCGCCGATACTGGACAGCATGTGACGCTGGCTTTCCGACGGGCTGCTTGCGGCTCGGAATACTCTACCGAAAGGGAGTGTCTCCGATGCCCAAGTCGCCAACACGGGCACGCGACGCTTTCTCGTGGGCTTGTGATGCAGGCCAGGCCGAGTCCTGTGGCAAGTTGGGTGTATTATACACCCTCGGTGAAGGAATCCCCGAGGACCAGGCAAAGGCATTGACCGCATTTCGGAAATGCTTGCACAGGAGGTTACGAGGAGGGCTGTCGGAATGCGGAACTTCTTGCAGATAGCGGCCAGGGCCTCCCACCGGATGAGGCGCGGAAATTAGCTGACAGGCGAGCAGCAAACGCAAAGAAGGAAGCGAAATATCCGGGACTTAGCTCGTGGCTCTCTCGGATGCGGCAAGACCCAGCAACCCTGGATAACCTGTCTCGCGCGGTACAAGAGAGCTTTGCTACGCAGCTCAAAAAGTCATGCCGGTGGTACCTCGCGGGTGAGGTTTTGCAGAAGTTGGGCGACCACACCTACGAAGTCGTGCTTTTGAACGACGACCGTCAGCCCGAATTTCACGTGATCTTGAAGACTAAGAAGAGCGACTTCAAGAAGACGGGGCCTGCGGTTGTGTGCATCCGGCCGGACGAGGCGTGGACGACGGTTACGACTAAAGCTGGCTTCATTGAAGAGCGAATGATTTTAGAAGAGGCCCGGTGATTTCTGCGCGTATTTGTATTGGATTCACGATTCGATGTGCTGTTACGTATGATGATATGTAGACGAAGTGGACACTCTTACGACTCTTACGAATAGCCAGCGCGGGTGCATCCATAGTCATAAGTAGCTGGCGGTCGGGCCCCCACGAACCGCCATTTGACCGTGTTGTGGACGCCGTCGTTCGTGCTCTTGGTATTCAATTTGACCATTCCATGAGTCGGCGATCGTTCCCGTTCAACAAGCGTATTTCGGCATGCTGAAAGTCGTCGCCCAAGCACGATAAGAATTCCTGTCCAGCGGCAAGCTGATAAGATCTGGTTTCCGGGGCGGAAGCCATCTTCGACGGTTGACGTCGACTTCACGAAACACGTATTCATTGTGTCTGCCCCACGGGTACAGTAACCTGGTGAAAGGTGCATTCAATGGGTACCTTCCAAATGAAGATAAACCCAAGACATCGAAAACCGTCAACTGGATGTTGACAGCCTCATACATGGTTGACAGGCTCTTCTTGTGCTTACTCGTCATCAGCGCGGTGTCTCGAACCTGAAGCCGGAACTGGTCCAGCGGATTCGTGATGAACTGGCGAAGGGGCCAGTCAGCAAGTCGGAGCTTGCTCGTCGGCTTCAGGTCTCCCGGCCGACCATCCTTTGGTATTTGAAGAAGCTGGCGAACCAGCCAGACTCAGGAACCATGCTGGTGATGAAGGAGGAGCCGAATCCTGTAACGACACAGGTGACCCACAACGACGTCATCGACCGAGTAACCCGAGCATGTGACGAAGTTTCGGAGTTGATTGCGACGGTAAAGGGTTCTTCTTCGTCTGTTGCAACTGCCAGTGTTGCATTCAAGGGATATGCTGTCCTGGAACGATTCCTGAAGCTTCTTGCAGAACTTCGACAGGAGATTTCGCCGCCGCAACAGAATGTGTTCGTGCAACTGGCAACCATCCTGAATCAGCCTGTAGATCCCACATCCCTGACGACGACTGAGCGGAAGGCCATGGGAATGGAGAGCGATGCTTCGGCCGCTTGATAACCCGGTGCTCTTTGCAACCCGTGTGCTTGGCATGCAGGTTCACGAGGGGCAGGCGTCTTTCCTTCTGGATGCTCATCCGCTCCGGGTCTTGATTGGAGGTAGGCGCGCGGGAAAATCCCAGGCTCTTGCCATCCTCATTGCATGGCTGGCGGTTGTGAACGCAGTCCAATGCAAGCCGTTCAAGATTCTCGTGACTGCGCCGACGTTGGATCAGGCGAGAGTGCTCCTCTCGTATGTGAGAAAACTCCTGTCTTCTCCCCTTCTGGAAAAGTTGGTCACGCGCGAGGTAGAGAGCCCCTTCCCCGAAGTACAGCTCGGCGAATCCGTGATTTTGATGGCACGAAGTCTTGCCGACCACGGCAGGCATGTTCGTGGGCACGGTCGAGATCTGGGACTTATCGCCCTTGATGAAGGCTTTCTCGTGAGCGAAGAGACAATCAAGGAAGTCCTCTCCCCACTATTGGCCGATACGGGCGGCACCATGGTTATTGCCAGCACGGCAACGTCCGGTGTTGGGTCCTACCTTCATGCTCTCTATGAGCGTGGGAAAGAGGGAACCGATGCGCGGGTAAAATCGTTCTTGCTTCGCACGCTGGACAACCCATTCATCGACCAAGATTTCGTCCGTAGCCAGAAGCAAGAGATTAGCCAAGAGCAATGGCGCGTCGAATGGGAGGGGGAGTTTTCCTCCGCGGCAAATTCGGTATTCACCTGGAATGACATCTCCGCGTGTGCCGGGGTCGATATCGAATCGAACAACGACAGACAGGGAAGGTTCACTATCGGCTTCGACCCCGCAAAGTTACGTGACCGCTCGGCCGTAATTGTCTTGGAGTCGTTGGCGATGCCACGTCAGGTGGTTCATCTCGAAGATCTCCATGGGCGGGACTACACGAGGCAGGTGGAAGCCGTAACAGCTCTGTCGCGTCGCTACTTCAATGCCAAGGTCGTGGTGGATGCAACCGGCGCGGGACAGGTGGTGACCGACCTACTGCGTGCTTCTGGGGTTTGCGTCGTGGAACCGATTGTCTTCACCGCAACCAGGAAGGCCGAGCTGGTCACGTCTCTTGCCGTTGCGCTGGAGAAGAGGGAAATCCGGTTCCCCGCGGACCGCCGTCTTCTTGATGAACTTCGGTTTTTCGAAGCTCGAAGGATGCCCAACGGAGCCATCAAGTACGAAGCGACCGGTCAGGGACACGACGATTTTGTGTCCGCTCTTGCGCTGGCCTGGGCAGGTGCTGGGGGCGTCGTGCGAGACCAGAGCTTCGCCGCTCTCAACATGCCTCCCTTCCTCCGTTCCAGTGACGTGCTGACGACAGATGCCGCAGGACGGGCGCGGGTCATGAGCCTCGAGGATGGCTTTCCGCAGGCAGCATGGAGCGACTGGCCAGGCTTCTGATGAAGCGAGTTCTTGGAGGGTTTCGGAACGATTCGGGACGGGGTTACAGATTGCGGTGTAGGACGGGTTCTTCGTTCGATGTCTACGGGCAGCCATGGCCCTGGCTCTTCTCTGCGCGCGATACCTCTCACCATGAACGGGGTTCGATTCACCGCGGCGACCAAACACGCGATGGTGACGAATCTGGCGGTCTTGGTCGAGCGCCATCACGTGCGGCTGCCCCAAGCCTCGGAGCTTCTGACCGAACTTCGGTTCTACGGAATGCAGGACAATGCCGAGCGGTCACACGAAGTACGGCGCGCCCGAGGGAGGTCGGTTATCCGACGACCTCACAACGGCGCTCATGCTGGCACTCTACCAAGTCGACGGTGGAATCCGCGCCGCTGGCAGGGGGTCCGACCTACCGGCCTTCCTGACGACCAGCATGGGCTACTCGTCTTCGGGCTCCGTCGTGCCGGCCGGAGGACTTCCGGACGTGTGGGAGGATTTGTGAGTGAGCCAGGGGTTTTCACAAGCACCTCGTCATCCGCAGGTCGTTGCGGCTGTGCGTGCTCGAAGGTCAACTAAATCTGGCGCTCAAATCCCCGGCCACCACCACATCCTCGTTTGGACGACAAGTTGCGCCGACCCCCAATGTGTCGAGCGTGGCTCGCCGGCCTTGAAGACCATGCCGCAAACGGACGTTAACCGTTGGGTCACCTTGTCGTACTGTTTGTCCAGGCAACTGCCAACCGCCCTATCGGTGAGCGAGACAAGCACGAAGGCACGTTGTCCAGCTTCTGCGCCTGCGAGCTTCTCAACATCGGAAAGCCACAATTTGAATTGGTCCTTGTTGTTCCAACCTGGCCAGTCCCAGGCTCGCTTGATCTCAATCCACGTCTCGTCCCACAGTTTCGACTTCGCCAGCCAGAGATCGCACTCTGTCTTAGGCGAACCAGGCGTCGCCAGGGGCGCGTACGGGCTCTCGACGAAGACCGTCCCGTACTTGGTGCACTCGGCGTAGCAGGCACAGCGAATCAGCTCCTCCTTCGGAAGCCCCTCGTATGGCGGGTCGTCATGAGTCCCGCACGCTTTGATGGCCTCGAAAGCTGCTGTGTCCAACGTACAAAAGAGTTCCTGCGCTTCTTGCGACTGTGCCACGCGAACATCCTTGGCCAACATCGGTCGGTGCGCAACGGTGACTCTCCAGCGCCTCATCAGGCCCCTCGAACGCGCACATTTGGGCGCCCTTCTCCGCGACAAACCAAAGACGAACACTGTGGCCGCGTCTTCGAGGTGAAAGGTTGACACGTTAGTCTCCGCGTCTCGGATTCTCCAGGCTAGACAATACTGACCCATGGACGTCGTCGATGTAGTGCGAATTCATTTCGACAAGGACGGGGAGGTACTCGAACATCTCGTTCGTGGTCGAGAGGCCAGCACGAATGGCAGCCTGGGCGAGGTTCTGCACTCTTGCGCACGCAAGGAGCGTGATGGCGTCGAAGTCTCGCAACCGGGTGCGTGAGATATCCTGGTACCGAAACCCGCTGTGGACCGAGTTGTTGCGGAACTCTCGCACGTCAGCGAGTAGAGTCTCGATTTGTGACTTCCAGGCCCCAATGGTCGGATGCTCTTCAAGGCGCTTCGTAAAGGTTGGTGACAGCGCTTTTGCCCCAAGGCCGTTTGGAAAGCCGAGCGCCCATTGCAGGCGAGGAACGATGTCATCGTTCTTGTTAAGCAGCCAGACGGCCTCCATCGCGAACCAGCGAAATAGAACACGCAACTGGAGGCCAGCTTCCCCTTGAGCCTTTCTCGACCAGTGGTGCGATCGAATGAGGCGCTGAGCCAGCTCGGACTTGGCGTGGGTCAGGAGGAATTGAGGCCAGTCACATTGCGGGAACCGTTCGCGGGCGACCCAGAATGATGGACCTTGCTGCCGTCCTTGCCCCAGCGTCCGGGGATGTATAGAGCGCTTCTCCAAGTTCTCGAAGAGCCCACTCGCGAGTAACACCATCGGAGAGAGACCTCCCGCCACGGAACCAAGGACGTCGAGTGCCTCGTCGAAGCGTTCCTCGGCGATCCGTCCAGCCTCGTGCTCGGTAACGTTGTCGTGGACGATCGTTGCAATCCGCATGCAGTCGTCTGGCCGCTCATCCTCGAAGGCAGCGGCGGATTGTCGTAGAGCCTCGCGTTCTTCCATCGTGTCGGTCCGTGGGTTACGAATTTCCACAGACCCGAGCGTATAGGTTCGCGAATACCTCATCCCTCGGTGATCGAGGAGACGAACGACTAGAATCATGTCACCCTTCGTAGCCGTGATCGAAGAACGTCTACGAGATGCTGACGGAGCATTGTGCGGGCGATGTTCCAACGATCGCGCTCCTCGGCGAGTTCGGGAGCGATTGTGAAGAGCTCGATGAGCAGTCGCGTATCATCGCTTCGAGTAGCAGTTCGATAAGCAGCCTCGCAGGCGGCCATCAAGACGAGCGGGTCGTTCGGCGAGGCAGCAAGCGCACGGCGAGCGGTGGTCGCAGAATCGTGTCCCTCGGAGAAAGCGAGAAGGATGATGGTTTCGAGCGCCCAGAGGATGCCAGGATCCGCATCGGTCCTCTGCAATGCTTGGAACGCGGCATGAGCAGAAATGAGATCGCTGCGCTGGCAAGCAATGAGAACGGCAAGTCGGTGAGCTTCGTGCTCCGTGGGGTTATTCTCAATCCAGCGCTCGCAGAAGTAGTGGGCCTCCACCATCCGGTCTTCTTGGACGAGTGCCCTCACGAGGTGCCCGAGGGCTGGCCCGGTAAAGTTAGCTTTGCTTGCCACCTCGCGCGTAATCTCTGTAAGGCTTGCTCGGTCATCGTTGTGTGGTTTTTTTTCTGACAACTCTCGGAAGTAACGATTGGTCGGGTTGGCCCGGTAGCTCACTGCTGACAGTTCAAAGTCGTTCATCGTAGCCAATAGTCCGCGAGTAGTTGAGTAGCTCTCGGCGAGACAACAGAGCAACATGTAGACAGCCTGGTCGGTCATCCTCTTGGCATGCCTGGGCGATGTCCTTGCCGAACCGCCGCTGGATTGCCTCTATAGGGAGACGCACCCGAGTCCCGATGAGCAGCGGGTCAAGTTCTACGAGACGGTAGCCTTGGTCTTGCCAACGCGGAGGGCCGCAGCAAGCACCTTCACCGGGATAGCGCGAGCGAACGACTTTTCGTAGCGCATGCCTCCTTGTGGCTGGACGTACTGCATCGTTCAGGAAGTATTAGATATCAAATACCACATAGCCACGTCATCGCTAAAGTCGGCTCAGCATCTCTTCCACCCACTCCTTCACGCGTGTTGGCGTTGGACGTGGTTCGCCTTTCAGCCAAGACCGAATCGCCACCATCAACACGTCGTGAAGCGCCACGTCTGCTTCGTCGGCAAGTCTCTTCACCCGGTCGTAGAGATCGTTTGGGATGCGGAAGACAAGGGGATGCACCCCGCCTTCCTCGTACTTTCGAGGTCGCCCGGGCCGACGCTTCGGGACTTCCTTCTTCTTACGTGCATCCATCCGCCCGACTGTACGGCACGTTTCGCATATCTACAAATGTACTCGCTTCGGACTCCATGGTCTTGACGACGCGGATAATAAAAGATATCTTTTATTGGTGACCAAGATCGCTGTAGCTCACGAGATGGAAGAACTTCAGCATGCGGTAGAAGCAGCAGACCTGTTGCTGGACGTGTACCGCTGGAAGAACTTCCCGACCGATGACCAGTATGGACGCGCACCGGCAGCTATCGGAGCGGTGCTCAGTCTCGTGCAACTTCGAATCATTCAGCTTGCGCGCGTTCTTCGGGACGATGAGGACCCCAGCACCATCGCGACTGAGCACAACGAAGCGGGCTCAGGGGACCGAGGCGTGGTGCTGGAGAGTTGGTCACCCAAGCGGCGGGAGCAGAAGGCGCGCGAAGCTCTCCGACAAGTTCAGCGGGAAATCAAAGTCGCTCGTGAACGATAGAACGAGGGGCAAAGCCGTGAGAAAGGCGTGTGAGGGACAGCGCTCACGAAACGGAACCGTGGGTTCCGAAGCTCGCACGGCCGTGCTCGTCGACTTGCACAAAAGGGAGCCATCGGTTACGTTTTGTGAGTGCTCCGCTCCGACACCAGCGGACCGGATTGGAACCGGCTGTTCGAAATCGCTTCTGGCCAGGCCGGTTATTTCACGACCCAACAGGCCGCAGACGCTGGCTACTCGACGCACCTACTGCGAAAGCACATTCATGCGGGCCGTGTCACCCGTTCTAGGCGTGGCATCTACCGGCTCGTTCACTTCCCGCCGAGCGAGCACGAAGAGCTGGTCACCGCATGGCTTTGGTCCGAGCAGGTTGGTGTCATCTCGCACCAAACCGCGCTCGCTCTTCACGGGCTCTCCGACGTACTGCCTGCGCATGTTCACCTCACGCTCCCCGCCGCGTGGGGCAAGCGCCGTTTCCGTGTACCGCCCGGCGTAGTACTGCACCACGCGGACGTTATGCCCGAAGACCGTGCCTGGTTTGGCGCGGTTCCGATCACGAACACGCTCCGCACACTCCGCGACTGCGCGGACGCGGGGTTCTCCCCCGAGTTGCTCCGACAAGCCGCTCGGCAGGCTCTTCGCCGAGGACTCGTTGCGCGCAATGAGCTTGGCGATGTCGACCGCGCGCTCGCGTCCTTCAGAGGACTGGGGACATGAAGTCGGCTCGCACGTACAGCTCGCCGGAGTCCTTCAAACAAGCGCTGGAGCAACGGCTCAAGACCTCGTCAAAGAGCGGCGCGGACTTCGCGCGTCGCAGGCAGCTTCTCGTCTTCGATCGCTTCCTCGCGCGCATCGTCGCGACCGTCGGCGACGCAGCAATGCTCAAGGGCGGGCTCGTCATCGAGCTACGTCTTGAGCGCGCACGCACAACCAAGGACGTCGACCTGCGCATGGTCGGCGCTCCTGAGGACCTGCTCGCGAAGTTGCAACAGGCCGGACGCCTCGCCCTTGGCGACTTCATGACCTTCGAAGTCGTACCGGGCGTCGACGAGATGCTGAATGACGCAGTCCAGTACGACGGGCTCCGTTTCCGCGCGGAGTGCAGGCTTGCGGGCAAACTCTATGGCCAACCTTTCGGTGTTGATGTCGTGTTCGGCGACCCAATCTTTGGTCCGCCCGATGTAGTCGTAGCGAAGGACGTCCTCGCGTTCGCGGGCATCGCACCGCCCACCCTGCGGCTCTACCCGATTGAGACGCACATCGCGGAGAAGCTCCACGCGTACACGATGCCGCGCACGCGCCCGAACTCGCGCGTGAAGGATTTGCCAGATCTCGCGCTCCTCGCGTCGGCGCAGGAGCTCGACGCCAAGCGGCTTCGCACAGCGCTCGAACAAACCTTCACGTTCCGTAAGACCCACGCGCTGCCCGGCGAGGTGCCTGTGCCAGCCGCGTCTTGGGTCACGCCTTACGCCGCGTTGGCGCGCGAAGATGGTCTCCGTTGGGCGACGCTCGACGATGTGACGATGGCGACCAAGGCGTTTCTCGACCCACTGCTCGCCGGAGGTCTTGACGCCACATGGATTCCCTCGGAGCGGCGCTGGCGGGCGAGCACCATCTGATGGACGCCAACGTCCGTCACCCCGAACATGGGATGCGTCAGCTTCACCACGTGGTACCCGAGGTCGGTGTACTGACCGCGCAACACGCGTGGCTTGGTGCATCGCGCGTCTCGCCGAGCGTGAGCCGCCAGCTTCGGAGCTTGGACGCACGGCCACGTCCAGACGAGCCTTGGAGACATCGATTCCTACATTCGACATGACGACGGGCTGGCTCGAGAGCATGTTCTCGAAGGTGCGCGGCGCGACGCCCTTGCTCCCGTGCGCGTGCCGCGTCGAACGACTCGGTCAGCACGAACCGCAGCAAGAAGGCTCTTGGCCTAGAAGCTCTCGCAGTGGAATTCCAGAACGGCTTGTGGCTCTTACCAGAACCAACGATAAGAACATTGGTCTGCGAGCTTCTTGCCGACTCTCCGTCATCTCATATTGGGGACATTGCTTTAGGACTTTGGTTTGCTCATGAAGCTGTTGCCGCAAACACAAGGATTGAGCCTTCCCTCGTTGTGTTCATTCGCACAGGCAACCAACTTATCATTGATGGCAATGCTCATATCCCATCCAACGTGACGACACAGATGACTTTCCAGCTCCGCATGGCATAACCGACCAGACCCATTACTTAGACTTCTGGGATAATATAGGAATAAAGAGAAACAGGACATAGGGCATCGTATAACCTTGGTTCATAACGATTTTCGAGCGAAGCGTCGAATAAATTCGCCAATGAATTCAATGACTTGCCTTTTACGACCGTGCACACACGTGCACGATCCAGGAAATTCGGACCTGCCTAAGCAACCAGCACTTGCGTATTGTGAGTCTTAAATCGTAGATTAATGGGAGTCGCCTCACGCAGTTGTGAGGACGTGAGTAATAAATTGCCCCCGCGCTGCCGGAAGCAGCCGAGGGCTTGGTCGCTCTGCGAAGGAGAGCAGACATGACAAATATAGCGCGGAATGAGAGCGCAGAGGCACTCCAAGAGACACGGGACGCATTTACGGAGGCATGTAGAATCCTCGGATATACAGAACTGACTCGTGCGCTCATAGAGACACAGAACTCATTTACGGAGGCATGCAGAGTCCTCGGAAATACAGAACTGACTCGTGAAGCCGAAGAAGTTATCGACATTCTCGGGGTAACCGAAGACGGCAAACGCCAATGTCGCCTTGCTCCGTTTTATCGAGCCATTGTTACGGAAACTGTTGACAAGGCCGCTCAGCTTCTCCGCAAACATCCAGAGGCTCTTCTCTCGGATGACGAGCGCGCTCTGTTGGACCTCATGCTCAGGACGGCGACGTCATGAAGCCCGAGACCTGGGCTGGGCTAAGGATTGCCCTCTACGCAAGGTACAGCAGCGACCATCAACGTGAAACCAGCTTGGAGGACCAAGCCCGCCGCGCTGAGCAACTCGTTACGAGTCGAGGCGGAAGGATCGATCCGACCCTTCGATTCATGGATGCGGCTCGAAGCGGTGCGACCATTCACAGGCCCGAGTTCCAGCGGCTTATGAACGCCGTGGAGGACGGACACGTGGACATGGTGGTCGCTGAAGATGTGTCCCGGCTCTCTCGTGACCTTGGAGACGCCGCACACATTTTGAAACGCATACGCCATCATGGGGCGATGCTTGTCAGCATTGCTGACGGCGGCGTGGACTTCGCCAACGAAGAGTCCTTCACGCTGTTCGGAATGAAGGCGATCATATCTCAAGTCTACTTGACCGACCTTCGGTACAAGACAAAGCGTGGTCTTGAGGGGCGCATGCTGGCCGGCAAGTCCACGGGAGGAAGACTCTTCGGCTACCGCACCGAAGTAGAGAAAGGCCCCTCTGGCGACGTCATCGGCGCGCGCATCGTCGTCGAGCCTGAAGAAGCCAAGATCGTTCGGCGAATCTTCGAGATGTCCGGCTCAGGACATTCGTTGCTCAGCATCGCACGCGCCTTGAACGTCGAAGGCGCGCCTGTTCTCCGGCCCTCGAAGAAGAACCGGAAGAAAGGGTGGGTTGCCTCCACGGTTCGCGCCATCCTGCACAACGAAACGTATGTCGGGAAGCGCAGTTACATGAAGCGCGAATGGTTCCGAGACCAGGACACGGGGAAACGCCGCTACAAGCTGAGGACCAACGGAGTGATGATGCAAGAACAGCCCGAGCTACGCATCATCGATGACGATCTCTGGAAGGCCGTCCAGAGCCGACTTGCGGCGGTCCGTGTAAAGTACACGCCAACGCCCAAGAGGCCCTCGCCGAAGGCGACCGGAGCAGCCGGACGAGTGACCAGCTACCCGTTCTCGGGGCTCCTCATCTGCGCGCACTGCCAAACGCCCATGGTCATCTGCGGGGGAAGCCCGCATCGCTACTACCGTTGCGGCGACGTCATGAAGCGTGGAATATGCACCAATCGGCTCCCTGTCCAGGAACGGCGCGTCCGCTCGGCTCTTCTGACAGCTCTGACGGAGCACATCGCGTCTCCGCGTGCAATCCACTACCTGAGAAAGAAGTGGGCCGAAGCCGTAGGCGATGGGGCCCGCCGCAACGAAGAGGAGCTACAGAAGGCCCGAACACGTCTCGCCCGGTGTGAACAGCGGCTCCGGAACTACATCGAGATGTGGGCCGATGGGATTCGAGATCCTGAAGTCAAAACCGCCTGGGATGACGCCAAGGCCGAGAAGGCTTCGGTCCGGGACCAAATCACCACTCTAGAAGCGGCCACGTTCGAGCCACTCCGACTCCCGACCCCTTACGAGGTCGAAGACACGATCCTCAACCTGCACAAACTGGCCGAAAAAGCTCCTGTAGAAGCCCGAGAGGTGCTCGGCCGCATGTTCGGCGACGGAAAAATCCAGATGCACCCCCAAGCAGATGGCAGCTACCTCGCCAAAGCTCAACTGCTTCCCCTCGTGCTCATTGTCGGCCACAAAAGAAGAAACCCTCACCCTGCGGAGCAGAGCGAGAGCGTATACATCAGTAGTTGCGCGGGTAGGATTTGAACCTACGACCTTCGGGTTATGAGCGAGTGTCGAAGACCTTTCCACGCTTGGTGTCCTTGTCTTCCGCCAACTTACGACGGGTAGACGTGATGTCAATCTTGCCGTCCTTGGCATCTCCCGTCATGCTGTGGCCCAATCGTGGCCCAAACGCGAAAACGCGCGACGAAAGGAAGTGCCGGCGCACGGCATGGAGAACCTCGAGAACCGTCGACCGATGAGATCGCCTGGCTGGCAACACGGGTCCTTCGCTACGCGGTTGCCCTGCATGAAGATCACCGTCGAAACAAAGGCGGAAAGAAGAAGAACACTCCGACCGTCGAGGGAGCCTTTCTTGCTCATCTTGTCGATGCGGCACGGAATCTTGAGGCGAACCAACGGATCAATGTATCCGGGGACATCAGCATCACACACCGGGATATCAAGTTGGTTCGCCTTCGAGATGGACTCACATCGCTGATCGAATACGAACGAAAGCTTGGGAAAAAGCTCTCTCCCGCAGCGCGGACGCAACAACGGTTACATCGCTTCGAACTTTTCGGATTGCTGAACGAAGCGCAACGCAAAGTCGTGGAGACATTTAGCGCCTCGGAGTACGGACCGAGTACTGCCGCAGCAATGCTCATCAGCAAGGTTTACGGGATAGTCGACGCGTCACGAGGTGTCCGTGTTCAGGACGAGACAAAATCGTTTCGGAGCAAGTTATTCCCTAAGTTCCGATTCCCGGACGGAGCACTCGTACCAGACGAAATCGCCTATGATGTTCTGCCACCTTCCGACACGGGAATGCTCCGCTACGTCGTCGACGAAGTTCTGTTCGGCAGCGAAATCGCCGCTGACGCAGTCGTGTCCGCGTGGGAGGCTGCGCACGACCCAGATCAACTCCAATCGCTCCACACGTCCGGAAGCCCTCCGGCCGGCACGACGGAGCCCGAAGACGAGTAGCCCATGCTGGTCGTCAGGAAGGCCGGTAGGTCGGGCCCCCTGCCAACCGCACGGATTCCACCGTCGACCTGGTAGAGTGCCAGCATGAGCGCCGTCGTGAGGTCGTCGGATAGCCGGCCTCCCGCGGGTGCGCCGTACTTCGTGTGACCGCTCGGCATCGTCCTCCCCTCATAGAACCGAAGCTCGGCCAGAAGCTCGGAGGCTTGGGGCAGTCGCACGTGATGGCGCTCGACCAAGACCGCCAGATTCGTCACCATCGCGTCGTTGGTCGCCGCGGTGAATCGAACCCCGTTCATGGTGAGAGGCATCGCGCGCAGAGAAGAGCCAGGCCGTGGCTGCCCGTAGACATCGGACGAAGAGCCCAGTTCCTATCTGTAACCCCGTCCCGAATCGTGCCGAAACCATCCCAAAATCTGCTTCATCAGAAGCCTGGCCAGTCGCTCCATGCTGCCTGTGGAAAGCCGTCCTCGAAGCTTATGACCCGCGCCCATCCTGTGGCATCCGTCATCAGCACGTCACTGGAACGGAGGAAGGGAGGCATGTTGAGAGCGGCGAAGCTCTGGTCTTTCATGACGCCCCCAGCACCTGCCCAGGCCAGCGCAAGAGCGGACACAAAATCGTCGTGTCCCTGACCGGTCGCTTCGTACTTGATGGCTCTGTTGGGCATTCTGCGAGCTTCGAAGAACCGAAGTTCATCAAGAAGACGGCGGTCTGCTGGGAACCGGATTTCCCTCTTCTCCAGCGCAATGGCAAGAGACGTGACCAACTCGGCCTTCCTGGTTGCGGTGAAGACAATCGGTTCCACGATGCAAACCCCAGAAGCGCGCAGTAGGTCGGTCACCACTTGTCCCGCGCCGGTTGCATCCACAACGACCTTGGCATTGAAGTAGCGACGCGACAGAGTTGTTACGGCCTCCACCTGCCTTGTGTAGTCCCGCCCATGGAGATCTTCGAGATGAACCACCTGACGTGGTATCGCCAACGACTCCAAGACAATTACGGCCGAGCGGTCACGTAACTTTGCGGGGTCAAAGCCGATTGTGAACCTTCCCCGTCTGTCGTTGTTCGATTCGATATCAACCCCGGCACATGCGGAGATATCGTTCCAGGTGAACACCGAATTTGCCGCGGAGGAAAACTCACCTTCCCATTCAACACGCCATTGCTCTTGGCTAATCTCTTGCTTCTGGCTACGGACGAAATCTTGGTCGATGAATGGGTTGTCCAGCGTACGAAGCAAGAACGATTTTACCCGCGCGTCGGTTCCCTCTTTCCCACGCTCATAGAGGGAATGAAGGTAGGAACCAACACCGGACGTTGCCGTACTGGCGATAACCATGCTCCCGCCTGTATCGGCCAATAGTGGGGAGAGGACTTCCTTGATTGTCTCTTCGCTCACCAGGAAGCCTTCATCAAGGGCGACAAGTCCGAGATCTCGACCATGCCCGCGAACATGCCTTCCGTGGTCGGCAAGACTTCGTGCCATCAAAGTCACGGTTTCCCCAAGTTGTACTTCGGGGAAGGGGCTCTCAACCTCGCGCGTGACCAACTTTTCCAGAAGGGGAGAAGATAGGAGTTTTCTCACATACGAGAGGAGTACTCGCGCCTGATCCAAAGTTGGCGCCGTCACCAGAATCTTGAACGGCATGCACTGGACTGCTTTCACAACTGCCAGCCATGCAATGAGGATGGCAAGAGCCTGGGACTTCCCGGCACGCCTTCCTCCAATCAAGACCCGGAGCGGATGAGCATCCAGAAGGAAAGACGCCTGCCCCTCGTGAACCTGCATGCCGAGCACACGGGTTGCAAAGAGTACCGGGTTATCAAGCGGCCGGAGCATCGCTCTCCATTCCCACGGCTCTCCGCTCGGTCATCGTCAGGGATGCGGGATCTACAGGCTGATTCAGGATGGTTGCCAGTTGCACGAACACATTCTGTTGTGTCGGCGAGATCTCCTGTCGAAGTTCTGCAAGAAGCTTCAGGAATCGTTCCAGGACAGCATATCCCTTGAATGCAACACTGGCAGTTGCGACAGATGAAGAAGAACCCTTTACCGTCGCAATCAACTCCGAAACTTCGTCACATGCTCGGGTTACTCGGTCGATGACGTCGTTGTGGGTCGCCTGCGTCGTGACAGGATTCGGCTTCTCCTTCATCACCAGCGTGGTTCCTGGGTTTGGCTGGCTCGCCAGCTTCTTCATATACCAAAGGATGGTCGGCCGGGAGACCTGAAGCCGACGAGCAAGCTCCGACTTGCTGACTGGCCCCTTCGCCAGCTCGTCACGAATTCGCTGAACCAGTTCCGGCTTCAGATTCGTGACACCGCGCTGATGACGAGTAAGCACAAGAAGAGCCTGTCAACCATGGACGGGGCTGTCAACATCGGGTTGACGTTTTTCGATATCTTGGGTCTATCCTTGTGAGGATTTTGCGCGCTGCATGCATCTCTCGCACACCCGCATGCCACGGCGCCCATGACGTAGACGGCAACGAACACGTGTTCGTATCCAGGTGCTCGACTACCGGCTACGCCTTATTTCCCGAGGCGGCGTGACGCCAGCGCGGGTGCGCGGGTGTTTGGGACCGTGGTGACCGTGGTTACGATGCGCGCGAGGGCTAACGAGCCCAAGCACCATCCTGGTGGATGCAGCGCGAGCAGAATAGAATAGCGGAATGACAAGGGCTACCACGGTCTGGGAAATCCCCAATGACAACACATCGGAGCTGAAGCGACTCCACGAGAGAACGATCGATCTCGAGAAGACGCTGGAGGATTGGGTCGAGAAGCACCCCGATCTCGTAGAACCTGGGTGGAGTTGCCCCCGTAAAACCGGACAGGGTCAGGCGGTTTGTTGCAATCTTCTGTACTCGCGAGGAGAGCGGAAGTTCAAGCCTTTATGGGGAGCGTATTCGTTGTAGTCCTCAAACCACGTTGCCAATTGACGCATGACCGAGGCGGCATCGTCGAGACGGTGGAGATAGACGTAATCGCGTTTGAAGCTTTTCACGAAGGACTCGGCCATCCCGTTGGACTCCGGTGAGTAGGCCGGCGTCGTGCAGACCACGAGGCCGAGCGAGCGACCCAACTCACGCGTCGGGTGAGCCGTGTAGGGTGGGCCGTTGTCCGAGAGCCATTGCACGGCATGGGAAGTTCGTCGCGCTCCGGCCCCGAAGCGCTGCTCGACGGATTCGACCATCAGGTCGCGCACCATTTCGCCCGTGATGGCACCGCTGGTCGCCACGTACGTCATCACCTCGCGGTCGCAACAGTCCAGCGCGAATGCGACCTGCACCCGTTCCCCGCTCCAGCATCGGATCTCGAAGGCGTCCGAGCACCATCGCAGGTTGCTCTTGAACGTGATGACTTTGCCGTCATGGGTGGGTGTCACGCGCCCCGTGCAGCGTGCCAGCAACAGACCCGCCTCGCGCATCACTCGGTAGGTCCGCTTGGGATTCACCCGTCCGTGCAGGCTCCTCGCCGCGCGTGCACGATTCACCAGCGCCGTCACGCGCCGATACCCGTAACTGCCGCGCGTATCGATCACCTCGTGGATCTCCGCCAGAAGCTCGGCGTCGCGCTTCTCGTAGCAACCGCGAACTCGGAGATTTCGACCTGATAGGCGCTCCATCAGATTCGAGCGCGCGACGCCCAACGCGTCGGCGATCGCTTTCAACGGTCGTCTCATCTCTTGTTGGGCAAGAGCAACCGCGAGATCCGTTTTTTTGAGCGCGCCAGCTCCACGGCTTCTTGGAGGATCTCGTTCTCCAGCGTCTTTTTTCCCAGCAGTCGTTCCAATTCACGAATACGCGCCTTGGCCTCTTTCAACTCGGATTCTGCAACGACCGGTTCGCCTGCGCCTAGGCCAGACATCGAGCCCTCGTCCATCAGTTTTCGCCAACGAAATATCAGGCTCGCCGACAGCTTGTACTTCCGAGCCACAAGAGAAACGCTGCTCCCGGGTTGCAGCGCCTCTTCCACCATTGCTCGCTTTTCTTCGGTCGAAAACACTCGTCGCGGCGATGCTCGACGGGCGTCCGGTAAAACTTCCACTTCGGGTTCCTTCGATTCAGCCATAGGTCTGTCCTAGGTCTAGGCCTGACCTGTCCGGTCAAAAAGGGGGCTTCTTCACTGGGCTCACGGTACTTGCTCGCCAACTCATGACCGATGGCGGCCGGATCGACTTGCTGTGCCTCGACTCCGAAGGCCAACTCGTCATCGTCGAGCTGAAACGCGCGGACGCCTATCGCGAGGCTCTCGCGCAGGCGCTGGACTACGCGGCATGCATCTCTGTGCTGTCGTACGAGGAGTTGAAGGACCTGGTTGACAAGGCCCGAAAGAACCGAGGCGATGAAGACACGTTCGACGAACTCCTTAAGGGAGTGCCTGGTGGTAACGCTCAGGACAGGGAGCCAGACGCCACGGGGCCCCGACTTGTTCTCGTAGGAACCGGTGCTGATGAATCACTGCGTCGGATCGTTGACTACATGACTGCGAAGTACAAGGTTCCGGTCAATGGCGTGTTCTTCGACGTCTCGGTCTCGTCGTCGGGCAGTACCATCCTGGTGCGAAGCGCCGTTATCGCGGATGAGCAAGCGCGACGTCGGGGACGCGGTGGCATCACCCATGAGGAACTCTTGGGGCTCGCGGAAGAACGCGGTGTAGATGCCTTCGTCACGCCCATTCTCGACGCGTGGCAAGAAGGAACTAACCGAGCAGGCCGTCCAGAGCGTGGGCAGAAGTGCTGGTCTCTCGCAACCAAGTCGGATGGAAGGAGTGGGGCTGCGTGGCTTTACCCCTATAATGAGGAATATGACAAGGTGAAGACCGCGTGGCTCAAGGTGGATATCTCGAAGCTCGCTACTGAGTTGAATCTCGACGAGGCCGAGCTGCGAAAGTCGCTCTTGGATGAGGGCATCACGGTGGTTGATGACAACTTGATCGAACTGAGCAGCAAGGCCCACGCGAAGAGTGTTGTCGACTGGATTCGGAAGTCGTTCCCTGCGCCCGTTCCCGTTAACGACCAAGGTGTCTGAACTGTCCCCAAACGTCTTCCTGGCCGGCTTTGCCTTCCCGGAGCCCTCGTGCGCTCCGAGTTCTTCACGAGGGTGTTCGCATGGGAGCGTTCACTCCTTCGCGCCATAGACGAACCGAAGAAATTCGCTTGTCGCTGCTGTTGTGAAATCGACCAGCTCGCCAAACGGATGCCCTGCAACGTCCACCGAGATGGTTGCTGTCAATCCTTCGCCCGAATGCTGCACGTGAAGCTGCAATCCCGCTGCCGTTGTTGTGTCCCACGATTTTGACTTCTTGATGCCGACAAGATCTCCGGCACTTGCTGCCTGGGCCGCGGAAGGAGCCAGCTTCGCAAGCCAACGTGCGAACGCCCAAACGATAGGGTCACTCTTTCGCACCCAGCCGCATACGCGCTGGTACTCGGTCACGGAGTGACCCGCGACCAACCTCAACGTGTCGTCGGAAAGATCGATCTTAAGTTGGGGTGTGTCCGCCGAGGAATTCTCATTCGCAATGCAGATGGCTGCATTCCGATTCGTCGAGACCCACCGCACCTTGTACTGAAAGAGTTCCTCATCCCGCGCGTGAATCGATGCGAGCAAGGCGCCAATCTTCGTACGCGCTGGCTTGCAATCTTCAACCGGTTTTCCGTCCTGAGGACTGACAGGTCTGAGCCACACCTCTCGGAGCAAGAGCGTTCCCGCCTTCCGTTCGTGATGGAGTTCAACAGAGGTTTCCCATAAGGACGTTTGCACGCCTCGGTAGCGCAATCGTGCAAGCGCAATGAGTTGCTCTTCATTCACGCGCTCGACGGAGGGAACGACCACATGGAACATGAGATGATGCGGTCGTCCGTCCCCGGACTTCGGTAGCTGCTTTGCCGATAGGCGCTCACGCGCTGCAAGCGCATACCCGCGGATGCGAGCCTCCGAGAGATCTTCGGAATTGAGCTTCGCAGCGAGTTCAGTAAGCACACGGTTTTGGCGCTCGTTGGGCGCCAACTCGTTGTCCCGACCAATCTTGTCGGTGCGCTCGTGTGCCCAAAATCCCGCGATGCGTACGCCGAGAAAGAGTTCTTGCTCTTCGCGATCTTGTTCCGAGAAGTACTCGGTAGAGGAACCCCCAAGGACCGAAAGCGCGTAAGCCAGGACCTGGTCCACGACACGACCGACAGACGCACCGTATTTCACCTCGAAGACGTGCCTGCACCGCCGCGCATCTTCGGCCTCGATATCCGCACCGGCCCATTCGTTGTGCGTCTTGCGTGTGAGGCGGAATGCGTACCCCGGCCACAGCGTGTCGAGGTTCAAGAGAAGGAGCGTTTCGAGTCCTTCTTCTTTGACCACAGATGTATCAACGCGCTCCGGCCATTCGATGACCTCGTGTCGTTCGTGCAACACGAGATCGGGACCGAACACGAACTTACGCGCTGGCTGCGGGACAATGAGCTTCGAGACGTCAATGGGCATGGGTGTTACTCGCGATGCACAGGTCAGAGCAGTAGAAGGATTGCGGCAGCTCCGGCTGCCGAGTGAAGACCGCCTTCGTAGCTGCCGATGGTGGCGCCCCTCGCGTCCTTGATGTGGTCCTTGTCGATGGATCCAACCCGACTGCCTCGGGCATCCTTGACCGTGCTGCCATCCACGTACCCAACGCGTGTACCTCGCGCATCTTTGATTGTGCCCTTGTCGATGCTGCCGATGCGGCTCCCCCCCGCGCTCTTGATGGCGTCGCCATCGATACTGCCTACAACCCTCCCGCTTTTGTCTTTCACTCGGCTCACGCCATGGATCATATATGATTGAGCTGCGAATGGATCATATATGATCTCGATGTTGTTCGAAGCGGCCGTGAAGCTCGCCGGGCGTGGCCGCTGCCAGTCCGAAGACCAAGCAACATAAGGAAACCCCGGCATTCCGAAGAATTGCGCGTCGTTTGGCCAAGCGGTCTCGGGAGCTTCGGGAGAGCAAAAATTGGACTCTGGAAGTGGCGGCCGAAAGGTGCAACTGCGAACCCGCTCACGTTCGCCGGATTGAGGGAGGAGAAGCCAACCCGAGCTTGGGGGTCCTCGTGAGCTTTGCGAAAGCGTATGGCCTGACGCTTGGTCAGCTTCTTGACGAGTGAGCGGTCCTCAAACGTTCGGTTGTGGGACGGTTGGTTATGCTGCCTCCGACCCCTCGCAAGTGTCCGATTTCTCGTGGGTCAAGTTCACGTCCAAAGAAGACGGTTTTGGGATGCCCATCGTCACATCAAACGCCTGGTAGATTCTGTGAAGCGTGCTCTTGCCGATGCCTATCTTCTTCGCGGCTTTGGAGAGCGAAAGACCACGACGACGCAACTGAAGCGCCTCATCAAGATTAATGCACGCCTTGGGGCGGCCAATCTGTTTGCCCTCTCGTCGAGCGCGCTCAAGACCTGCTTTGGTCCTCTCAATCATCCTGTTTCGTTCCTGCTCTGCGACCCAACCGAAGATGACGAGAAGAAGAGGACGCGTCGGGCCGCTGCTATCGAGCCAGCTCTCTCGAACGGAGACCACTTGCACACCAATACGATCAAGTTCCAAGACAGCTTGCAGATTGCCGACCATCGACCGACCGAACCGGTCTAGCGACCAAACTACAAGCACATCGAAGCGTCCGGCATGAGCATCGACCATCATGCGGTCGAACTCTGCGCGGTGTTTTGCGGCAGACCCAATCTCTTCGTAGACCTGCACAATCTCCAGACCGCGAGTCCGAGCAAGCATCGTGACTTCTGGGCGCTGGTTTTCTGAAGTCTGTTTGTCCGTGCTTACTCGGAGGTAGAGGGCCGCGCGCTTCGTCTTCTTGCTGTCGTCCATGGTCTTCCTCTCCATCGTCATCGTGAACGCGCCGCTTTGATTTCGGCTTGGACCCGCTTCAGTTCCTCTTTGGCGTGTTGCTGCCTTCGGCGTGATGACCAAGGCTTCAGAACCACACCGGCCTCAAGGGTGTTTGCCTCGTTGTGGTTGGCTCCGATGGTTTCAGGGTCGGCTTCATCACGAAGAACATGACAAATTTGAGCAAGTCGAAGATGCACGAGAGTGAGCACCGCTCCGATAGCTGTCGGAGCCTTTCCGTGTTGCGCTTCCGTCGGGAAGTTCTTCCAGCGATACACATCCAGCAACATGTCTGCCGCTTCTACCGCACGCTGAAGTTCCTCCATCTCATGCGCGACAGCTATAGCCTTCATCTGATAATTGATGATATCAACTAATAATGCCATGTCAACCCCGATGGCATCCATCGGTGGAATATTTGTAGGCATCAACAAATGCGCGTATCACCTGCGGATGGTTGCACGAAGGAAGAAGGAACCCGAGAAGCGTCCGCGAGGTCGTCCGCTCAAGTACGGAGACGACGTTCACCGAATCGTCTTCCGCATCCCCAACGATCTCTTTGACCGCATCAAGGCACTCAGCGACGAAGCGGAGGTCTCGATCCAAGACCTACTCGTGGTCGCGTTCCGCGCCTGGTTGAAGAGTAACGACCCCAAGCCAACCCCAGCCCGCGTGAAGCAATGGGTGGCGAGTCTAACTGGTAATAGTTGATGTTAACAAATAGCTTGAACGTCCCGATACCGCCCGTAACGCAGGATGGAACGGTCGCAGACGCGATGACGGGACCGGCGGGGCGTCGCGCTCGTTCGCTCACGCCCCCCAATGGATCCCAAGGTGGCGTTTGTGAAGTGCAACAAGAAGCGCGTCGAGTTGGTCGAGAGAGTAGCTTCCCGGCGCAGGCGCACAGGTTTCAGCCTTGCAGATGTAGCGGGCCATTCGCATAGGAACGCCGACGGTCAGGTTATTCGGGGCCACGCTGAACGTCCCGCATCCATTGGTGAGATTGCGGAACTGGTCGTTGACTTCCACTTCCCACTCGTCGAGGTCGCCGTCGATATCGATGACATCACAAGCTTCCACAACGAGATGAGCGTGCGCCGTCCAAAGGTCACCACGGAAAGGAACAACATGTAGAGCGCCGACGCCCGCGGGGACATTCGCGAAACACACTCGTCGACGTAGGCGATCGATTGCCTTGCGGATGGAGTCGAGCGCTTTACAGAGCCCTTTGGTAGGAATGACAATCTTGAATTCCGTGAGGACTGGGAAAGAAATCGTCCGCATTCGTCGGGCCATGCGAATACTGCGTTGTTTCGCAATTCTCTGCGAACACGTGGGACAACACCGAATACGGCAACGAAAGACCTTCCCGCATTCACGAATCTGGTAAGCCCACCGATGGTAACCAAGCGCTGTCAATTCGCAGGCCCGCTCCTCATGCTCAGGAAGAGGAGTCCACGCCATCGCCATCACCGTTCTGTAGAGAGTCTTCTATGGCTCCCGCCTCTTGTTCCGAAGAAGGGAGTATCGCGCGTGCCACCAGTCGTGCGGCTCGACGGCGAAGCTCATCGCCTCCCAATCGTTGTTCGGGAATGGAAGTCTCGCTGTCGATGAGCAGCCCTCGCTTGCGGAGAGTATCGCGAAGCCGCACAAGTAGTTCTTCACACCGGGATGGGTCGACGCCCTTGGTCTCGAGATGCTGTTGGCATCGGTAGGAAAGTTGGCTAAGACCGCGTGGATCAAGAACGCCTCGCAGATTGAGAAAGGCTTGTCCAAGATGGATATCATGCGCACGGCCGTCTTGCCTTGTGCGGAGGCACACGCGAATAATCAACTGCCCGCGAATTCCCGTCATTGTCCGCCAATTGGGGTGGACGGAGCGCGACTTGACCTTTCGGATTCGCAACCGGGCGTTGCCCAAGTCCCAATGGGGACGCTGAGGGAACTCGAGTTCCTTCATTAGTGAGCCCCATGGCGCCTGTGGCGTCGGGCCACCTCAATCGGCTCGACCTTCCTCGCATCGAGCCATTGCGCGATCTCGATTGGGTCGAAGCGGACGAACCTCGGTCCAAGCCTCACGTGAGGGATGCGCTTCTGTGAAACGAGCCCGTGAACAGTTCCGAGGGGTACACCGAGAAGACGCGCAACGGCCTTGTAATCCAAGAAAACGTTCTCTTCCGACTCGGGTTTATCCATACTTGTCATGCTGTCGATTTAAGGCAGGTCCCGTCCCACGCTTCTGCAACGTTGGCCGTGTTGTTTGCAGTTGACACGGCAATGGGAATTACCTCGCCGGGCCCAATGGCCAACACCTTGAAGCGCTCGTAGTCCTCCACGAAAACGTTTGGCGTCAGGTGCGAGTAGCGCATCGTCATCATCACGGTCTGATGACCAAGAATCCGTTGAAGTCTGAAGATATCGCCTCCTCTCATGCACCAGTGCGACGCAAACGAATGTCTCAAGCCGTGAAATGTGATGTAGGGACGCTCTCGGCCATTTCGCTGGACCTTCGGCAATCCCGCGCGTTCGAGCACACGATGAAGAACCTCTTGGAAAACGCGCGCCGAAGGCGTGTGCATCGCGTTGGCCTGGTTGGGGAAGACGTAGAGGCCCGGACACTTCAGGCGCCACGCGCGAAGAGGCGGAAGGAGCGCGTCGAGGATCGGTACGTGCCGAACGCGATTCGATTTGGTGGGCCCCGTGAAACTCCGCTGGACCGTGATAAGACGCGTCTCGAAATTAACGTCTCCCCATTGGAGCCCGGCCAACTCCCCCGCACGCAGTCCGGTGTAGAGTGCCGCACTGTAGAGTGCAAATACCAACTCCCCTTCATCACGCGCGGCTGCAAGGAACCGGCGAATCTCATCTTCGCTCCGGAGGTATTGGTAATCGAGACTGAAGAGCGCCACCTTCGGTTTATTGAACTTCGGTACGAATGCGACCCACGGCACCTTGAAGGTCGTCGCAAGACGAAGCATTGAGGCGAGCAACGTCACGTGGTTCGCCAACGTCTTCTCGGTCAGGTGGTCGCGCGCGTTGATGTAGTCGTCGACATCCTCCACGCCGATGTCCCGCACATTCAGCTTGCCGAACGTGGGCCGAAGGTGCTTCCGGATGATGCTCTCGTCGTCCTTCTTGCTGCGTTTTCGAACCGCTCGCTTCTCGAGCCAGTAGTTGGCCAGCTCATCGAAGGTGTGCTTAGGCGGAAGACCCGCGCGAAGGCCGTTCTTGATTTCTTCGACCTCCGCCTTCTTCCGGAGCTGAAACAAATCGGCGTCCCGCTTGAAGTGGAAACACTCGCTCTGTCGCTCGCCGTGCTCGTCGGTCCATCGAGCACGGTACGCTTTGCCATGACGGCTCGCCATCTCTCCACCGCGATCTTTCCGCGTGGAAGAATTTTCGGCACCTGCAACGATCGGCGGTCTGGTTGCAGTTCCACCCGTGCAACCGCTTGGCCCAAAACTGGCCCAAGAAACACGAAAGGGAACCTGGTCAGCGACCGGATTCCCTTCACATTTCCAACAGTTGCGCGGGTAGGATTTGAACCTACGACCTTCGGGTTATGAGCCCGACGAGCTACCAGGCTGCTCCACCGCGCGTCACCGTCCGGCGAACCGGAACTGGTGCCTCAGATAGTCGGCTCTCGCGGCTAGGTCAAGGAAAGCTTTGGGCTACGAGCGCTCCGGTCGCGCTCTACAGCACAACTCCCACATTTCGCGACTCCCCACATTTCGGTCACGGAGTGGCCGTTAGACACTCTCTATTTCGCGACTCCTAAATTTGATAGTTGACTTGGATCGCTTGGCATTGGCGCAATCTCTATGATCGCTTGCTTCTGCGGCTCCATCGGAGCACCTTGCAAGTGTCCGGCGCTCAACCCATGACAGGAAATTCGCCATGACCAATTCCCCAACTGCTTCCTCCTCTGCGGTTCCTCCCAAGGGCTGGTCGGTTCTGATAGCCAGTACATTGGCTTTCACGGTCTGCTTCATGGTGTGGATGATGTTTGCCGTCATCGGCGTCCCGCTGAAAAAGCAACTTCACCTCAGCGACACGGACTTCGGTTGGCTCACGGCCATGCCGGTGCTCACTGGCTCGCTCATTCGTGTGCCATTGGGCGTGTGGACCGACAAATACGGCGGGCGCATCGTCATGACGATCTTGATGGTCATCACGGTGCCAGGCATCTGGGCCATGGCTTGGGCAACGGAGTTCTGGCACTTCCTCGTGATAGGCCTGTTCGTCGGGCTTGCGGGTGGCTCGTTTTCTGTGGGCACGCCTTACGTGGCGCGCTGGTTTCCACAGCGTTTGCAAGGCATGGCCATGGGCGTGTTCGGCGCCGGCAATTCGGGTACGGCAGTCAACAAATTCATCGCGCCCGCGTTGGTCACGGCATTTGGCTGGAAAGCGGTTCCCCATACCTATGCCGGAGTCATGCTCGTCACGGCGATCATTTTCTGGTTGATGACCGCCAGCAATCCCGCGCACATCGTGCCAAAATCCGTCACGCTCGGCGCCCAGCTCAAAGCGATGAGCGATCCGCGCGTGCTCAAATATTGCCAATATTACAGCTTCGTGTTCGGCGGTTACGTCGGACTGAGCCTGTGGCTGGTTAAGTACTACCGAGAAGAGTACTTCAAGGGGGACGATCCCAAGTTGCTTGCCGTTGCGGCATTTCTCGCAGCCTGTTTTTCGCTGCCCGGCGGTGTTCTGCGCGCATTTGGCGGTGTGCTGTCCGACAAATTTGGGGCACACCGAACGACCTGGTGGGTGATGTGGGTATGCTGGATTTGCCTTTTGATTCTAAGTATCCCCGGCCTCACCGTCGTGCCCTTTACGGCCGCACTGTTCGTGCTGGGTATTTTCATGGCCTTCGGCAAAGCCAGCGTATTCAAGTACATCGGCGACCATTATCCGAAGAACATTGGCGCGGTCAGCGGCATCGTGGGGTTGGCCGGCGGGCTCGGCGGCTTCGTACTGCCGCCCATGTTTGGCAAGTTGCTCGAGCTCACCGGGATTCGATCAACCACGTTCATGCTGATGTTTGCCATCGTCTGCATATCGCTGGCCTGGATGTATTGGACCGAGGTGCGCCGCACCGACAACGTGGAGTCGTCAGACTCCTCAACTTGAAGCCCACGTCCCTGAACCCCAGGGCACTCACGACAAGAAGGACTCCCTCATATGTCATCTCCCCAATCCGCGTCGACCGCGTCGAGCGGCCGCGTACTCAAAATTTGGACGCCAGAAGACAAATTCTTCTGGGAACGCGAAGGCAAATCCGTTGCTTTCAGGAACCTTTTGATTTCCGCACCAGCGCTGATGCTGGGCTTCATCGTCTGGCAGATGTGGAGCGTCATCGCCGTCAATCTGCCCGGGCTCGGCTTCAAATTCACCGGTGACCAATTGTTTTGGTTGGCCGCCGCGCCGTCCCTCAGCGGCGCCACACTGCGTATCTTCTATTCTTTTATGATTCCGCTGGTTGGCGGACGGCGCTGGACAGCCGTCTCCACAGCCTCGCTGCTCATTCCTGCCATCGGACTGGGCTTTGCGGTGCAGGACAATACCACCAGTTACAACACCATGCTGATTCTGGCGCTGCTCTGCGGTTTCGGAAGCGGCAACTTCAGCTCCAGCATGGCCAATATTGGTTACTTCTATCCAAAAGAACATAAAGGCTCCGCCCTCGGACTCAACGCCGGAATTGGCAACTTGGGAGTGTCGGTCGTGCAGTTCATGACGCCCGTCGTGGTGACCATGGGCATGTTCGGCGTGGGGGCTTCGCAAGTTCTCACCGCCAAGAACGGAACAACCTCGGAAATCTGGCAGCAAAATGCGGCCTTCATATGGGTTCCGTGGATCGCGCTGTTCACGATTCTGTCGTGGTTTTTCATGAATGACATTGCCTCTGCCAAAGCGTCCGTCCGCGCGCAAGTCGTCATTTTCAGTGAAAAGCACAACTGGCTCATGTGCATTCTGTATCTTGGGACCTTCGGTTCTTTCATTGGTTATTCTGCGGGCTTTCCGCTGCTCATCAAGAGTCAATTCCCCGGGGTCAATCCGCTGCACTACGCGTGGATGGGGCCCCTCGTCGGCGCCGCCATTCGACCCTTCGGCGGCTGGCTGTCCGACAAGATCGGTGGCGGAATCATCACGTTCTGGAACTTCCTCGTGATGACGCTCGCCGTGCTCGCCGTGCTCTACTTCCTTCCCAAAGGCCAAGGCATGTACGCCATGAAGGGCATTGGTCCTGAAGCGGGCAACTTCTGGGGATTCTTCGTTGCATTCCTCGTGCTGTTCGTCACGACGGGCATCGGCAACGGATCGACCTTCCGCATGATCCCGACGATCTTCTCCGAACTCAAACTGCGCGAAGTTGCCAATGGCACGCCGGAGCAGCGCGCCGGAGCAGCCCGCGAAGGGACGCTGCTTGGTTCCGCGGTGGTTGGATTCTCCGCGGCCATTGGCGCTTACGGCGGTTTCTTCGTTCCCAGGGGCTACGGCATATCCATCAACAATACCCATGGACCCGAAGCAGCCCTCTGGATCTTTGCCGCGTACTACGTCGTTTGCGCGGTCATTACGTGGTGGTGGTACTCACGCAAGAATGCGGAGATGCCATGCTAACCGCTTTCGATTTGACGTGATCTCCTCGTTGGGGCCTGCGCTGCAGTCCTCAAAGCCTTTAACCCGGATAATTCACGACGACTCCACTCAGACGTGCCGATCCCTTTGCTGCGAAGGTCGTACGGCTTTTGTCGGACCTGCGGCGTACATACAGTACGCCTCGGTCCTGCGATGCGGCGTGCGCCCTTCTCGC
>WQYX01000039.1 GCA_009781005.1 Polyangiaceae bacterium | reverse complement strand
GTGCCCAGGGACAGAATCGAACTGTCGACACGCGGATTTTCAGTCCGCTGCATTCGTTCGTTTTCTCGATGTTTTTACCATCTTTTTTGCTCTCTGTGCACTGGTTGTGAACGCGAGTCTTTGCTCGAGCAGTTTCGCGAGCTGCTCGGGCGCGAGGCGTCCGTAGACCCTCTCGACCATCCGGGAGTCGGCATGGCCAGCGAACACCGCGAGCAACGACGGCTCCACGCCGTGAGCTCGCAGGAGGGTCAACATCGTGCGGCGTAAGTCGTTCGGCGAGCACGCTTCGATCTCGACCCGCTTGCAGGCGACATGCAGATCTCGCCTCACGTTGGTCCACCTCTCGAACGGCATATAAGCCACCGCGCGCTCAACCCATGGGCGTGCGAAGTCCACGATGGGCACGCGGCGATCTCGCGTCGTGCGCTTTGTCCCTCGCAGCCTGACGTAGCCCGCGACGAGGTCAATGTCGGTCTTGCGCAGCCGATCGATCTCGCTCGGGTACGTGGCCGCCGTCGCAATGAGCAAGCCGACCAGCGCCGAGCGCTTGGCCGGCAGTGTCCCGAGCAACAGCGCGATCTCGTGCAGCGGCAGCGCGCGCTCCTTCGGCACATACTCGATCGCAAACTCGGGCATCACCTCGTCGAGCGCGTAGGGATACTGCCGGTAGCGGCGCGCGAGTTTCAACGCGCCCCTCAGCGTGACGAGCTCTTTGTGGACCGTCGTTCTGGCGGCACCCTCCTTCAGCCGCTCGGCAGCGAACTGGTCGATCTGCTGCGCGCCGATGTCCGAGAGCAGCGTATCGGCGCCAAGGAGGCGCACGAGGTGTCTCCCTTTCTGTCCGTACATGCTGAGCGTGCCCGGCTTCTTTCCGGCCGTCTCGCGCTCGCTTAGGCGCCAGTCGAGGACGAAGGCAAGCGTGGGCGAGTCCGGGGGACGATCGGCCTGCGTGATGACAGCGCGCTCGAGCTCGAGCCACCGCTTGCGGGCAGCGACTCGGTCATGGCAGCGGGTCGATCTGCGGAGGCTCCTACCCCCTTTCGGGTTGGTGACGAGGCACCACCAGATCCGGCCACGCAAATAAAGGGTGTCTCGCACGGGCCCTCCGTGTGTCTCTCTTTCCAGGCGTGAAATGCTTGATGGGTCACGCGCACAGACTTGCCGGCCACCAGTCGCGTGCACTCGCGCATGATGCGATATGCGCTCGCGAGTGAAACGCCGAGGTCCTCGGCGATGTCTTTCGCGCGGAGATAACGAGTCATAATTATATTATTTCGTTTAGAAGTCGCTGAATCTCGAGCAGCTCTCCCTCGTCCGCTGACAGCAGAAGGATCCGCCAGAGACTGCAGCCGGGTATGGCTGCAGCGATGGTCTTGACGGAAGACAGATAAGGGGTCTTCCTCCCGCTCTCGTACTGGCAGATAAGGCTCGGGTCTCGACCCATGCGGATCGACACTCTCCGCGCAGATAGCTGGCGCCACTCTCTTGCCCTCCTAATACCTCGGGCGAGATTCACGGCTTCAACCCATCGTTGAAGAGCTTCTTGATTTTGCTGAATTCCGCCTCAGCAATCTGAGCTATGTAGCGGAGCTCCGATTCCGTCTCTTTTATGCTCCTCCCTTCTCTCCAATAGTCGGCTCGCCTGAAGATGGTATGCAACGTTTCTGCGCTCCGGAGCAGTTGCTTCCGGAGCAGCACAATATCGCTCGACGGAGGAAGAGGATCGGCCACGGAATTGGACGCGCACTCATGCTCTCCTTCGTGGCCCTGCTCATGGTCACATTGCTTGGGTCCGCTCCTTACTTGGCAGCGCATCGCACAATCTCCACTGTGGACATGCCTGCGCAAGGAACGCGAGAGTCGATTGCCGCTTTGACGTCGCAGAAAAACCTTCTTTCAGCATCACCTAGACTTTCCGCGACAACATAACCCTTCACGGCTACGGCGACGTCGTACGACCGCATCTTCTCTTTGACGCGACACACTATCCGGAACTGATCCTGACTCAGGTCAGCCTCGACGTTTCCTTGGCCAAGCATCACCATCCTTTCGGCCTCACCCTTACTGTTCGCGTCAATGTCTACGTGGGCTTCGATGTAACACCGATATTTCATGGCAGTCTCCTCGTGAGTCGGTGGAGAATCGAACTCCACCACCTACCCGGAAAGGATTGAAACAGGCAGGTGCCAAACCTGGCGACCCAAGTGCCGGTCTCTCCCGGCTGTCACGCTATTCGCTGCCGCGTTGGCGTGTTTACTCGTGATTCGCACTCTGGATCCAGGTTCGTAGAGGCCGACCTAACAAAGCTGTCGCCTCGAAGTGCCCAAATCCTCCACGCTCAGCTATTCGTTCCGCGCTCTGGTTCTTACCGAACATCGCGGCGTATGCATTCCACACTTCGAGGTGCTCGTCCCAAGCGATCGTGCCTGGTGCCATGTGAAGCAATCCGGCTAAGCGTTCTCCCTGCACGGGTGCACGTTTGTCCACAACTGACTCCTTCGCTAAAAGTCAGAAAGGCAGTTCGTCGTCCGGCATCTCTTTTTGTAAACGCCGCACCAAGCCACGATGTTTTTCGCCAAACCTCTTCAACTCGTTCGGCGTCATCTCTACGTGGCTCGTAATGGGATTGACGAACCCAACCTCAGGGGGCTGTTCCTTGCCCTGGTATTCCTGCACGCGCACCGTAACCGACACCTCATTGCGATCCATCCCGCAGAGGTCGCCGGTCGCGAGCTCGTCGACGTTTTCGCCCTTCCAGCCGCAGGCCTGAAAGGTGCGAATCGCGTTCTCGATGGCGCCGTCAGACAACCAACGCCGGCAAGGAATAATGCGCCGAGACTTCGACGTTTCAAACTCCAGCAGGATGTATGGCGTGCCTTTCAGTTGGCTGTATTGCAGCCCGCGGTTGCGGACGACTCTCGCGTCCAGCCTATCTCCGTCTCGCAGGATATCGTCAGTCATGGTCGTGCCGTCCTTTCTTTTGCCAGCCACGCGGCCGGGTCGAATAACGCCTCTTTTGCCGAAAGAAGCCGCTCAATAGAGAGCGTGCTCTGAGGGGCCTCCAAAAATCGAGCCATCCGGTCAACAAACCCCCTGTACTCTGGATTCGCTACCCGCTGATGTTCCGCGAGCATCTCGAGAGCCTCGCGATATATCCTCCCATTTTCCGTCTCGGGACCCTCACACGTGGATCCCTGAGGCGCTTTTGGAAGTTCGCTCCCGAGCGCCCGCATCATCGCATCCCATCCGCCATCCTTTGGAATCTCGATCCGTTCCGGAGCATCAGGTCTGCTCTTAGATGGGTATGCAGGATGCGAACGCATCCTCAAGATGCGCGTCTCGCTCTCGGTGGCTTTCGCGACGCGGTCTCCCTTGGCTTTGCCCACTGTTGCGTCAGTGGTCAAGTAGCCGACCACGTTGACCCATTGCGTGATGAGATCGCCAATCAAGTCGTGCACGCTTACGGCCATGGCCTCGTAATCATCACCCTCTGGATTCTTGCGCGTCCGCACTCGTACGTGCGCGAGAAGGATGATGTTCTTTCGCTCGTTGATGGCCTCGAGCTCTTTGAGAATTGGCCGGAATTCTCGAGCCGCCATCCGGTAGCCATCCTGGTAGCCGTAGTCTTCTACGGCCATCTTTTTGCCGAGGGTTCCGACGTGCGCCCACACTATGGGCTCCACCCAATTGAGCGTGTCGACAACAAAGGTCTCGAACGTGGAATCCTCCGCAATCTCTCGCAGCGCGCGGAGCACGTCGTGGTACGTCCGCGGGGTAGGATCGTAGGCTGTCGCGTGCAGGTACTGCAACCCATTCTCCGCCGCCAAAAAGATGGGGTTCGGCGAGCTCGCGGCGAGCGTGCTCTTGCCGACACCGGGCGGTCCGCATATCAGCATGCGCTGACGTTCGGCCGGCGCATAGGTGTTACGCGTTTTCATAGCGCGCCCCCAGCCTTCCTCGCGCTGCAAACATCATGTTGCGCGCATGTCGCGCATGTTTGCGCGCGGACTGCAATCCATGCCTTGCCGCGTGAAGCTCGTCGTAGGCCGGAGATTCGCTAGGAATATACCCTATGCGATCATCCGTCCCGCTCAACAATTCCTCTACCTTCGACATCTCGGCGTCGGAGGGATATTCTTCGCCTTTCATGCGCCTTCTCCTTTCTCGCTTATCTCCGCACTCAACTCTTCGTGCGGCCTATCCGCGGTGCGGAATCGGTCATCGCTGTCGATTGATGTCTGTCCCGAGCAGACGTCGAAATACTCGCAGAGCCTGCTATAACGAACACATGAGTGGGGGTGGCGAACGAAACCATCCACCTCCAACGCGTCATCGATGAGAAGACAGGTTAGCCATAGGTCGGCTCGATGCTGTGCCGAGTCGCGAGACAGCCTCACGATCCTACCTCGATGGAAATACTTCTCGGGGTGCCCCTTAATCTCCTCGCGCACCCTCACCTGATACTCTTCTGGCGTCTCATCTTCTGCACGCTGCGAGGCGATGAGACCGCCATCCTTGCGGTACTTGCGCCGGTCTTCCGGGGTGGCCTTCCCCGGCCGCAGATCTACCTTGCGGATGACATCGTAGAGCATTTCGGCTCCGGGGTACGCGTCGAGATATCCCGTGACCTGTGGATCCATCACGGCCGCCATCTCCCAGTAATGGGTCTCTGGGCTCGGGTCTTCACTCGTCGTCTTATGCTCGACGACTAGTTGCGTGAGTCGGTCGGGTTGCACAAGAGCGGTCACGACCGCGTCGACCTTGCCGGCGTAAACATAACGCAGAGAAGGCTTGCCGAGCGGGGATAGAATAGGCGCCGCGAATTCCTGCTCGACTCGCACACCAATAACGTGCAGGTGAGTGCCCAGCGGCGAATCGTCCCAATACGCGTCATACGCAATGAGGAGCTCCTGTGCCTTGGCGCGCTCGTACGGATCGCCCTGTCCGCAGAGAGGGCGCAGGCCCATGTCCAGAGCGCATCCCGCAGCACCACCTATCCGATGCTTCCACCATTCCGCCATCGCCGCGTGCATGAGAGTGCCGAACTTCAACGCCGGCGCCTCGTCTCCTGCACGCACTCGGCGCAGCATCACGTAGCGATACTTGTACTCGCGCGGACAGCGCCGAAAGCACGCGACGCTGGAATGCGTGAGTACGTTTAGTTTTTTTCTCTCTAGTCCCATGACTTCCTACCTTTCCTTTTCGCCCATTTCTGGGCGCAACACGCCCACGTCTCGCCGAGCTCGAAGACGCGAATCAACATGTCGACGTCGATGCGCGGAACACTCGTCCCAGCCTGCGCGAGGGACATGCACCATCCTGCATAGAGGCGAGAATTTCTCTCGTTGGTTTCGAGCCGGCGGATCATATCGCCAGCTCTTTCCCCCCGGTCAAGAGTTCACAATGCCGCCGCAATACGGCGGAAACCATCTCATCCCCGGTGAGGCTTTCGCAGTATCGTTCTCTTACCAGCTTGCAGAGCGCCTCAATTAGAGCCCTGTCTCCCGCGTCCAGCGTGATGGTCACGCCGCCATCCTCGTTGACGGTCACGGCGTTACCCCCTCTTTCTCTCGCGCCATCGTAGAATGGCATCGAGAACAATTCCGCAGCTCGAGAGTCATGCCTGCCATCTCCCAGTCTTGGAGCTTCTTCAGCCGCTTCCACCTTGACGGTGGATACTTGGCACCGCACGAGCATGTCTTCACCGACTCTCCACGCCGTCCCATAGCCGCCCCCTCTCCTTCTCGTATCCTGGCCTCAGGTACAGATGGCGGCACTTGCAAAGCAGCTCGCCGGTGGTCTCAGGGTACTTATCGTCCCAGGTCCGGCTCTTGCCCTCAGGCTCTTGACCGAGAAGCCCAAGAAGGCGCGCCCTGAACTTTGCGTGCACTCTCCGGCGCTTCGCGCCGTGCAACCATTTGGTGCTTTGCATGTCACCTCTCCTTTCGGGTGGGGCCCCGGAGGGCCCCATCCATCTCTTCACGCAACCAACGACTCCGGGCAGCTAGGGAAATACTTGCGCACAATCGCTATGTGCTCCTTGCTCATGCGCCTGGTAGAGGTGAGCCCGTAGGCGGCTTGTCTTGCCGCGTTCGCGACAGCCAGCACGACATGCCCGTCGCTGCTGCAAGCAGCGCGGGCAGCTCTCGCGGCCTCGGCAGAGGCAGTCGCAGCATGGATGACGGAGACATGCGCGTCATAGGCGTACTTACATGCAGCGTCGTGGGCGTCGCGGAGCTCGTCGCTCGACACGTCCTCTCCACGGGCCCACCGCTCTGCTGCCTCGATAGCATGCAGTGGCCGAACCTCTCCCTCAGGGAATAGGTCGAGCATGGTGCGGGCGATCGCGGACGCAACCAGCACCAAACTCCTATTATGGTCCGCGACGGGGACTTCACTCTCATTTAGAAAATCGGTCAAAGACTGCATGTCATCCTCCTTCTCACCACTTCCTCACGCTCCCAGCACCATCTCCGTCAGCTGCCGCTCGAGCGCCACGAGCGTCTGGTTCACGCACCTTGCCTTCAGCTCCCAGTTGCGTGGCTTGGTGGCTCGGAGCTCGGAGAGCTCGGCGTAGGTGGCGGTGATGCGAGCGCGAAGAGCTTTGGCCACGGAGGTCATAGTGTCCGTTCCTTTCGCCTTCACATTATGATTCTGATTCGGTTGTGTCAACGATCAAAACAACATTTTGTTTTGACTGCGACATCTAGCCCGAACCGGCCCGATCGCGAGCAGGTGCTGCGCTCGTCGACGACATGACGCAGTAGATGAGCTACCCTGACTTACGCCGCGATCGGTAAGTCGTGGCAGCGGGTGTTACCGCCTCCCGCTCTGCATCCAGTGCGCGTTCGTCCTGAATGCGCGCAAGCCACCAAAGAGTGTCCTTGCGCGCGAAATCAGCTTCTGGATAGCGTTGCAGCGCGCGCGAGATTTGTTCCGTGGTTGCTCCGTACCGCTCGGCAATACGGACCGCTTCAGTGCGTGAGGACGTCGCGAGATGTAGCGCCGAGACGCCGGTTGTTCCGTCCCATGCTAGAGCAGCCGATACGAGCGCCGCGAGATCGGGGAACCCGAACGGCTTCGCCAGTTTGGTTGCGGAGTAGAAAGAGGCGTTGGTTGTTCGTGCTTTGAGCTGCGAAGGCAAGGACTGAGCGACGCCCGCTTCAGCGGCTAAGTCCTTGATCATTTTTCCTTCGGCTTCCCACTGCGCGATGAGGTGCCGAAGAAATTCACTCACCGGCTCGATCTCCTTCGCCATCAAAGGCACCGTATCCACCCGTAGCCTTCGGATTCTGATTTCGCGGTTGACGCCGACATTCAAATCAGAATACGAATGTGCATGACCTGGTCGGAAGTTTTCAGCGCGTATTTGTTGCGTCGCTACCCAAATCAGGGCGCGAAATTGCAGGCGGCCTTCGCACTGCGACGCTCCTTCTCTTCGATCCACTACTGGTGCCAGGGCAGCTACCCACGACACAAAACGCGCGAACAGATCGAGCGGTGGAGCAAAGGCGAAGTGCGCGCCGACCTCCCGCGCAGGCCTCGACCTAGCAACCAGGAGGTTGCGTCATGATCCGCGCCTACTTCGATGCGCTCGAAGCGTTGCCAGACTGGCTCGTCATCGGCATCGCGGCCGCCGTGCTCTACGCGTGGTTCGTCCAGTCCGATCGGAGGCAGCCGTGAGTGCCGTCTTGGTTGCCGGCCTCCTCTTGTTTGGCTTCGGCCTTGGAGGCCTCGCCGCGGTCCTCGCCATGTGTGTGCTCGAGCGACGGCGCCGTCGCAGAACACCACAAAAACACCGTGTTTTACACGGGTTGTCGTCTGAACCAATTCTCGAATATCCGTGCATAGTGCACGAGTTTGGAGGCCGCCAATGACGACCGCATACGTCTCGCATGAGGGCACCTGGGGAGGCCTGCTGGCGATCTGGATTGACCGCGCGCCAACGCTCAAGGGCCCAACCCCACCTCTCGCATGGCATGCCTGCGCGACGACGGACTACCTGGTTCACCGGCTCTGCGAGATCAAGAACGTGGTGTGCGTGACCGCCATCGTTCCCGTCGGCCCCGAGCTCGCCAAATGGTGGGCGGCACATTTAAGGGCAGAGAAGGCGGCGAAAACGAAGAAAAGGAAAAAGGTCGTTGCGCAGCAGGCCGAGCGGCAGACCACGATCACCATCTCCGAAGACGTGGAGACTGAGGGCCGACGTGCAGCGATCGAATACAAATACAGGAGGTTGCCTTGAATGAAGAGGGACATGCCTGGCTATACTGGTGGCCTGACCGTAACGAGACACGCGAGGACGCCAAGACGTTCGTTCTAAGAACGCGAACGTTTTCGTCACGTGATATGGCGGCCATGATTTCCAGAATAGACTGGCCAAAATCTGACTGCTGGAAAAAAGAAAAGCTCAGTCTCGTCACTCCTGACGGGATAGGGCACGTTTTTGAAATCCGTGTAGAATTCACGATACGAGAGGTAAAGCCGTGACCCTCCGACCATACCAGCAGACGGCCGTCGGCGAGACGCTCGCCGCCTTCCGCGGAGGCGCCAAAGGCGTGCTTGTCGTCATGCCCACTGGCACGGGCAAGACGACGGTGGGAATTCACGTCGCTTTCCGGATGGCAGACGGAGACAAGAACGTTCTCGTTGTTGCCCCCCGAAGAGAGATTGCTAATCAGTGGGTAAGGCGTCGCGACATCGAGCGTTGGCGCGTCGCGACGATTCAGTTGCTTGAAGCGTGCGATTATCTAATTGACGCTAGTTCGTCCGGCGGAAAGTGGAGGCCAGACGTTATTGTCCTCGACGAGGCGCGACACTACCTCTCTGACGAGTGGAGCAAGCTGCGTGAGGCATACCCCACGGCGAAGGTGCTAGGCCTCGACGCGACACCTGCACGTGGGGACGGGCGAGGGCTCGAACAGATGTTCGACACCTTGTTCGAACCGCTCACGACGCGTCAAGCCATCGATGAGGGGTGGCTCGTGCCGTACGGACAGATCTACCGGCCCGACCATGCGCTTGCTCCCGGCGAGCTCGCGCAAGATCCGATCGATGTGTTCGGCGATCGTGGAGTGTTCGGCGGCTTTGCGTATGGGAGGCGAATTCCGCGCAGCACAATCGTCTTCTGCTCCTCTGTCGAGGAAGCGCAAACACTCGCGATCGAGCTCTCAACGCGCACCGGAGAACGATGTCGAGCCGCCGCAATTCACAGCGGAATGTCGTCGAGGGAGCGCGCTGAAGTTCTCGCGCAGTACGACCTGGGAGACATCAATGTACTCTGCAATCACTCAATCCTCCTTGAAGGCTGGGACTCACCGCGTACGAGCGCCATCGTGCTCGCGCGCCGCTTCGCTTCTGCCGTCCCTCTCCTGCAGGCGATAGGTCGAGGACTTCGGCCGTGCGACGGTAAGAGCGATTGCATCGTCGTCGACCTGACGGGCTGCACGCACGATCTAGGCGAGCCGACGGACGACTGGTGCTGGTCGCTCGAAGGAAAAGCGCTCCGCCGTCGTGACGCGCAGGACGTGCGATTCTGCCCTGTTTGCGGTGGCGTCGTAGACGCGCCGCCATGCACGTGTGGCTACGAGGGCGAGCTCCGTAAGCGTGCTCCGCGCGTGCTCGGTCTCCCGATCGATCGCTTCGTCCGCAAGCGCACCGAGACGAACGAACAACGTATTTGGTCCCTCGCGAGGTGGATACATGATGCACGAATCAAAGGCTACAAGCTCGGGTCGGCGTCGCACCGGTACAAGGCCACATACGGTGAGTGGCCGACGCCGGAAACCCGAAAAGAGGCGTACCGAAAGAGCCATTGAGACGGACATTCGGATTGCGCTCGGCAAAGCATGCATTCCTTGCTGGAAACACCATGTCGACAACAGGCAATTACACACCGGATTAGGCATCGGCGTTGCCGACCTAATATGCGTCGTTCCTCCGCACGGACGATTCTTGGCGCTCGAAGTTAAGAGGCCAGACAAGTTGCACACAGTCACTCGAGTGCAACAGATTTGGCTCGGCATCATCGAGCGTTCTGGTGGCGTCGCGTGCGTCGTGACGACCGTCGAAGAGGCGTTGGCAGCGGTGGATAGGGCAAGATGACACCGACAGACGAGCAGATTGCGAAGGCTGCGATACTTGCATTATGCAGCAAGATCGAAGAGGAAACTCGCGAGCTCGAGACGCTCCTTGATCGAGTAATAGCTCTTTCGGGGCAGCTCGAACAAGCCAAGTCGTCCCTGAGAATTGGATATATCAACTACAAAGTAGATATACGCCAAGGAATATATATTATTCGCAAACTCGCCAAAGACGCGTCATCGCCCCTTCCCGCTCGAGCTATCGAGTGGATGCGCCAGCAGGGTGAAGCGGTGAAGGTCGATGGCTGACAGCGGACAGAGCGACGTGCTCAACGACGTACTGCGTGCGTCGGGCTATAAGTCGGCGCGACCGTCCGCGTACCTGCCGGGCGAGGACGGCATCCGAGCAACGATTCGCGTCGGTGTCGATCTACACCGCGTGGTCGACGACGCGATCGACGCGCTCTCGGCGCTGCCGTCGCTCTACCAGCGCGATGGGCAGCTCACCGAGGTGCTCGATCTCGAAACCGAGCTCGGCGAGGTGTCGAGGCTTCGCGCTCTGCCGCTCGCAACGCTGCGCGAGCGGCTCACGCGCGTGGCGCTGTGGATCGCGAAGGACGACAAAGAGAAGGACGTGGGCGGTCAGAAAATAGGCTACCGCGCCGTCGTTCCAAACGACGCGATCGTGCAGGCGGTAAGCGCTCGAGCGAAGTATCCCGGCATTCGCCCTCTGCTCGGCGTGAGTGAGACGCCCATCCTCCGGCCGGACGGATCTGTGCACACCGTAGCTGGCTACGACACACAAACCAAGTACGTGCATTGTCCACGCATTGACGTGCCGCTGTCGACGGCGCCGTCAGAGAAGGACGCGCGCGAAGCGCTTGCACTCTTGCGCGATCTCTTCGTCGATTTCCCCTACGTTTCTCCGGCCTCGCGCGATGTCCCCATCGCCGCCATCCTCTCAGTCATCGGCCGTCCTGCCATCCGCGGCCCCGTCCCTGCGTTCATCTTTGACGCGTCGGTGCAGGGCTCGGGCAAGTCGCTGCAGACGGCGGTGATCTCACTCGTTACGACAGGTCGAATAGCTGCACTCTGCACGTACCCGAGGCAGGAAGAAGAGGCAGAGAAGATGCTCGCGAGCTATGCGCTCGATGGTCGCGCGATCGTGCACTGGGACAACCTAACGCAACCTTTTGGTTGCGCTCCGATCGACAAGTACCTCACGAGCGACGCGGTGAGCCTGCGCGTGCTCGGCCTGACGCAGAGCCGCGATCTACCTTGGCGCGCCGTTATGCTCGTGAGTGGAAACAACGTGCAAATCAAGGGTGACACGACGAGGCGCGCGCTCCTCTCGCGCATCGAGCCGCAGACCGAGACGCCCGAGACGCGCGGAGGATGGCGCTTCCCCCGACTCGCCGAGCACGCTCTCGTGGAGCGGCCGAAGTACGTCGGCGCGGCGCTCACGCTCCTACGAGCTCACGCCCTTGTTGGTCGCCCAGCATGCGGGGCTGCCGAGTGGGGCAGCTACGAGGACTGGTCGCGGGTCGTGACGAGCGCCATCGTCTGGGCCGGCGGCGCTGACGTGTCGGCGTGCCGAACGACGCCAGAGAGCGACCTGACCGGCTCGGCCATCGCGGCGCTCTACACGCACTGGCGCCGGCTCGGGGGTACAGAGGGAATTTCGGTCAAGACGGCCATCGACGTCCTATGGCCCCGCGGGCGTCCGCCCGCAGATGGTCCTCCGGACGGTTACGACGACCTGCGCGAGGCCATCGAGCAGCTCGCGCGTGTTCAACCCGGACGCGCGCCAAGTTCGAAGGACTTGGGTTACGCGCTTCGAAGATTACGTGGTCGTATTGTCGTAGGATGCAAGCTCGAACAAAAACTCAACCGCACTCGCACTGCCGTTTGGGTTGTCGTGCAGGTGATCCACAGCATCACCTGCGCATCACCTGCACCATCACCTGCATATGATCCATCTATATTATAGGCAAATAACCAATTCTGCAGGTGATGCAGGTGATGTTTTCAATGCTAAGGAGGGAAAAGTGAAAATAAGAAAAATGCATATAATGATCGCGCGTGCGTACGCGCACAGGCGCGCACGAAGGTTGCCCTCAACATCACCTGCGATCACCTGCATTTGGGCCTAAGTTATTGAAATCAATGATAATTTTATGCCGGTGATGAAAATTGGTGATCACCTGCATAGCGCGGCAGTATCGTGTTGCCATGAAGACCTCCCTCATGCTCGCAGTCCTCTTCGTTTCTCTTGTGTCATGCAGTTCAGGTTATGGATCGTCGCCTATCTTGTGTTCCCCGACAGATCGTCAGGGCACCTATTTAATGACGGCTACGACGCTCTCTGGCACGTGCGGAGATGTGCCTTCGTCGCTGATAGCCAGTGACGTGACTCCTGGATGCGTCGTTACTTCTGATGCGTGGAGTGCCGATCAATGCCAGGACGCACGCACGCTCACATGTACGAACCCTGATGGGTCGACGACGAAGGGCACCGGCGTGACGACGCAGGTTACGGATGACGGTTCAGTAATCGAAGGTACCGTTACTCTCACCGTCACTCTTCGCGACGGCGAAAGTTGTGTTGGTACCTACAACGTGAGTTACGTACGCCAATAGGTATGTAAATGTCGAAAAAGGTAGTCAAAAGTGAGACAAGCAATGAACTGATTATTGCTGGGGTTGCTCGCGATATCGCAGAATGTAAGTGGAGCTACGCCACGTCACTCGAGCTGCAAGCCAAGCACGGCGTCACCCAAGACACCGTTGCGCGATGGGTCCGAGAGGCCGAACGTCAGCTACGTGGTATGGCTACCGCAGACCGTGAGTCGCTCATCGCCCGCAACAGCGCGAGGCTTGACCACATAATTTCAGTCGCACTGAAACGAGAGCTCCCGAACTCGAAGACGGGAGAGCTCTACCTGTCCCCCGACACCAGGACAGCCGTTGCTGCCGTCGCGGAGCAGGACAGGCTCTTGGGCCTACACGCCCCAATACGAGTGGAGCACGCCGTTCTGGTGGCGCAATGGGACGCTATGCCACCAGCAACCAAACGTGCGCGCCTACTGGCCGCGCAGTTGAAGATTGCCGCCGCCCTCGCTGCCCTTCCGGCCGATGGCCCGGACGGCGGCTAACTTCACTGAGGAAAGTATTTCGTGCCAGCAATGCGGCATGGGTTATGACGGCACGTCTTTTGACGCAAAATCCGCATAACGCTTTGACTACATCATCCTACCAAAAAGCGCCCAGCGTACTAGACGCTGGGCATCCAGTGATTATAGTGATGGGTGCGAGGACATGATGGGCCTCGCGCGAAAGGTAGGATATCGTGGAATACGTCATCTCATCTGTGAAGACGCGGGAGAAGTTCGACGGCTCGCTGGCTGAGGCCATCGAGCGGGGGAAGGTGGTGGAGGCCGAGCACCAGCCAGCATGGGGCGTCGATATCAGCGATGACCAGGGGCATACCGTAGCCACCATCGAGGACGGCGCCGTCAGTACCGAGTAGTTCGCGTTTCGCTCACTGCCCCATCCTCACCGGTGGGGCAGTAGGCGGGACTCGAGCCCGTACGTCGTCTGGATTAGACGGCGATGAAAGGTAGGATGTTATGGTTAAGGTATATATTCGTGCATGGTATGAGTTTGTGGGAGGCGAACTTGTCGTCACCCACAAGGTGGCAGGTGCCCACAGGGACGAGCCGCCGTGTGTCATCGATGTCCAGGACACGGAAGAGGAGACTATTCGACACGCCATCCTGGACCTGGACGATCACGCGTGGACGCTCCGCGCGGGACGTGGCACCATGTCAGAGCGGCATGTAGAGCACGTCCCGTGGCCATCCGAGCTGCGGAATAAGCGGTCGGTGGTGGTGGAGTATTCCGCGCACCTAGACAACCACTCGCACACCACCAGTCATATTACGCTCCCGCAACGGTTCGTGTCGTGCGCGTGGTGTGGTGATGGTTCGTGTCACCACCTGTGGGAGCAAGTGGAGCAGCCGAGGGACGCTCATCACTATGAGTGGACGTGTCCCGGGTGTGGGACACGCAAAGTGAAACGTCTGGATGGGTGGGACATCGATGACGGGCCGCAGAACTGTGATCCGATGGTTTGGTTTGAGTCCGCATAATTTGCGGACCTGAGGGCGCACGGTTTTGGGCTGTTCGACTCCGCCCCGCCCTCCCATGGACAACTTGTCACAAGAATACGAGATTGATGGCGGTAGACTTCGGTTTAGCCGTATCGTTTGTTCAGGCACAAAACATGCACGCGTTGCGTGGCTGAGGGGTCCGAACTCTACGACGTGGCGCCGCGCGCCTCTCGCGCGCTTGACGCGCGATTACCCTGACACATCGCCCGTGTGGCAGTTTTTGCGCGCGAACGGGATTGCGCGCTACGAGAACCCACTTCGCAAAAAGTTCGATGAGTCGCAGCGCAAAAAGGAGCGGCGCTCGATCTACTTGACGACTGAGCAGTGGGAGCGCGTCGATGCTTGCCGCGGGGAGCAGTCGATCGGTGACTACCTGTGGAGCCTCATGACTTGACACGCGTCCAGCACATGCTACTACGCAAAAAATGCATAGCAGGAGCAGCGTGCGGTGGATGTCGCGTCCGAACTGACCTTGCGCGATATGCGCGAGAGCGACAAAAACTACGTCTTGTCGTCATGGGTGCGTAGCTACTCGGCGCATGGGTTGCACGGCTACGTTGACCACCGCGATCTGTGTGCAGATTATGCGCCCATCGCGGAAGCGCTGGTCGCGCGCTCGGTGGTGCGTATTGCGTGTTTGCGTGCTGAGCCTGACGTCATCGTAGGATGGCACGCCCGAGAGGGCCTTACGCCAGACGCGCCGCTAACTGTGGTGCATTATCTGGCCGTCAAACCAAGATGGCGCCGACTGGGCGTCGCGTCGTGGATGACGCGAGAGCTGCTCGAGATGGGCCTCGACTACACGCACCGCACCGACCTTGCGGTAAAATTCGGCATTCCGCCTAATTGGGCATTTCGGCCATATCTAATTTGGCCAAGGAGTAAATCATGATTCTCGACGAAGTCTTTTTTCACGATCGCGTTCCTCCGCCCGACCAGCCAACGCGCCAACTCGAGTCACGCATGACTCGTGCGCAGGGATACGACATCGAGCTTGACCTCGCGTCGGGGATCATCCAAATCAAAAAAGGGACCGATTGTAGGCTCACGCACATATCCAATATTGCGTGGATGACGCCCGGGAAGGCAGCTAAAAAATGAGCAATATCGCCCTAGAGAAAGGCGCTATTCCTCCGGCCTTTTCGCTAGAGTGGAAATCGAACGGGAGTATTTTTGCGCGCTGTCTGAGATGCCATTCAGAGTGCGAGTCTCAATCCAGCGAGATATACAGAGAGCCAACGTATTACCACATCAATTCGTTGATTCGTTGTCTGAATGGCTGCGGGGCGTGGCAGCTTGAAGCGCGTTCGCCGCCGCTTGCGCAGCCGGGGCATTTTCACCAGCTTGGCGACGCTGAGAAGATCCGAGTGCTGGAAGGGAAAGCCGTTGATTTGGGTCGGCAAATGTCAGGGTTGGTCGCAGACAAGGTGGCGCTTCAAAACGCACTCAATGATGCACTGACGCAACTTGCCGACACCAAAAGAGAGCTGGCGGAAAAAAGTGGGCCCAAAGAGGGGGACGAGAGAAAAGACACCGAAGAAGACGGTCTGCTATTTTCATGTCTCAAATGTTACGGGGCTCTTGAGATCACGGAAGAAGATCGCGTAGGCGGCCGCCGCAAGCGGGTGACGGGAGGTACGGCGTATTGCGCTTCGTGTGATCGATACTATTGGTGGCGGATGAAGATACGGCGCACGCGTGGATCCGATTGACCTCGCCGACATCGAGGCCTGTGCCGAAGCTACGATTACGCGTTATTCGCCGCGTCCGTTCTGTCCTCACGAGCCGACGGAAAAGCAGCGCGAATTCCTCGCGCTCGACTGCCTCGAGGCCCTCTACGGCGGTGCAGCAGGCGGAGGTAAGAGCGACGCGCTCCTGATGGCGGCGCTCCAATACGTGGACGTCCCAGGCTACGCGGCACTCATTCTGCGCCGAACGTACCCCGAGCTCGCCCTCGAGGGCGCCATCATGGATCGCGCGCAGAAATGGCTTGCGGGTACGCGCGCGCACTGGAATGCCGATCTCAAAAAATTCACCTTTCCTTCTGGCGCAACGCTCACGTTCGCACATTGCCAATCTCCGCGAGACGTCGATCGCTTTTCGTCGGCAGAATTCCAGTTCATCGGCATCGACGAAATCACGACGTGGCCTGAGCGTCCCGCGGTGTTTCTGCTCTCGCGGCTCCGGCGCAACATCGACAATGACGTGCCTATTCGCTTTCGCTGTGCCTCGAACCCGATCGGCATCGGGCACGCATGGGTCAAGCACCGGTACGTCGACGAGGCAACACGCAAGGGCGTCTACGTTCCGGCGCGCCTCGACGACAATCCGCACTTAGACCGTGCAAAATACATCGAATCGCTCGAGCGGCTCGACGAGGACACGCGCCGGCGTTTGCGTGACGGCGACTGGACCATCGTTCCTGGTGGCCTCGTCTACTCGTACGATGACGTCCGCAACGGCACGGACGTCTTGCCTGAGCTCGAATTCTATCTGCTCGGCCAAGACTACGGATTTACAGACTCGTGCAGCTTCAGCGTTCTCGGTTGGCGCAAGAACGATCCAGTCGCGTACGTCGTCGAGAGCTACAAGCGGCGCAAGATGACGCCATCGCTTGCGGCTGAAGAGACGCAGCGATTGAACGCAAAATACAAGTTTGTTCGCATGGTCGGCGACATTGGAGGCCTTGGCAAAGGCTACGTCGAAGAGGCGCGCGCACGCTTCAGTCTGCCCATTGAGGCGGCGGACAAGCACAATAAGCGTGGATATCAGAGTCTCCTGAACGGAGATTTGGAACGCGGGCGAATCAAGGTCTATCGTCCCGCGTGCAAGTCGTTGATCAGAGAATGGTCTGAATTACCGTGGAATGAAGACCAAAGCACGGAGTGCGAGGGGTTCGAAAATCACTGCGCAGACGGCGTGCTCTACGGATGGCGCGCGACGACGGCGTACCATGAGCGCCCAGCCGCTCCGCCCCCGTCGGCGCAAGAGCGCGCGGCAGAAGAAGAACGCGCGCTTATCGAGGCAGAAGAGCGCGCACTTCGCGAGCGCGAAGAGAGCGGATGGTATTGACCCTGATTTTTCGAGGCCTCGAAACGAGAAGCTGAAAAAGTTTCATAGTGCGCAAAAAGTTCTTGACGATCTGAAATAAAGCGTTATGCGTGCGGTGTGCAGGTAGACCTTGAGGAGCTGACACGACTTCACGCCTGGATGCAGGAGAGGGGCGTTGTCAGTTTGGAGGTCGGCAACACAAAGATCTCTTTGTTGCCGGGGACGCTACGAAAAGAAACTGCCCCAGACCTTCCTAGCGATGACGCGCCAACGCTGGTCGATGTCGAAAGGGTAGCACTTGACGACCTCGGTCTCGACGGAGAAGGGCTCCTCCGACTCAAGAGGGGGTCTACATGCTGAATGCCTTTGCGTCCGTACCGGGTCCTCTCGCATGGTGGAAGGTGGAGGGTACCCCGCATCTTGAGCTCGTGACGCGAGTTCGTGAAATGCGCAACATGCAGGGTGATCGCAAGTTTCTCGACCTGCGCAACGCCACACTCTACGCAGATCGCTCGATTAGCGGTTTTGGCGTAATTGGCACTCGCCGCCATTCGACGGTGCCGAGTCTATCGCTCAACGTCATTCGTAATATGGTGCAGACCGCCGTAAGCAAGATTGCGGCGAAGAATCGACCAAAACCAAAGTTCCTCACGGATGGCGGCGATTACGAGTCTCGCGTGCTCGCGGAGAACTTGGACAAGTTCGTTTCTGGTATTTTTCGAGAGACGAAGGCCTACGTCGAAACCGATCGCGCATTTGCGCATGCATGCATTTTCGGCACCGGATTCGTGAAGGTGTACGAGGCGGATGGTCGGGTCTGTATCGAGCACGCTCCGACGTATACGATTGTCGTCGACGAGGCCGAGGGGCTGCACATGAAGCCCCGGAATATGTATCAGCGACTCTACATAGACCGGCATACGCTCGCGGAATCGTATCCCGACAAAGAGTCAGAGATCATGACGGTGGCCGCGTCGGCAGATGACCGCGAATTCTCCTGGCAATCGAACGCCGACCAGGTTCTGGTTACCGAGGCATGGCATCTCGCAGGCCCAAAGAGTCCGGGCCGGCACGTCATCGCCATTGACAACGCCACTCTCGTTGACGAGGAATGGGAAGATCCCTTCCCCTTCGCCGTTATTCGTTGGCAAGAGGACGTGATTGGTTATTTCGGCGTCGGCATTGCCGAGGCACAAGCCGGCAAACAGCGCGAGATCAACAAGCTCCTTCAGCAAATTCAAAAGGGCCATCATCTTATCCAGGGTCACTGGATGGTGCAGAACGGGCAGACGCTGGTTCAGCAGATCAACAACGATCTCGCGGCCATCGTCAAGTACAGCGGGACTCCGCCAACGTACCATGCCCCTTCGGTTATATCTCAAGAGATATACGCACATTTGTGGCAAATCTACAATAAGGCATTTGAGGACGAGGGCGTGTCGCAAATGAATGCGACAGGTCAGAAGCCTGCGGGCCTCGATTCCGAGCCTGCGCAAAGGACGTATCAGGATATCGCGTCCGAGCGGTTCATGAAGGTAGGCCGAGATTACGAGCAGTTCATTATCGACATTGCGCACCTCGTGGTGCGAATGGCCAAGAAGATTGGCGGGAGCTACAGCGTGCGCTCGGTGGCGCAGGGGGCTGTAGAGCAGATTCGGTGGTCGGACGTGGCAGTGGATGATCCGGTTATCGACGTCTATCCCGTATCGATGATCCCTTCCACGCCCGCGGGCAAGCTCGCATGGGCGCAGGACATGATTCAGGCAGGCATGATCCCACCCGAGGATGTTCTCGATATCGTAGACTTCCCCGACACGCAGCAATACGTGCGCCGGGCAAATGCTTCACGACGTATCATCGAGCGCAACATCAAAACCATGTTGACCGATGGTCTCGCCGTCTCTCCCGAGCCGTTCGACGATCACCACCTAGCGTTGAGGCTGGTCAACCAGGCATACCATGATGCTCGATTGGATATGGTGCCAGATACCAGACTTGGCCTACTGAGAGATTACATGGCCCTTACGCAGGGTTTCATTGCGCAGGCAACTCCTCCACCAGGGCCGGCTCTCGGGCCTATGCCAGGTGCTGGACCAATGCCGGGACCAGGACCGGGATCCGCACCTATGCCCATGCCGGAGGCAGCATGACAGACGTAGCAACTACGAACGCGCAGCCGCAAACTGCGGAAACGGAATCGCAAGCGGACTTCAAGTCCGCGATTGAACGAGTATTCCCTGAAGCGGCAAAGAAGCTTAAAGAGGGTCCCAATGCCTCTAATCCCGCTTCTCCTTCGGCAGGAGGAGAGCATGCAGCGACAGCAGCAGATGCGCCGGCAGGCGAGGCGGCGAAGACTGACGACCGTGTGTCTGTTCGTATTCTTGCAGCTCGCAAAGCTGACTTACGGGCTGCGGAAGCCCGAAAAAAGCTGAATGAGGAGCGCGCACAAATCGAACAAGAGCGTGCGCAATTGCGGTCGGACAAAGAGTTTGCCGAGCGCGCGAAGGCGGCGAAGATGTCGCCATCGAAGCTCCTCGAGCTCTCGGGGATCGAGCCAAAGAAATTTCTTGAGATGCTCGCGACGGAACATGATCCGTCGCAGCTCGTAGCGACGGCGCGCGAAGAGACGAAGACCGAGACTGCGGCGCTCCGCGAGGAGCTTGCCGTCATTCGTCGCGAGCTCGCGGCCGAGAAAGCCGAGAAGCAGCAGGCGCAAACACAATATTCGATTCGCGAGGCACAACGCGATTTTGTCATGCTCGTGGCCGGTAATGTCACGAAATATCCAAATATTCGAAAAGAGTTCACCCCGGAAGAAGTTGCTTTTTACGGACTTCAACTCGCAGATAAGCATCGGGTCGCCTACAAGGAAGAACACGGCGAAGATCCAGACAACGACTACGTTGCAGGGCTTCTCGAAGAGATGGCCAAGCAACGCTCGTCACGTGTGGATGCGTGGAGCAAGCTTGCTCCGATGCCAGGGAATGGCAGCAACAATGCGGAGAAGACACTGATACAACGGCCAACGGATAGGGCCGATGGTCCGCGCACTCTGACGACGACGGCGTCGGGAGAGCGGGCGTCCCCTCCGCGCAAGATGACGTCGGCCGAAAAGGACGAGGCGTCACTTCGTATTCTGAGGGAAGCCTTCCACCCGACCTAATCGCTCGTCCGGCTGCGCGGTGACAACCACCGCTCAATCCGGAGGACGTTATGTCTGACACGTTGGACGAACTCGCATTAGGTCGAGTTCTAAAAATTCAATATGACCCACGAACCGTAAATAACATTTGTTACGGCGAATCGACGCTCTTTGCCCGCATGGCGAAGAACACGAAGTTCGGCGGCCTCAACTGGCAGATCGCATTCCAGTACGGCAGCCCGCAGGGCCGAGGCGCGGCGTTCGCTGTAGGCCAAGCCAACGCGACGCCGTCCGTCTACAGCGCCGTGAACGTTCCGCGAGCTCGCGATTATGTGTTCGCGAACATCGCCGGGGACATGGTCGACGCCGCCAAGCTTGGCGACTTCAGCATGCTCGACGGCATGAAGAGCGAAATCAGTAATGCGTTTTACACGGCCGGTCGTTCGATCGCGAATACGCTATTTGGTAACGGTGGCGGGTCACGCGGAAGGATTGGTGCCACGACCGTCCTCACGACGAATCAGCTCATATTGGCCGACCCAAACAGCGTAGTCAATTTCGAGATCAATATGCAGCTCAATCTCGCCGCCACGGACGGAACGACAGGAATCAAAGAGACTGGTGTTGTGCAGGTCACGGCAGTTGACCGAGAGAATGGCATTCTCACCTTGAGTGCGCCGATCAGCACCGCAATCCCCACTGCCGCCATCGGAGACTACATCTTCCAAAACGGAGATTTCGAGACTCCACGCTCGTTGCCTACCGGGCTTGCGGGCTGGATTCCCATGGTGCCGCCGGCGCCCGGAGACAACTTCTTTGGCATCGACCGTTCGGTTGATGTCACTCGTCTTTCGGGTTTGAGGTGGACGAAGACCCAGGGCGGACCAATCGAAGAGACGATCCAGAAGTGCGCCGCACGTCTCGTTCTCGAGGGTGGCAAACCGGACTTGATCGTGGTCAATCCCCTAGATTTCGCGAACATATCAATCGCGCTGGGGAGCAAGGTTATCATTCTGAATTCCCAACTCCCCGATGCGGACATTGGTGTTACGGGGCTTCAGATGCACGGGCCCAAGGGCCCGCTCGACATCATCTCAGACAACAATTGTCCAACTGGGCAGTTTTACATGCTCACCCTCTCCACGTGGACGTTCAAGTCCCTTCTTGAGGCGCCGCGTGTTCTTGGCGAGTCCGGCGACGGGCTTCGTCTTCTTCGTAATCCAACAACGGATTCGTACCAGATCCGTATTGGGTATTACGGCAACATCGGCTGCAATGCTCCCGGCTGGAACGCCGTTGGCTTGTTGTGAGGTGTCGCGATGAACCGGACCCTTTATCCGTCTCAGTCTTTCGGCTCGAGTCGCATTTATCTCGAGTTTCAATTCGTCGCTCAAGGTGCCGGCACCTCCGTTCCACAAAGCGCGGTTGATGGGGCGAACGCGGTAACTTCGATTACGCACGTAGCCGGAACAAACAAGTTCACGGTCAACTTGCAGGATACATTCAATCGCCTCATTTCGATTTCGGCAACCGTTGCCGAATCGACAGCAGCGGGCGCAGGCGCATACGCCACGGCGGGTAACGTCCGCAACGAGGCGTCACAAACGCCCATCTCCTTTGATGTCTACACGTGGAATGCGGACGGCACACCGCTCGATGATCCCACGTCGACCATCATGCTCTTCGTTGCATTCCGCAACGGATATTGGGGCGTCAAGTGAGCGACGAGAAGAAACCGAGTCTTGCCGTCGTGATTTCGCAGTCGCGAAAATCTCGCGGCGGTGACGACTCAGAGAGCGACCGCCCAAGCGAGAGTGATCTCGAATTGGGCGACGACGGCGACGATGACGAGAGCTCGGCGGCCATCGACGAACTCTACGAGGCGTCACAACGAGGCGATCGACAAGCCTTCGTCGAGGCCTTCCGCGCCGCCGTCTTGAGCGTGAGGTGATCCCATGAGACCGCGTTCGCTGCAGGACATGCTTCTTGATATCCGCCAAAGGACGAATCAAGAGAACTCGCAGTTTGTGACGGACGCGGAGCTTACGGAATATCTAAATCAAGAGCTCGCCGAGCTGCATGGCCGGCTCACGCGCAACCAGGGGCAACCCTTCTTGCGCAGTCAGATCGTCTTTGATGTTCGACCGCCAACGTCGCTTTACTCTTTGCCTTCTGATTTTTGGGCAGCACAGGAAGTGACAGCGACGTACGGCGGGATCACTGCGCCCATGCTTTCGTTTGGGCCTGTTCAACACGGCTTCCTCTCGAGCAACATTGCCATCTCGCCCTTCCAAGCGGCGAGGTATCGAGTGCAGGCAAACAACATTGAGTTCTTACCGAAGACACTCTCGTATACGGCAACTGTCTACTACACGCCCGCGAGCATTCGTCTCGTCAACCCGTCCGATGTTTTTGACGGCTACAACGGATATGAGGTGGCGGCCATATACGGCGCATGCGCAACGGTGCTTGCAAAGGAAGAGAGCGATCCTGGTTTTTATCTTTCGCAGAAGGAAAGAGTTTATGGTCATATCGACTCTCTCTCTGCGTACCGGGACATGCTGCAGCCGGAGAGGGTGCAGGACGTTGACGAATCGCATGGGTTTGGCGCACCGGGCAGGGTCTACGGGTGGTGGCCATGAAGCCGGTACGTGTGCCCTACAGGCGAGTGCATACGGGCTCGTTCGTGGGTGACCAGGCACAGCGGACCGCGCAATCTCTCGCTGCGCAGCAGACGCCGTTTTCATTTGGACGCCTTGTGAGCGTGGCGCTTTCTGGCGGGGTGCCAAAAATTGTAAACCATGGGCTTGGCATGCCAGCAGCGTGCATGGCTGTGCGCCAGAACTACGATGCGAGAGGGTTCCCCGTTGCTCTCGCAGAGGCGGCCGGTATCAGTTTCGACGAGCTCTCGCAGCTCGCTCTCATCGCGAACGAAACGTGCGTTCTCGATTTGTGGTTTTATCCTCGATCATCGAACCCCGTTGATGCGTCGAAAGGGCAAAGTCCCTGATGCTTCAATTTCAGACCATCAAGACCTCGTTCAAGGCGGGCTTGTCTGAGGGCACGTCATCGATCCATGACCCGTTCGGCACGCTCGCGCGAGCGGAAAACGTGAGGTGGACGCGAGGGAATGCCCTCGAAAAAAGGGCAGGAACCAGATCGCTGTCGAAAGCGATGGCGCCCGGGAGTGGATCGACGGCCATCCCTTCTGCGTCGAGGATTGGAGCGCGCGGCGACCAGCTCGTTCTTCTTGCGCCGACCGGAGAAGTATTTGCTTACGAGCCAAATCTTGAGCAATGGGTTTTGGTCGAATACCGACCAAAACCAGGGTTGACATGGGATACCATCCTTGCGTCATCGGCCGGCGTTGCGTGTGCAGACCTAGCCGCCTGCGGCCCGCACCTTGTTGTGGGCTGGATTGACGGAGATGCAGCGAATTCTAGTTTCGGCTTGTCGTGGCTTGGCATTTTCGACACCGCTTCGAAATCGAGAATCGCGGGTCCGTTCCGCTTCGGCATTTCGATGGGAGTTGTTCGCGTGGCCAGCGTCGATGCCACGACGGCAGTCATGTTGACACACGCCGAAAGCAACATCTTGGTCAACGCCGTGAGCACCTCCGCCCTTGATGTCGACCCGTCCTTTCCGGCCGATTCCGTTCTCATTTCTGGAGCCTTGGACTTCGACGTTTGCCCAGCTCTTGGTGGATTCATCGTTGCGTACGTCGATATTGTGACTCACCTGGTAAGGGTGCAGCGCTTCTCCTATTCGTTTGGCGGCGGCCCTCCCGTGTCGATTGGAACGGTTTCAGCCGCAGGCGAAGCCACAGCATGTTCGTCTCCCGTGGTAGATGCAGACGAGAGCCAGGTTTGGGTTGCGTACTCGAACGGCAGCGCGGTGCGGATGACGACACATGATCCGCTTTCGCTCATTCAGGCTACGGGCCCCATTACGATTGATGCGGTGCCGGCAACACCCTTCTCGATCGTGGCTAAGACGTCCGCGGCATGGGTTGGATATGCCGACACTTCCGCGCCGTATACCGCAACATGCATCGTCACGCCAGACGGATTCATGTACTCGCCAACGCACACGGCGAACGTTCTTCCGCTCACGGGTATCCTCGACACCGGGCTAACTCCGACGTTCGCCGTAGTTGATGCGTTTTCCTCGACAGAGGCGATCACGCAAACGCCAAACTCTTATCTCCTGGTAGCCACGCAGCAAGTGCCGGACGCGACCGGGACACACCATTATGTCGGCCGCATCGACACTTCTATCGCCGGCGGCCCATTTCCTCGCCCCCCTCATGCATGCACTCTCCCGACCGAAGCTGTCTCGCTAATCCCATATCAGCTCGATCTCTCGCAGAACCGTAGCGAATCGCAGATGTGCGGGCTCAGGCTGCTGTCCGTGACGATGGGCGCAAACCGTCCAAAGGATGCGGACCGTGTCGTGTCGTACAACCGAGAGATATTCATCACGGGAGGGCTTCTGTCTGTCTACGACGGGCAGCAGGTTTTCGACTACGGCTTTTCGCGCGAGCCAACCATCGCCGACATCAAAGAAGGCATGGCGGGCGGCAGCATGCAGGCGGGCGATTATGTTTATGGTTTTGTGGCTGAATACTATTCGGCTTCAGGACTCAAATACCGAAGCCCGCCAGCGCTCCTCTCCAAACCGTTTACTCTTGCAAACGCGAACTACCAGACACTGGTTGACCTAAATTCGATTACGGTCGGCAACAAGGGGCCGGTCGATCCATCGGGGTGGTACTACCTCACGGCGTACCGAACTCCTATGGGACAGGCGAACCCGCAACAATTGTCGATTCCGCCATCCTTCAACATGGTGCTCAACGACGGGAGCGCGCAGCTTTCTCACCTCGTTGACACGATTGCGGATGGGGATATCGGCAATGGTATTGCGCTCGCGGAAAGGCCTGCAATCTACACGCAAGGCGGGGATTTGGCAGACGAGCAACCGCCGGCACAAACGACGATGACCTTGCACATGAACCGGCTTTGGATCGTCGACGGCTCGAGGCACGAGGTATGGTTCACCAAATCGTTCCTCGACGATGAGGGGACGGCGCCGGGGTTTGCGTCGGGAGCGTTTCGGTTTGCCTTCGAGCGTGAGGTTGTCGCACTCGCTTCGCTCGACGACAAACTCGTTGTTTTTGGCCGGAATTGGATGCAGTACATCATCGGTCAAGGTCCGGCGGCGAACGGGCAAAATAGCGATCTGCAGGGACCGTTCGAGATCCCAACCGATGCAGGATGCATCAATCCGCGTAGTGTTATCAGCACGCCCGTAGGAGTTCTCTTCCAGTCGACCAAAGGACTTCAGCTTTTGAGTCGCGCACTCGAAGTGTCATGGGTTGGCCGCCCCGTCCGCGAGACACTTGCACAATACCATGACGTGACGAGCGCGGTATTGGTAGCGAGTGCCAACACGAGCCACGTGCGCTTCACGTGCAACACCTCAGACGGCACAAGTGGCCTGGTTCTCGTTTGGGACTATGCCGAGAACCAATGGGCAACATCGAAGTATTGGGCGGATGGTGTCTACGGCACCCCGTTCGCGGACGCGTGCATATACCGGGACCAGTACACGCTCGTGACGCCGCTTGGCACGGTGCTCGTGGAGGAAGAAACGACAAATCAGGATGATACCCATTACGTCCCGATAGTTATCGAGACGACGGATTACGACGCGGCAGCGGCCGACGTTGCCCCGGGCACGGTTCCTACCACCATGTCTTCGCCGCTCTCGTTCCAGTCGGTGCGCCGACTGGTGCTCGAAGGGGTGTCGCAAGACCACCATGATCTCACGGTCGATATTGCCTTTGACGGCGAGGACGCATTCACGCAGACGCACACGTTCGAAGCAGGTTCGGCAGTGACATCGCCGGGAAAACTTGAACATTGCCAGGTCATGATTGGGGCGCGCCGCAAGGCAAGGCAGATTCGTTTCCGTTTCTCGGACTCGGCGCCGTCGAACGGACTTGTGCTCACTACGGGCAAGGGGCCCGTGCTCGAAACCTTTGGCCTCGAGGTCGGGACCAAGAAGGGATTCAAGCATCCAGCCGCAGAAAGGAAGGGGTGACGTGGACACGATTGGATCGCTCCCTTCGATTGGCAAGCAACTCACGAAGGCGTTCTCTCCGCAAACAGCGCAAGACTACGCCCTTTATCATCAATATCGCGGGTCAAACCCCATTTACTATTCGGACGTTTCCGGCAACACGACCACGCGCGCCACAAACGATACGCCGACAAAGGCCGGGTTCGTTGCGGGAGACGAGCCTGTTTGGGGCGGCTACACGTCGACGGTTTTTGTCGATCCGAACACCAGTAAGCTTGTCAACGACCCAACGGCCAGCGGGCAATCGGCAGACGTCGCACGGTATCAGAGTCTCGCGCAGGCGGCCGCGGCGGTGCCCGCGTACCAAACAAACTTCTCCGCGGCGAACCAATATGCATCGTTGGGCGACGCGGCGCGCGCCTCACAAGTCGACGCGATGAACTTGGATGCTGCGGTGGCCAACGGAGCTCCAACACAGGCTACGCAATTGTCACAACAGATGCTGCAACAAGGAGCGCAGGCACAGCGTGCGGGCGCGATGAGCATGCGCGGCGGCTCCCTCGCGCAGGCAGCAGCAATGCGCCAACAGCAAGGGACGCAGGGCAGCTACATGCAGACGGGCAACCAACAGATTGCAGCGCAACAGGCAGCAGAACAAGCGCAGGCTCGACAACAGTATATGCAGGACGCAAACAACGTCCGGCAGGGCGACTACTCGAGCATGAACCTCACGCAGCAGCAGACGCTTTCACAGCAACAGAACGAGTTGCAGCAACGCCAAATCAACCAACAAGCCCAGATGGGATATGAGCAGTTGGGTTACAACGTCAACGACGCGGCACAGCAGGCGGCGCTCAAGAACCAGCAGATCGAGTTTGGAGTCTACGACGTCAATCAACAAGCGAATCAACAAGACCTGAATCGTATACAGAATCTGATCGGATATGGCGCCAGTATGGTTGGATCTGGCCTTGGCGCGGGCGCGGCCATGGGCAGCGACGAGCGGATGAAGTTCCGAGTTCGTCGTTTGAGTCTTGCTCAAGCCGTAGGTGGGAGCTGATATGTTTGACCCAACTTTGTATGGCACCAACTCGGACGGGACGACGCAAGATCCGCTCTACGATCGTTTCGCGTTTGGTGGATATATTGGTACTCCGCAATACGACAAAGACGGCAACCTGATCGGATATTCTGGCTCCGACCAGGACGTCAATAGATATCGGAGTCTTGCAGGGGCGGCGTCCCAGCAGCAGGCCTACCAGGCTGATTTCTCCGGCGCGAACGAAGTTGCGGCGCAGGCGCTTCAAGATCGCGCCACGCAGCAGCAAGCGCTCGCGTTGCTGCAGCAGTCGGCAAACGGACAAGCGCCCTCGCAGGCCGCCATCCTTGGTGGAGGCGTGGCGGGCCAATCGCTCGCAAGCCAGCTGACGGCGCAGGCGGCCGCAAAGGGTGGCTCCCTCGCGCAGGCGGCGGCAAATGCGCAGTCGCTGCAGGCAATGCAGCAACAGCAACTTTCTGGTGCCATGCAGTACGGCAATGCAAGAACCGGCGAGCTCTCGACAGCACGCAATGCTTACGGTCAAGGGGCGGGCGCGATGGGTACGCAGGACCTGACCGCGCAACAACTCTACCAGCAGCAGGCAACCGCACAGGCGCAATCTGAGATGACACAGCGTCAACTCAATGCCCAAAAGCAACTCGGATATGAGCAGATGGGATACAATGCGCAGAATGCGGACCTACAATCGCAATTGCAGCAGCGCGGGGTCGAGCAACAGGTGGGGGCAATTGATGAGAAAAATAAACAATCTGGTTGGGACAGGGCGCTCGGGTACGGCAAGGCGTTGATATCTACTATTGGTGCCTTCGCGGCTTTAGGCAGCGACGAGCGGATGAAGCAAGGTATCCGTAATGTAGATATGGGCCGAGCGCTTGAAGAGGGTCTCGAGCCATATGAATACAGCTACCTCCCTGGCTTCGCTGAGTCGCAGGGGCAAGTCGTGGGAGAGCAGAATGTCGGACCGATGGCGCAGCGGATGGCGCGCAACGACATCACCGGATCGGCTGTCATGCGTGGGCCGGACGGTCTGCTGCGGATCGACCAACCGAAGGCGCTCAAACTTTCACTCGCTGCTGCTGGTCATCTCGCGGCGCAGCAACGAGAGCAAAACGAGAGGCTCAAGAGATTGGAGGCGCGACGATGAACCTCGCATCATTGGGTGCACGATACAACCTTTCGCCCGGCACGCTCGCGGGACTGGCGAGCATCACGGGATCGCCCGTTCCTTCGGCTGCTCCACCGTTGCCGCTTCAGGCTGCTAACCCGACCATCGAGCTCGACGATCCGCCTCCCGTCGCTCCTTCTCCGCAGCCACAACCTGCGGGGCCAAACCCGCTGCAATCGCTTCAACTCGCAGGGGCTCCAAGGCCATGGCTGCAACGCATTCTCGGAGAGAAAACCGCAACGCCTGAAGCGGCCGCGGCTGCCCCTCTTCCAGTGCAAGGACCGGCTGAGGGTGACGGATTCCCCAGCGCAATGTCGTTCGACGACCTGCAGCGAGCGGCCCCCGCGTCGCTCCCCGCAACCGGCAAACCTCGGTGGACGCCAAGCACGCGCTCGAGCAAAGTCGAATACGGGATCGATCCCGAGGACCTCGCGCGAGGAGAAGAGGCTCGCGCTCGAGCGTCTGCCGCTCGAGTTGCAGCTGCACAGAATACTTACGCCGCTTCCCAGCTCGAGTCCGATGCTGAATCTCAGATGGCACAGGCCGACGTCATCGCGAGTGCGAAGGCGCAAGCGGTGAGCAGTCAAATCACGCAAAAGAGAAACGCGTATATCCAACAGGAACAAGGCAGGTTTGAGCAGCTCGCCAATGATGCAAATGCCAAGATCGATCCGAATGCGTATTGGAAAGAGCAGGGCGGCGCGGCCAAGGTGCTCGCCGCTCTTGCAATCGGACTTGGCCAGTTTGGCGCCTCATTGACGGGCGGCCAAAACGCAGCATTGTCAATCGTCAACCGGGCAGTCGACGCGAACATCGACGCTCAAAAGGCGAACATCGCGAAGGCGAGAAACGCGTACGACCTACGAACGAATCTTTATGCGCAAAACCTCGCTGCGTTCGGCGACCCCGAACGCGCAGCGGCAGCCACGCGGGCGCAGTATTTGGATAATGCAAAAGTCCAATTGGGCGCACTCTACGCGCAATCGCGCAACGCAAAAAACCAGGCAGCTTATCAGACGATGCTTGCAAGCATCGATGATGAACGCGCAAAAGCTGCGGACAATTTCGCACAACTGACGCACGACAAGGCGACCGTGGATATGGCCGAAAGGTACGGCGTGCCTGGTACTGGCGGCAAAGACCGCTCGACGTCCTATGTTCCGACGCTTGGCGGCTTTGCTCCGGACGCAGGTGTTGCAAACGAACTGAATAAGGATGGATCGCAGCTACTTCAAAAGACGAATGCACTTCGGCAGATAGCCAAAAACATCGAAGAGGCGAAAAAGCTGTCGTCTGTTGGAGGCGACTTTCAGCGGCTCCACGAGATTGACAAAGAAAACAAAGAGCTCGTCGCGCGCGTTGCCAAAGACGATCCTGCGATTGGCGATGCGCTCGGCAGCATGAGCGTGCAGGGAAAGCCAGAATTTGTACTCGTGCGCGAGCAGCAGGCGCTCGCGCGGCACGCTGAGATGATGATGCGTGAGCATCGCATGCAGGGCGAGGCGCGCGGCTTGATGCGCGGACAACAGAGCTACAAACAAGGTGCGCAAGGCGTTGAGCCCACAAGCAAACTGACGGGTAACACGATGCCGGTCACGCAGCGCACGGAGAGCTACGACGATCTCGTCGCTCCTCTGAGAGGTCGCTGATGGCAGATCCGACGCCCGTCACGACGGCTACCGGAAAGGTCGGGTATCTCCCCGCGGGCATTGCGCGCGAAGGGCAAGGCGTGCGTGCGGCGACACCTGCTGAGCAGCAGGCTGCGCAGCAGCAAGCCAACACGGACGTGGCGCGCGCCCGCCTTGACGCGTACTTCGCCGAGCATCCTATCGAGGGCGCGATCATGCCGTCGCTCGAGGGCGCCGCGCGAGGCCTTACGCTGGGGCTGAGCGACAAGGCGATCGTAGAACTGACGCGAGCGCTCCGCGGCGATGAAGGGGCGAAGCTCGCGTCCGAAGGCCTCGAGCGCTGGAAGTCCTACGCGCCCATTGCGTCGACCATCTCCGAGCTCGGCGGCGTCCTCGGTGGCGCGCTTGCGGGAGACGAAGAGGGACTCTCCACGCTTCCGGCGATGGTCTCTCGTATCGGCGCCGGCACGGAGCGCGGGCTCGCAAAGGTGCTCGGCGAAGGTGCTCTTGCACGCGCGGGCGGCGCCCTTGCTCGTGGCGCCGTCGAGGGATCGTTTTACGGCGCCGGAGAGGCAATCTCCGAGTCCGCGCTTAAAGACACCGACCTCACAGGCGAGGCATTGATCGGCGGTGCCTCTCACGGAGCTCTCGGCGGCATGATTGCCGGCGGTCTGATGCACGGCCTCGGCGAAGGTTACCGGGCGTGGAAAGCGCCCAAGGTGAGCGCCGAGGCTTACGATGCTGTCGCGGAAAAGGCCTTCGGAGAGGCAGCGCCGAACGTCGGTAAGACGATGGCGGAGGAAGCTGCGGGCCAAGAGCTCGCGAACCAGGCCTCGCCCTCGACGTTGGGCGAGATCTGGGCGAACCGCCAGAACCTTCTCGTCGCTCGCGAGCGCCGTCTCGCAGAACAAGCCCGCGACTTGTCGGAGTCGATTACAAAGCAGCAACGGGCGCAGTCGATCACCCAAATGGAAACGTTCGGGGAAGCGAAACTAAAACAAATCGAGAACCTGGTCGACAAATCCAACTTTCAAGAGCAATCGTTGATTGCAAAAGATTGGCTCTCACGCGCACAAGCGGAAGTCGAGCCGATGATTGGAGACGCCAATTCCGGGCTCACCAAGAAGAGCGCGAAGAGGTTCGCGGGTTATGTGTCGAGAATCAATGATGCGATTGATTCCGGTGACAGCGCCAAGCTTTTTGATGCGCTCGACACCACAAAGAGGTGGGTCGGACAAGAGGCGAAATTTGGTCGTACTGCCGTTGGTCTGTCCGAATCAGGGCGTACGTTTGATGCACTCTACAGAGACTCGAAGGGGTTGCAATCTGCACTCGAGGACACTGCATGGGGCAAAGCGGGCGAGGCGCAGCGGATCGTCAACGAGGCAACGACGAGCAACATCGCGCTCGGGGAACGATTTCAAAACAGGTTCACGACACGATATGGATCGACTGCTGGGCGCCCGGACTTCGTCGGCGATACCGGCGCGGTGCACGGCTTCATCGACCAGCTGACGACGCCAGCGAGGGACCTCGACGCGCAGTCCGTTCGAGACTTTCTCTCGACACGCCGACGCTTCCTCGACGCGACAGAGCAAGCCTATGACCACGGAGCTCGCGGGGCGCAGGCCATTGCAGACGAGCGCGCGGCGCTCGACTCGCTCGAGAAGACGTTCAACTCGGCAACGCAGGAGGCCTCGACGATCAACCAAATCCGACGCCTTCAAGCGGAGGAACATGAGCGACAATTTGGTGGGCTGGTCGGCGTCGTAACCGATCTAGCCGTCAACCCAATATCCACGATGAAACGTCTTGCGATGCTCGAGCAGCAAGCGAAGAGCGTCATGCGCAAGTTCACCGGCGGCGCGCGTGAGGCTGTTGGCGTTGCTCGAGCGCCGTCGCCGAGTCCGTCTCCTTCGAGCGTGGATAGCGGGTTTTTCTCGCAGCTAATCAGCAGCGCCGCGAGCAAAGGGCGCGCGCAAAAGGTTGGTGACGAAGTCGCGAGATCTAGCGTCAACAGCGTCCTCGGCTCGGAAGACAAAGCGAAGGCCGTAGGTGAAGCCGCGAGAGCGGGAGGGGTGAAGACGGAAAAGTTCATTCGCGATCAACGCGGGATATCCGCACTCCAAGCGAATCCGCAGCAACTTTCCGATCGCGTTGGCGCAGCGCTAAACCCCGTGAGCGACGCCGCTCCAAAGACGACGACGGCGGCAACGGCGACGGCCATGCGAGGGGTCGCCTTTCTCGCTTCAAAACTCCCGAGCGCAAAAAAAGACCCATACTCTTTGCAGCCGCAATTCCAGCCCGCGACGCGCGCGAGTGACGCGGAGATTGCGCAATTCAGAAGGTACAAAGAAGCACTCGATGATCCCACCATCATCGTACGCAAAGCCGTGCACGGCGGGCTCACCCCCGAGCACGTCGAGGCAGTTAAGGCTGTGTACCCTCGACTCTACGATGAGATGCGCAACCAAGTGTTTCAGGCTCTTGTCGACAGCAAATCACCCATCCCCTATACGCGACGAATCGCACTCGGGATTCTGCTCGACTTGCCAACAGACCAAACGCTTGCGCCGGACTTCGTGCAAACAATTCAATCCACGTATCAGCGACCGGCCGCACAGCCGCCACCACCTTCCCGCGTTTCCAACTTCCGGCTTTCCGTCCCTGCCGCGTCAGGCGCCGACGGAGTAGCGCAGAGAGGACAGAGATAATGACATCGCCCCAATTCTCGATCAGTTTTCACGCAACTCTTTCTGGCATGGGTAGCAAAGGAGACGCGGGCGACCCCGTCATCCAAGACCCGGTTTCCGGGACCTTTGTTCAAGCAACGGCAGAAGCGAGGAATGGGGGGCGAAGAACGACGGGTATTACTCTTGGTTCCTACTGGCCCAGTTCGGCAGTTGAGATTCAGCAGTTTGGCCAGGTTCCGCGATGGCTCACCAAGCTTGGTCCTGGAACTTCGTCATGGGTTCGCGTCTCAGATACTGGCACACTCGAGCGATGCACTCCTGTATCGGGCGATGACATTGTTGGCAACGTTGAGGCGGATGGTACCCTGCATCTGTGTTGCGGGATTCTCACGGCGGAAATGGTTGCGCCAAAGGTCACGCCACCATTGCCCCTTCCCGTCCTCACGATGTTGAGCCCACCGGAGGTGGAAGAGACAGGGGGGCAGACGGTCATCGCGATCGGTACCCATCTCGCAGGAGCTAACAACGTTCGAGTGGGAGACGCTGACGTCGCCCCCATTTCGAGCGACGAAGTAACGTGTACGTTCGTTGCGCCCCCTCATGCCCCCGGAGATGTGGCGGTGAGCGTGACGACAGCAGCGGGAGACAGCAACTCGATCGTGCTCGTGTACACAGAAACATTGCCAGCGCCCAATCCTCCCCCTGCTATCCTTTCCGTATCACCCTCTCTTGGCGATACCTACGGCTCTGTCCCCCTCACGTTGACAGTTGTCGGCGATGTCTCTGCGGTGACGATCGGGGGTATGGCTTGTACGTCTGTCGTGCAGAACGATGGTACCGTTACCTGCATTTCTCCGGCATTGCCGGCTGGGATGCAGGATGTTGTGGTGTCTGGCCCAGACGGATCGAGCGCTCCGCTCGTTGGCGGCTTCGAGGCCTGGCATCCAACCGTGGATGTTCCTACCGCGGCGGTGTGGCAGTCCGACCAGGTCACTCCCACTGCTGGGCGCGTCAAGTCGTGGGTCGCCCAGGGAGCCGGCTACGGTCTTGGAGGGTGGGGCGCATACTACCGAGAGAACGCCTTTGGTTCTCTCCCCGCCGTCTCTTTCGAGGGGGAAGACGAACTCTATCGGACAGATAGCGACGGGAGCGAGCCGACCAAGAGCGGTCTTGAGTTCTGGATCGTGGGCAACACGACGGACGCAAGGAGCGCCGCGAACTACCCGTCAAATAATCCTCCCAACACATTGGTCACCAGCAATCCAAAGTTCGGCCTAAGCAATGGGGCTATCGAGGTCTTTTGGGATATGGGGGGAGGCAACTTTCTTCGCTTCCCACTGGGAGGTTCCGTCAACGACGGGCAGACAAGGATGATCGGATTCGAGGCGTGGGACAATCACCTTCGGGCATTCGTTGGCACTTCACCCGAAGGCGTGGAAGGGTTCGTCCCGTATGACCCGGCCACGGTCATGGTGAGCGGCATTGGCGTCGGTTACAACGGCGCCGACAATGCAATCTACAGGTTTGGCGCCTTCGTCTTGATGTTCGAAGACCAGCCAACATCTCCGGCGTTCCGAGCGAAACTCAATACGTGGGCAAAGAAATGGGGGTCGGTGTCGTAATGTGCAATAGCGATCAAGCGCGTGTGGCGGATATCTCCTGGAACCATTGGGAGGAACGAGATTCGTTTTCCGCCTGGGTCTCCTTGCGCGGGGAGAGGTCTTTGGTGATGTGTTCGTTGGAGCGTTGCCCGGGTCAAAAAAGAAAGGAGGTCGTACCGTGATTGATCATGAGGTCCTGAAGTGGCTTGTTCCTGCGTCGATTACCGCAATCGGCGCCGTCGGGTGGTCAATCTACCGACTTGGCCAACTGACCAACACGATTGACGGCCTCGTGAAGGCTGTCGATAAGATTAGGAAAGATTTAGATAATATTATTTTCGACAGGAGAAATAACAATGCCGAGTGATAGCGAAATTCGTTGGTCGTCTGTAGTGGCACTCGCCGTGGTGATGGTGGGTATCGTCGCGATGGTGTGGTTGGAGGCATCGCCCGTGGAGTTCGGCGCGGCGTCTGCGCTGGGGGTTGCGCTCATGGGCGTCATGCGCCGGGTCTATCGGCCATCGTCGTCGACCCCACCACCGCCGTTGCCGGTGCTCTTGTTCGTGGGTCTGGCTGCGATGGCAGCGCAGGCCTGCGGCACGAGCGCCTCGCGCGATGCAGCGAGCGCCGGTTACCTTGCGCAGCAACTTGAATGCGTGGACTACGCTACGACACTTGCCGAGTCACGTGAGTGTCGCGCGAAGGTCCGCGAGGCATGGGGCGTCGACGCCGGCGCGGAAGGGGGTGCGCAATGATCGCCATCCCGGCAGCAGTCACCGCGGAGCTGGCAACGCTCGTGGCCAGCGTACTTTCCGGCAGGCTCTCTGAGCCCGGGGAGATCTCGCGCCGGCTCGTCGAGCTCGGTCTCGATCTCGTGCCCGTCGAGGAGCTCCGCCAGTACCTCGTCGAGGCTGATCGGGCGCGCGCCGAGCGCCTCGCCGATCTCGCTGAGGCGGCGAAGTTCGGAGGTGGTCAGTGACCGAGCAGCTCGTACCCACCGTGCGCACGAAGTTCTCCACCGAAGACTTCGCGCGTGCTCTCGTCGCTGCGTGGCGCGATCTCTACGACGGCGCCGCGCCGAGCAAAGCTTCATGCGGCGTGATCTGGGCGCAGTACGCGCTTGAGACCGGACGAGGAAAATTTTGCTGGAACAATAATATCGGCAACGTCAAACACGTTGAGGGTGACGGCCGCGATTATTGTATGTTGCAATCAGTTCCGGAGATCGTCAACGGCAAGCGCGTGACGTTCAACCCGCCCGATCCGCAGACGTGGTTTCGCGCGTACGCGTCGCTCGCTGACGGAATGCGCGAGCACCTCGAGTTCCTCCGCCGTCGCTACGCTGCGGCGTGGAGCGAAGTCGAGAAGGGAGACGCGCGCGCGTTTGCTTACGCGCTCAAAGCGCGCGGTTATTACACGGGCGACGAGGAGACTTACGCGCGCAGCCTCGTCTCGCTGCAGGCGGAGTTCGCGCGCTCGGGCGCGTACGATACGGCCGTTGAGGCTCTGCCCGCAGCGTCGTAGCCGGCAAAAAAAACGGCTGTCAGCTTCGGACTGACAGCCGTTTCAACTGGAGCCGTCAGCTTTCGATGACGGATAGAATGATGCGCGATCGGTGCATCATTTTGCCTCTCGCGGTCTTCAATGGAGCCGCATGGTTTCCCACACGGATAGTGAGATCTACTTGCGTAGCTGTCTCATGGTACTGCAGCGCTTCAATTAGGCCTCTGAGTTACCTCAGAGGAAAGTCCACGCCAAAGCGGGGAACTGTCTCGAGACGGGAATGAGTGTCGCTCCATTCGCCGTTTGTCAAAGTTTTTTTTGCACAAAAAAACCGACGCCCGCCAAAGGTAGGTAAGGCGGGCGTCGAAAGTTGATCGATAACTCTCTGCTCATCTTCACGCAAGAGCAAACCACTGTGAACTGGTTGTGCACCACCACAGCGAAAGATGAGAAAAATGAGAAGCATGAAGATCGCAAAAGCGCCTATTTTTAGGTGCCCAGGGACAGAATCGAACTGTCGACACGCGGATTTTCAGTCCGCTGC
>WQYX01000038.1 GCA_009781005.1 Polyangiaceae bacterium | reverse complement strand
GCTTTCAAGTTGACGCGAGGTCGAGGCGGGGCATGGGATGCGACCGGACTCGAACTGCACGGAGTCCACGAAGTGGACGGAGTGCAGTGAGAGCGACGGAGCGAAGCGAAGTGAACAGCCTTGGATGGCTTTGAGGACCGCAGCGCAGGCCCAACGATGAGATCGCGGCAAATCGAAAGCGGTCGAACGAATTTTCGCATCCGCTTGCCGTGTGCGGTCGAACGAGAAGGCATCCCAGAAAAAGAGGATGCCATGACGGAGAATATTTTCGAACCAACGCCCGAAGATCCGAGCCGTGAGTGGAGGATGATTTTCGCCCTCATGAAACCGGTCGATTTCAATGAGCAAGAAGAGAAGACGTACTTCGATCTCCTCGAGGTTGCCAAAGACGTCATCGTGGATCCCATGGAGTATGTGGAACACGGTGTTTGCATGCTTTCCGTCTTCGTGCACGGAGCGGAAGTCCTCCGCCAGAAGTATCAGAATATCATCGATCGCGTGCGTTTACGGGGAATGGAGATCGTCATCGTGGAGGCCGCTGCAAAGGACGGCGATACGCGCCTCCAGGCGATGCAATGAATCCGTTGCACTCCAAGTGATCATGCGTTTCGTTCTCGTCATCCCTGAGACGGGTTCCATCCTCACCGAGCAGCGCCTCATCCTCGGGGACGAAGGTGTCGAAATCGGCGGCACCTCGGATTGCGACGCCATCATCGACCATCCAAGCGTTGGAACCGCGCGGATTCGCATCGAGCCAAGCACCGCACGGCACACCGAACGAGGCGGCGAGCCGGGCACCAGCCCGTGGGTGGTTGTCGACCGCGAGGGTCGCGGAATGTGTTTCGTTGACGAGGTTCGACTTAAACCTAGGGAACGGCGCGCCATCGAATCGGGAAGCGTGGTGCGCCTCGGCAAAGTTGTCATAAAAATGATCGCCGAGGTCGATTCCAACGACAACCCCTCAGAGACCTCGGTGTCCGCCGCCTCCACCCTCGAGATCGCCTTGAAGACGATGACCGCAGCGCCGCAGGCCGGTGGAACACGCCCGCAATTGCGGTGGGCCGAAGGCTCTCGGCGCGGTGGGTCGATCAAGCTCCCCTTCCGTCACCCGATCGTGATCGGGCGCGGACCCGCCTGCGACCTCCTACTCGATGACGAGCGGGTTTCCCGCCTGCATGCCTCGGTCGAGTGGAAATACGAAGACGACAAGGAACGCGTGGTCGTGACTGACCACGGCTCCACAGCAGGAACCTTCATCGGTAACGTGCGGCTCGAGCCTCATCGCGCAGCCATTTGGAAACCGAGCCGGAAATTACGTATCGCCAAAACCGTCTTCGTCCTCGAAATGCCAAACGAGTCAGGTTCCTCGATACCATCGGAGATCCCCAATACCCCTGAGGGCGAGTCCGACAGCCGTCGCGAGCGCAGCGCCCAACCGGCGCATCGATTTCGTGCACCCTCATCGGCCAATATCCAAGTAAGGCAAGAGCCGGCAACGTGCGACAGTCAAATTCGCCATGGCAAACGCGGTGACCACACCAGACACGAGAAGTCTCCCCGGCTCATCGTCATCGTCCTCGCGGCAATCATCGTACTTCTTGGGATAACCATAGGATTTCTCACCTGGATTCTTGTATCGTCCTAATTTGCAACAAAATGGCTCGCACAAAAATGAGTTTGCCGGTCGTCAAAGTCCTTCTGTTCATCCCTCTCGCGGCCGCCGCCTGCGGATCCCACGAAACGCATCCCGCAACAACACCGTCCATGCCGCCGGTGGCCAAGAAAGAAAGGATCGAGTCTGTCGACGCCGGCGCACCGGTCGAGAACGTGCTGATCGGCGAAGGCCATGCCGTGAACCTCGTGGAGGTAAAGCCCAACGACGATTGGGACGACGGGCTGTCGCCCGAGGAGAAGAAGCAAGCCGAGGAGGAAAAGAAACAAGCCCTGCGCAAGGCTACAGTACGCGAGGGTAACCTCCGACTTTCATCTGGAGTCGTCATTCCAGGGCCATGCTGGAACGTGGATAAGCACCACAGAATCGAGTCCGGATTCGACCCAGACTCCTTCGATCAAGATCTGGAAATCGATCTCGACGGCGATGGCCATCCTGACATTGCCAAGTTCGCCGGTGCAAGGATATGGTTCGTCACGTATGGGCTTTACATCATGCGAGGCAATTGCGGTTATTTCATCGGGGGGATCGAAACACCGTTTGGCAGTCTGCAACCCATTCAAGCCAAGTCGAAAGGTCTCAGGCAAATCGAAGCTTCGTGGGGTTGCCATGACAACCCACGGGGGTCGCAGCACGGGCGATGGGCGTTCAACGGCGCGCGCTACATGCGTACAAAGTGGTGGGCGGATGGCAACGAGAAACGATGCAACGATCCCGAGACCTTTTACGGCAAAGAGGCGCCCTGAATCTCATGAGCGTGCTTACCTGTATACGGGTTCGATCTTGCGTATTTTGTTGTTTCGGGTGTCGGCCACGTACATCACGCCGCGTGGACTCACTGTCACGCCGCTGGGTCCCTTGAACGTGGCTGTGTCGGCTGGGCCGTCGGCATCGCCGACCACACCTCTGTCCGAGTACTCCGCGCGTTGCCGCCCTGCAATCGTGGTGACTTCGCCGGCGGACGTGATCTTGCACACGGCGTTGTTGTAGGTGTTCGCCACCAAGAAGTTGCCGTTTGCGTCGATCGTGATGTCATACGAATCCCAGAATGTGGCATGGGTGCTCGTGTCGTCGATCACGGATACAGCCAGGTTGGAGACCTGGCCGTCGGTCGTGATCTTACGGATATCGCCGTTCCTCTCCTCGACCACGTACAGAGTCCCTTCCGCATCCGCGGTGATCCCTACTGGATAGGAGAACGTTGCATTCTGCGCTGGGCCATTCCGCGTTGGCTCATCGATGTCGCCCGTCGCTCCGGTGCCTGCGATGGTGGTGACGCGGCCGTCCAGCGCCACCTTCCGGATCTTGTGGTGGCCCCTGTCGACAAAGTAGATATTGCCCGAGGCGTCCAACGTCAGCCCCGTCGGGTTAAACCTCGACGTAGCATCGGAAATGACGGAGTCCGCATCCGCCAGCGTGCTGACCTGACACGTGGGGGTGGCGGTGATCTTGCGGATGGCATGGTTCCCGTAATCGGCCACGTAGACGCTGCCGTTTGCGTCCACGGCAATGCCCCAAGGCCAAGAAAACGTTGCGGTCGCGCAGGGGCCGTCGGTTAGGTCCCCATCGCCCGTGCCTGCATAGGTACTGACCGTACCGTCTACCGCAATCCTACGGATCTTGTTGTTGTCCCTGTCGGCAACATAAAGGCTGCCATCCGGTCCGATAGCGATCCCATACGGACTGTTGAAAGTCGCCTTCGAGCCGGGGCCGTTCGCGTCACCCTCTTTGCCCGTACCCGCCAGCGTTGAGACCACGTAGCTTTTAGGGGACATCTGCACATCCGGAAGTCCGGTATCAAGCTTCTCCGACACGCCTGCATCTGACACGTGCACATCCACGTGCGCAGGCTCGGGAGTGGTGGCCTTGACGCATGCCGCAGTAAGCAACACGAAGAGAACCGATCCATAGAAGTGTCGCATCTGAACCTCTTGTACCCTATGGAGACTTTTTGGGCGCAGGTTCGATTTTGCTTATTTTAAGGTTGACGTCAGCCCCTCCGGGCGATTGAACCTCGCCGCGGACGACGCAGCAGCCGCGGCTCCCCTGGCGGCGCGCAGGAGGCCGGGGCTTTGCCCGGCCGACGAGCACCAGCCCAAGGGGAGCACGCGCGGCGAGCCGTAGGCGAAGCGCGCGGTGGGGTCTCCTTAACTCTTGCCGCGCGGAAAGGAGCATTCTAAAGTTCTTCTCAATCCGTTTCGCCAATGGGGGCGATCGGTTTCGACGGAGATCTCGACCATTTTGCTGCGTGCCGTGGCTGCTGAGGGACCACGTAAAAATCTCTCGGCAAATATAATTGCGAACGATAACGCAATTGCTCTCGCTGCCTAAACAGCAGGTCTGAAAGCCGGTCGACCAAAAGGCCCGCCAGTGCCTTTGGAAGACCGTCATCAAACTGGCTGGCCGAGCCTCGGATCACCGGGGGTAAGGCGAGATCAAACAGGTGAGTAGTCCCGAAGAGAGCGCGCTGGCCCGCGCAAATCGGGACGATACAAAAGGTCAGCTACGCACGTAGAAGCAGGTGGCCTCGGTATTTTCGGACCCGGGTTCGATTCCCGGCGCCTCCACCACTGTCCTTGCCGGGCAAGGACCATCGCGCCGCTCATCTGTTCGTAGTGGTACTGCGCTTCGCTCGTACACTTCGAAGCGATTCCCGGCGCCTCCACCACTGTCCTGGCGCACTCGCCAGGTCCAGCGCGGCGCCTTCACCACTGTCCGCCTCGGTCCGGAGCGGGCGGATCTTTTTCGCCCCACCGAGGCAGATCGCTCCAATCACTCGTCGCCACCCTCATGCGCAGCATTCGAAACGTCATCGGCAAAATAGGGAGGCGCAGACGCGCCATGACACAGTGCGGCGTGCCCGAGGTCGAGGCCTGTCACTTGCAGTCGCTTTTTCCAAATGGCACCGATGGCTGTCTCGAACCGGAAGCCCCTCTTCTCCGTGCGCGAACCCGCTATGCCGGCCGATCCAACAATACGTGCATGGCGCAAGCAAGCGCATCGCATGGACGGCGCAGATGCCTTTCTCCCCGACCCGGAGAGCGGCATGCGCATCAAGATCGACGACGCTGAGTCAGTAGCGCAGGAATTCATCGCCACAGCGACCACAGGCGAGTCGGTCGAGATGGACGCCCAAGACGAGGTCGTCGACGAAGAACAAGGCGGACCCTTCATCGAGATAGAATCGGAGGCCGAACTGGCCGAAACGCTCTCGCCAGACATGGCCGGTCTCGCTCTTTCGCCTGCCCTTCGCAAACGCCGCAAGCGCGCCTAACTTGACGGCATGCACGCAAACATCGTCGACGACGCCGCGGCCATCACCGCGCTCCTCCAAAACACCAAGCGCATCGCCGTGCTCGGCATCAAGACCGAGGCCGCCGCAGATCAGGCAGCGTATTACGTTCCGAAAGAAGCGCAGGACCGCGGCTTCGAAATCGTGCCCGTGCCCATTTATTACCCGGAAGCCACGCACATCCTCGGACGCAAAGTCTATCGCCGCGTTGCCGATGCCGCGCGCGAGGTCGGCCCCATCGACATGGTCAACGTCTTTCGCCGGCCAAAGGATCTCGCGTCACACCTCGACGATATCCTCGCTGCCCAACCAAAGAGCGTCTGGCTTCAGCTCGGCATCGAAGACGACGCATTCGCCACGCGCCTCGCGGAAGCCGGCATCACCGTCGTTCAAAATCGGTGCTTGATGGTGGAGCTCCGTCAACGTAACGCGCGGGCAAAGTAGGGCGTGTCTGCAAGCCGTTGCTCGCGAGCGGCAAATCGAAAGCGGTCTGGAAGATGGAGCGGACCCGCGCTAGTAGAGGAAGGGGTCTATGACTCAAGTACTGCCGCCCAAGAAGGAGGTCGTGCTCGCCCTCCTCGAGCGATCGAACGTCGACGTTTACCTCGACCCGCGCGCGGATGGCGTCATCGTGCCGCCGCAGTTTCGCAAAGAGCCCCGGCTGATCCTCAAGATCGGCTTGAACATGCCCCTCCCCATCCCGGATCTCCGCGTGGACGAGGACAGTATGAGCTGCACGCTCTCGTTCAGTCGCACTCCGTTTTATTGCGTCGTGCCTTGGTCGAGCGTCTTCGCCATGGTCGGGGAGGATGGTCGCGGCATGGTGTGGCCGGACGACGTCCCGCGAGAACTCGCCATGCGCGTCGTCGACGAACGACGACCGCCCGCGGATCGCGAATCGAGCCCGCACAGATTGTCGTCGGTGGATCCTCCGCGTGAGCCATTGCGCGCAGCCGGCGGACGCGGAAAGTCGAAGCTCGCCGAATCGTCTTTGTCCGAAGATGAGCGCGCGCGTCGGCCCAACGCGAATAACTCGAAGAAGAGCGCGGGCAAGAAGAAGCAAGGTCCGGTTCTCGTAGCCGTCCCTTCTCCCTCGCCCGCTACGACGTCGCCCGCGTCCGCGTCCACCACCGGCGAGGCCAAGACGGACAAGCCGACCGACGAGAGCGACAAGGCGGATCCCCAAGATCTCGTCGACGCGTTCCCGGCAGACGACGAGAGCACGAACAAACACGCCGAGCGCAAGACCAGCACGGCAAACCCTCGTCCGAAACGCGAGCTGCCTCCGTACTTGCGCATCGTCAAGTGACATCGAAGCTGGGCACACGGAGCTTGAACCCGAAGCGCGTCGCAGTTCTGTCGGGCGTCCTCGTCATCGCCCTCCTCCTCGACTTGTTTCTGAAGGACGTCGTGCCGGACAGCTCGATCCGGCAGCTCCTCATGCTTGCAGCATGCAACGTTTTGGTTGCACTGTCGTTGAACGTCATCAACGGCATGGCCGGTCAGTTCTCGATCGGCCACGCCGGCTTCATCGGCATCGGCGCATACACGAGCGCCGTGATCGCCTCGCATCTGCACCAATCCTTCGGCGGTGGTGAACCAACGTTCGCGCGCTCGTTCATCGTCGTTCCGTCGTGCATGCTCGCGTCCGCAAGCATGGCGGGTCTCTTCGGATTTTTGGTTGGTCTGCCAAGCCTTCGCCTTCGCGGTGATTATCTGGCCATCGTCACGCTGGGCTTCGCGGAGATCTTTCGCTTGATCATCGCAACGGCACATGCAGACTCGGCGTCGGGCAGCGGGCCGCTTGCGCGCATCGGCGCGGCCATCTCGAGTCTCGGTGGACAGAATGGCTATCAGGGCACGGACAACACGGGCATCCCGCTCTACGCAGGCCCCTTCTGGATCGTCGGGCTCGTTGCGCTCCTCGGCGTCGTTGCCTGGCGCATCAAGTTTAGCGGTTGGGGGCGCGCGCTCCGCGCGCTGCGCGAAGACGAGATTGCGGCCGCAGCGGTTGGTGTGGATCCCACGCGGTACAAGGTCACGTCGTTCGTGATCTCGGCAGCAGGCGGAGGGATTGCCGGAGGCCTGATGGCCATCATGCGCGACGGCCTCGGGATCGTGAATCCGGACAACTTCAATTTTCAGGCGTCCTTCGACGCGATCACGATGGTCATTCTCGGCGGCTCGGGCAGCGTCACGGGCTCGGCCATCGGCGGCGTCTTCATCACGTTCACGGTAAAGGCCATCGAGCTTCTGCAAGGGAGCTCCGTCGTCCAAGATCTTCGCCGCAGTTTCGATTGGCTCGATCTCAATGCGCTTCGCATGATCATCTACGCGATGGTGCTCATCGCGCTCATGATCCTCCGGCCCGAGGGACTTCTCGGCGAGCGCGAACTCTTCGGCACGAAGCGGAGCTGACGATGGATCTCGCTCTCGCTCACGTCTCGAAAAACTTCGGAGGGTTGCGCGCCGTTGGCGACGTGAGCTTCACGGTGAAGACGGGCAGCATCTTCGGTCTCATCGGACCCAACGGCGCCGGCAAGACCACCGTCTTCAATCTCATCACGGGCGTTTACAAGAACGACGCGGGGACGATGCACTTCGGCGGCCATGATCTCCGGCCGCTCAAGCCCGCGCAGATCGCGCGTTGTGGCATCGCGCGCACGTTCCAGAACATCCGCCTCTTCACGCAGCAAACCGTCATCGAAAACCTCCTCGTTGCGTGCGAGTTGCAGAAGCGCGCGCACCTCACCGCTGCCGTGCTGCGCCTTCCGGTGCATTTCGAAGACGAGGACGTAATGCACCGCCGCGCCATGGAACTCTTGCGCGTCTTCGATCTCGACAAGGTCGCCAACGAATCCCCCACGGCGCTCTCCTACGGCAACCAGCGCAGACTCGAAATCGCGCGCGCCATGATGCTGGAACCGAGGCTCCTTCTGCTCGACGAGCCAGCCGCGGGCATGAATTACGGCGAAGCCGAAGGCCTCAAGACACAAATCCGGTGGCTGCGCGACACGTTCCTTCTCTCCGTGGTCTTGGTCGAGCACAACATGCAAGTGGTCATGGGCGTGTGCGAGGACATCCACGTGCTCGATCACGGCGTGACCATTGCGCACGGCACGCCAGAGGAAGTTCGCGCCCATCCGAAGGTGCTCGCCGCCTACCTCGGTGAAGAAGAGGATGAAGGGGCCTGATGCGCGTCGCTCATCCCCACCGCACCGTCTCATCCCTCGCGAGCGGCACACCGCTGCTCAAACTTGCAGAGCTGTGCGTGAACTACGGCGGCATCAAGGCGCTCAAGGGCATCAGCCTCGAGGTTTTTTCGGGTGAGATCGTCGCGCTGATTGGCGCGAACGGCGCGGGAAAGACGACCACGCTAAAGAGCATCGTGGGGCTATTGCCTATCGCGAGCGGGCAAATCCGTTTTTGCGACAAATCGATTGCGGGGCGATCCACCGAGGATCTCGTTGCGGCCGGCATTTCCCTCGCGCCCGAAGGCCGCGCGATCTTTCCGAATCTCACCGTTCGCGAAAACTTGGAGCTCGGCGCATACCTGCATCGGGATAGAGCCGCGATGAGCGAAACCATAGAAGACATGACGAAGCTTTTTCCGCGCCTCGGCGAACGCATGAAGCAGGAGGGGGGTACGCTCTCCGGTGGCGAGCAACAGATGCTCGCGATCGCGCGCGCTCTCATGGCAAGGCCGCGGCTCTTGCTCCTCGACGAGCCATCGCTCGGCATCGCCCCAAAGCTCGTTCAGCAAATCTTCGAAGCCATAAGCCAAATTGCTGCGGCCGGCGTCACCATTCTTCTCGTTGAACAGAACACGCGCATTGCGCTCAAAACGAGCAGCCGCGCCTACGTGCTTCGCACCGGCGAAATCGCACTTCGCGGCGAATCCAAAATGCTCGCGGACAATCCAGAGATCCAAGCGGCCTATCTCGGCGGCTAACGCGGCTCCTTCCGCGCCAATCCAACCAAGTTCGGTGTTGGGGCCGAGGCGCTATGTCGCGGGTAGAGGCCATCCATTAAGACTCTTCTTCTTCGATGTACCCGGCGACTCCATCGCTGAGAGCGTGTTCGACAGCCGTCGCGAGCGAATCGAGGCTAGGGCGGAGCGCGAGGAGCCCGCGTAAGCGTACTTTTCGTACGTGCGCAGGCACCGCAGCGCCCAACCGACGCATCGATTTGCGCAGCAGGCTGTTGAACACGCTCTGAGGATTCAAACGCTGCGAGCCTGTTGTAAAGTGTTTGACGGCTAATCCCGAGCAGTCTGGCTGCCTGCGATCGATTTCCATGGGTGGTCGCGAGTGCAGCTTCGATCGCGCGCCGATCCATGCGTGCCAGGTCCAGGTCCTCGGGTAAGGTCACATGGAATGAGATGGACGGCGGATTGACCGTTCTGGCGATGACGGGTGGCAAGTCGGACACTTCAATCATCCGTCCGGCGCCAAACGTGAGGGCATGCCCGATGGCGTTGCGCAGTTCACGAACATTTCCCGGCCATGCGTAGCGCGCGATGGCGCCGAGCGCCCTCCTGTCGAAACCTTCGACGCGCTTGCCCATCGACGCAGCAAGATCGCGCAAGATGTGATTGGCAAGCAAAAGCACGTCTTCCCTACGCTCACGAAGAGCGGGAATGCACGCGCAAAGGGCGGAGATTCGGAAAAAGAGATCCTCTCTGAATTCACCCACGGAGATCATTTTCTCGAGATCGCGATTCGTTGCGCAGATGACGCGCGCTCTAAATGAAATAGGGGAATTTGAACCGAGTCTTTTAAAGTACCTGTCCTCGAGTACGTGGAGGAGTTTGGTTTGACTCGAAAGCGGGAGCTCGCCGATCTCGTCGAGAAGCAAGGTCCCGCACCCCACCTCTTCAAGCGCACCCATGCGGAACGCGGATGCCCCGGTGAATGCGCCGCGCTCATGGCCAAAGAGCTCGCTTGCAATGAGTGTCTCGGGGATTGCGGCACAATTGATGATTCGCAAGGACTCTTTTGCGCGCGGCCCATGTTCGTGGATCAGGCGGGCAACGAACGACTTGCCAGATCCCGTTTCTCCTTCCAGAAGCACATTGTCGCCGCTTGCTGCCAACTGCGGAATGCGGCGCGCGAGCTTGCGGGCAGCCGCCGAGGAGCCAAGAAATGCCCGCGCGCTACCGATCGACATCGTTCGGAACACAGCAACGTCGTTGGCAACGACGCGCAGCCGACGCGTGCGAGTGAATGCAGACGCAAAGAGCCGACCGGCCATCACGAGCACCTTGCGAAGGGAGTCCGGAACATCGCCATTTGCAGATCGGCACGTGAAGATGAGTGCGGCCGAACTGTCCGGCACGGGCACCGCGACGTGGACCATCCCTTCGCCGTCCTTCGAGATAGAAATCGTCGTTGCACAGTTCGCCGACGAGTCGAGCCGCACGTCCGTTGCCATTGATTGCTCGACGCACCACGCGCGCATACACGACTCGAGATCTTCGACGTCGTCGACCTTGTCGAGCATCTCGAGGAGCGCTTCGAGTGCAGCCAAGTGCCAGGCTTTGACGCTAACGCCGCGGCGCTCCGTCATTCCGCAAACCTCGTGAGTGGAGACGGGGGCGTGCTCGGCGTTGGAGGAGCGAAGTGCGAACATGGTGTCGCCGAACAAGAATTCGGCTCCGGGCTCGAGATCGAGGGAACGATGGGGGGCGCCTTCACGACGGCAGGTGATGCATCCTTGCATATCTCGAGATGGATGCTTCCTGTCTTCGTGCGCATCACGACGGCGTGTTGACGCGAGACGGTGAGATCACGCACGACGAGATCACATTCGCGTGCACGCCCTATGATGCACTTGGAGGCGTCGAGGGTGATGCGGGCGCCGTGGAGGTGCCGCGTGCGCTCCGCACTTTCGCACTTGAGAACGAGGCGCAGCTCGGCGACGATGACGATGGGATTAGGTCTTGGGAACAATGACGATGGAACGCATGGAAAGCTCGCAAACAGGACGGGACCACGTCATGAGCGAGATAGCGCGCAAACGCCAAACGAGTCCCTTCTACTTCAGCGTTGGCGGCGTCATGGATCTGAAAAAGGGGCACACGTTTAAACTTTACAAGGCTGTCGGCAAAGGAAGCCGGGGGATACAACGATCGACCCGCCTGACGTTCCCGTTCTCGTAATGGAACATCTCCGCGGCAAGACGTTCCATGATTTGCTCGCTGCGCTCGGTCCAGGCGGGAAATTTCCGCTGCACACGGTGGCCGTACTCGGGAGGCAAGCGGCCAAGGGGCTGGCTCACGGGCATGAGCTAGTTAAAGGCTCGTCGAGCCGCTTCCAAGTTCCCGAAACACCGAGGGCTGAGCATGCCCACGTGATCTCCCTATCCTCTTCAACTGGCGCGGCTCCCGCCCGAAGCGTTGCTCCCGTCCTTGCCGTCCCTCCGGAGCGGACGTCGATGACATTCGCATACGCCAGTTTGATGTGTCCCCAACGAAGTCGCGCAGCATAGCCAAGGATGGCGCGCCCCTCGTCATCAACGACGTCGAGATACCATTTCGAAAGATTGAAAGCAGCGGACAAAGGTATATCTACCTTTGGTCTACCCGCTCGCCGCACGCAATGATTCAGTTCCGAAACATCGTCAAATCCTTTGGTCCGAAGACCGTTCTCAACGACGTGTCGTTCGACGTGCCCAAAGGAAAAGTATTTTTCATCATCGGCGCCTCCGGCGTCGGCAAGAGCGTGCTCATCAAGCACCTCGTCGGCTTGCTCTACCCTGATAGCGGAGAAATCTTGCTCGACGGCAAAGACATTTCGAAGTTCGACGAGGAGCAAATGGGCCCGGTGCGGAAGAAGTGCGCGATGGTCTTCCAGCACTCCACGCTCTTCGACTCCATGACATGCGCGGAGAACGTGGCGCTGCCGCTGCGCAAGCACAAAGCCCTCAGCATGAACGATGCCCTGCGCGAGGCTCAGCGCCGCCTCGAGATCGTCCGCATGCATGAATTCGCGGATCGCTATCCACGGGAGCTCGGTGACGGCATGCGAAAGCGAGTGGCCATCGCGCGCGCGCTCACGCTCGATCCCGAGTACGTCTTGTTCGATGAGCCTACGACGTCGCTCGATCCGGTGAGCGCACGCCGCGTCGACGTGCTGATCCGCGATCTGTCGGACAAGCTCGGCGTCACATCGATCGTCGTCAGCCACGATCTCGCCAGCATCTTCAGCATCGCGGACCACATCGCGATGCTTTATCGCGGCAAAGTTCGCATGCTCGGCACCCCCGAGGAGTTTCGCGCAACGCCGGATGCCGTCGTGCAGCAATTCATCAATGGCCGCGCAACCGGCCCCATGGAACTCTAAGGCTGCTAGCCTGAGCGCCTCATGGCTCAGGAAAAATCGATCGAGGTCAAGGTCGGTATCCTCATCCTCGTGTCGCTCGGCATCTTGGCCGCCTTCGTTCTCATCATGAGCGGGCTGTCGTTCGAGAAGACGTACACGGTTTACGTCGACTTCGACAATCCGGGCGGCATGCAAGCAGGTGCGCCGGTGCGCATCGCCGGCGTGAAGGTCGGCAAGGTGAGTGAGCTTGCGTTCTTGGGCGGCAAAATCGATCCGAAGACGAACCGTCGCGTGCTCGTGCGGGCAAAGCTCGTGATCGAACAACGCGTCAAGGAGTCCATTCACCAAGACGCAGACTTCTACGTCACGACGCAAGGCGTGCTCGGCGAGCAGTACCTCGCCATCGATCCGGGATCACCAGACAAGCCAACACTGCCGGACGACAGCGTCGTCCTTGGCATCAATCCGCCGCGCATCGATCTCTTTCTCGCAAAGGCCTACGAGCTATTGGACACGACGATCACGGCTATCCACAACAACCGCGAACTCATTGGAGACATCGCAACGAACGCGGCCGGACTCCTAAAGGGCCTCAACACGACGCTGAACGACAACCGAGATCGCATCAACCGTACGATGGCAAATCTCGAATCGTTGTCGAAGGAAGCGACCACACTGACGGTGCACGCGCGCACCGAGTACGTCGACAATCCGAAGATTCAGCACACCATCGACAACGTCGAGCGCATCTCCACGGAACTCGAGAGAGACAGCGCACCCATGCTGAAGGACGCGCGCGAGGCCCTGGCGAACCTCAATCGCGCATCGAAGATCGTTGGCGGCGAAGAGGAGCAACAGAAACTAAAGAAAGCGATCGAGGACGTCGCCGAGCTCGCGGCTCACGCCAACGCCGCAGCAGCCGACGCGCAGGCCATCGTCACCCACATCAAAAAAGGCAACGGCTCCGTGGGCGCACTCGTGATGGACGAAGCGATTTACGACGACGTGCAAGAGATGGTGCGCGATCTCAAACACAATCCGTGGAAGTTCCTCTGGAAACAGTGACCGCAGGGCAGGCACGGGGGCCTGCCCCTACAGCCGATGAAACGCATTCGTATACAACCGATAAAACGCACTCGTAGGGGCGGCCCCCCGTGGCCGCCCTGAAAACGGATTCGGTCTCTTCACGCGATCGACAGGAGGACGTCGTCTTCGTTGACGGCCTGACCCTCGGTGACGGAGATCGATTCGACCGTGCCGGACACGGGTGCCTCCACAGGCATCTCCATCTTCATCGACTCGAGGATGACGCAAATCTGTCCTTCGGAGACCGCGTCACCCGCCTTCACTTCGATCTTCCACACGGTGCCTGTGATGTGTGCGTTCACATTCGTTGCCATCGGCGCATGGTGGAGGATGTGACGGACCGAGCGCAAGCTCGCGTACCTCGCGTGCACGAATACGCCGATTTTTACGACATCGGTGCGTGTCGGGCCGTTGACTCCATGCAATCGCGAGCTGCCCGCAATACCGTTTGCGAACAGTGGCCCAGACAGGTAACTTTCTGAAAGCGTCGTGGACGGAGTTCCCCACCACCGGGGATGGAATCCACGCCGCATCACCCTTTGCCAGGACGAGTGGCAAGTTGAACCAGGACCCGAGAAACGCGATGGCGGACCAGAAAGAGAGCTCCGTTCTCTTCTCCCTCAAAGAACTCATGAGCCTTGAGGAAGACCGGATCAGGCAAGAGGAGGAGGAGCGTAAGCGCAAAGAAGCCGCCGAGCTGCAAGCTCGCCAGGATGCCGAACGCCGCGCCCGCGAAGATGAAGAGGGGCGCATCGCGGCGGAGGAGGAGCGCCGTCGCCAAGAAGAGCAGCGCATGCGCGAGGAGCAAGCGCGCGTCGAAGCGATCCGTCACGCCGAGGTCGAGCGCGCTCGTACCGACGCCGAGAACCAAGCTCGTCTCCGCGCAATGCAACAGCAGCAGGAGCACGAGCGCCATCTCGCTGCGCTGTCGCACGACAAGAAAAAGAAGCAGCTCACGTATCTGTCCGCGGGGATTGGCGCGCTGCTCATCATCGGCTCCATCGGTGGCGGCTACGCCATGTGGAGGAACGCTCAGATACAAGCCGCGCAGCGAGCGGCAATTGCCGAGCAGCAACGCGAGCTCGATGAGATTCAGAAGAAATCTGAAGAGGCGAGCAAGGCATTTGCAGAGGCCCAAGGCGCGCTGGCAAACGCGAAAACCGAAGCAGAAATCAAAGCGGCCGAAGCGAAGCTCGCCGAGGCGGCCAAGGTAAAAGAGGCGGCGGAAAAGCAAATGGAACTACTGCGGAAAAGGAACGCCGGAACACCGACCTTCAAGCCGCAGTCCGCGCCAACGCAGCCAAAAGAAAAGTGCCTGCCTGGCGATCCGCTCTGCTCCGGTCTCTAACGTTGTGCGCGCGCCGATCGTGTTTGCGCTCGACTTCGAAGAGCGCGCCGCTGCGATCGCTGCGGCGCGTGAGGTCGCGCCTGCCATCGGTATGGTGAAAGTCGGCCTCGAACTCTTCGTGGGGTATGGCCCCGACGTCGTATCGATCGGGCATGACGCCGGCCTTCCCGTCTTTCTCGATCTCAAGCTTCACGATATTCCCGAAACGGTGGAGCGCGCCGTTGCGCAAGCCGCGAAGCTTCGCGCACGCGTCGTCACCGTTCACGCGAGCGGCGGCCGCGCCATGCTTCGGCGCGCCGTTGCGCGCGCCAAAGGCACCGGGCTCGATGTCTGCGCCGTGACCGTGCTGACCTCGCTCGACGAAGGCGATCTCGACGACCTTGGGATGGGTGGGATGCACGCATCCGGCGACACGTCGCGATCGCGCACGAGCCTCGCCGCCGAGAACCTCGCGCACATGGCGTGGGAAGAGGGCGTGCGCTGGTTCGTCTGCTCGCCCGCGGAGGTAAGATTCTTGCGCGCTCGGTTGGGCCCCGATGCGATCCTCGTCACGCCCGGCGTGCGTCCTCTTGGAACGGGAGGCAGCGATGATCAGAAGCGCGTTGCCACTCCCGAACAGGCCATGCGCGATGGCGCGAATTGGGTCGTCGTTGGCCGCCCGATTCGCGACGCAAACGACAGACTCGCCGCGGCCCGCGCCATCGCCGCTTCAATCGCGCAAGCAAAGGCATAGAGCGTGTCCACCAACCGTCGCGAGCGAATCGAGGCTAGGGCGGAGCGCGAGCACCGGGCGGAACAGGCTTTGAGGCCTTTGAGCACGGAGCGCAGTGCCCAACCGACGCATCGATTTGCGCAGCAGGTTGGTGGACACGCTCGGAGATTCGTTGCGGGTCTTCAGCCAGTTCGCGAGGCGATCCGCGTGCACGGCGACAAGCTCGAACGCGTTCTCGTCGAGACAGGCGGCGGCCCGCAGATCGAAGCGGTCGCGCGCTTTGCCATCGATCGCGGAGCCCGAGTCGAACGCGTCACGCGCGGCGATCTCGATCGCGCATCGAACGGCGCTCGCCATCAAGGCGCGATTGCCTACGCACCGGAGCTCGCTCTTCGGTCGCTCGAGGATCTCGTCGCGAGTCTCGACGACAAGACGCTCGTCCTTGCGCTCGACGAGCTCGAGGATCCGCAAAACTTCGGCGCCGTGATCCGCTCGGCCGTTGCCCTCGGCGCGAGCGGCATCCTCTGGCCGGAGCATCACGCCGCGCCGCTCTCGCCTGCAACGTTCCGTGCGTCGGCAGGAGCAGTGGAGCACGCCGCGCTGTATCGCGTCGGATCGTTGCAGGTTGCACTCAGTCGATTGCATGATGCAGGCGTCACGGTCGTCGGCCTCGACGCGAACGCAGAACATGTACTTTCCACGTTTCCGCTCGAGGGTCCCGTGGTCGTCGTCGTCGGTGCAGAGGGAAAAGGTTTGCGCAAACCCGTCAAGCGCGCGTGCAGCCATCTCGCGCGCCTGCCGATGAGCGGCCGCATCGATTCACTCAACGTGTCGGTCGCCGCAGGCATCGCCATCTACGAGATCTTGCGCCGGCGCGGCGGTTGATACGATCGCGCCATCATCGCGCGCGTTTGCGCTGGCCGTAGACGCTGACGCCCCGTTGCCGGAGAGTTGGCCCAGCGCTGCGCGGATTGGGACGATCGCGGGATGCTTCGTGTAGCGTCTGTTTTTCTGCTGGTCGCGTTTGCGTTGCTCGGCTGCTCGTCTGCGACCACGAACAGCGCACCGAGCGCGCCTGTCTGGCTAGAAGAGATGAGCCCGGAGCCGCAGACGGCGGCGGTGCTCGGCTTTGCCCAGGCGCAGGTCGGAAAGCGCTACTGCTGGGGCGGCACCGGGCCCGACTGCTTCGACTGCTCGGGCCTCGTGCAAGCCGCGTGGAGATCGGGGGGCGTGAAGCTCCCGCGCACCAGCGCGGCACAAGGGCGATCGCTCAGTGATGTGCCCTTCGAGCAAATGCGTCCTGGCGACATCCTCTGGTGGCACAACCACGTTGGTCTTTACGTTGGCAACGGGGAGATGATCGACGCCTACAACTCGCGCGCCGGCGTGGTCCGGCGTCGCGTCGCCGTTCCGCAGCGCGTTCTCCGCGTATCGGCTCCTCCGCCTGTGTGACCTATTTAAGATCCGCGACTTGCTTGCCGAAGATGCGTTCGAGGCCTGAGAGCACTTCGTCGCCGACATCGACGCGATATTTCTTGCCGAGGCCGAGGACAGCCTCGGCTCCGTCCTTCATGGCGAGGGTCAGCGTCACGGGACAGTTCCCCTCGGACTTGGCGAGCACGCTGGCTACTTTGCGCAGATCGTCTTCGCTTGTTTCATCAGTGCGGAGGCGAAGGACGACGAGCTTGGCGTCGTTGCGCACGGCATCGGCGAGGCGCACCGCCTCGTTGACGAAGAGCGTTGGCTCGCGCGGCCCTTCCTCTTGCTCCTCGGCGTCGGTCTCGCGCATCGGAAAACTCACTTTGCCCGTGATGAGCACGGGCTCGCCTGCCGTCAGAATGGCGCCGTATGCATCGATCTGATTGCCGCGCACCTTGCACGAGACGCGTCCGGTGAGATCCTCGAGATCGAAAAACGCGATCTTGCCGCCGCCATCTTTGAAGATACGCTCGCGATAACCCTCCACCATGCCGGCAACTTTGACGACGGCCCAATCTTCTTCGGCAGGCAACGACGATGTTGGCTTCGCGTCGAGCTTCGCGAGCGCTCCGCCGCCGCGGAGGTAGCGTTCGAGCGGGTGGCCCGAAACGTAGAAGCCAAGCGCCTGTTTTTCGCGCACGAGCATTTCACGCCTGTCCCAGTGCGTGGCCGTTGCGTAATCGCCAGCGGAAGATCCTCCGGCGGCGGTCTTTGCCGACTTTGCGCCGGCGTCCAAGAGCCCGAAGAGGTTCGTCTGCCCACACTCGCGATCGCGGCTCGCCGCGCGGCTTCGTTCGAGTGCCACTTCGATCGACGCAAAGGCTTGGGCGCGCGTCACTCCGCTCTTGGCGAACGTGGTGTCGAACGCGCCGCACTGCACGAGCGCCTCGAAGACGCCCTTGTTGACGCGTTTGGCGTCGACGCGCGAGGCGAAGTCGAACAAATCTTGGAACGGTCCACCTTCTTTGCGCGCCTCGAGCAATGCTTCGAGGGCCGCACCGCCGAGTCCACGCACGGCGCCGAGACCGAAGCGAATTTCAGGGCCGCACGGATCCTTCTGGGCGGCACCGCGAAGGGACCGCGATACCTTCTTATTGCTCTCCGGATGCGAGTAGACGACTTTGAAGTCGATATCGCTTTCGTTGACGTCCGGCGGAAGCACCGTGACGCCCATGGCGCGCGCGTCGGCAATGGTGCGAACGACCTTGTCGATCTTCTCCTTGTCGCTCGTCATGATTCCGCAGAGAAGCTCCACGGGGTAATGCGCCTTGAGATACGCGGTTTGATAGGTAATGAGCGCGTAGGCGGCCGAGTGTGATTTATTGAATCCGTAACCCGCGAAGTACTCGAGCAATCCAAAAATGCGCTCGGCGTCGGCCGGATCCACGCCGTTGTTCTTCGCGCCTTCGACGAAAATGCCCTTCTGTTTGGCCATCTCCTCGGGCTTCTTCTTGCCCATGGCGCGCCTGAGAAGATCTGCACCCCCCAGCGAGTAGCCGGCGAGCGCCTGAGCAATTTGCATGACCTGCTCTTGGTAGACGATGACGCCATAGGTGGGCTCGAGCAGGTGGTCGACCTTGTCATGCATCTTGGCAATGGGCTGACGACCATGTTTGCAGTCGACGAAGTCCTTCACCATGCCCGTGCCAAGGGGCCCCGGGCGGTAGAGCGCCACTGCCGCGATGATGTCCTCGAAGTTGTCCGGATGCAGGTCCTTGAAGAGCTGCTGCATTCCGCTCGACTCGAGCTGAAAGACCCCTTTCGTCTCCCCCGATGCCATGAGCAGATAGGCAGCTTTGTCGTCGAGAGGGAGCTTCGAGACGTCGAGCTTCTTGCTGTCGCGCAGAAAATCGGGCCGCGCGTTGATGAGGCGCTCGGCAATGTCAATCACCGTGAGCGTCTTCAGGCCGAGAAAGTCGAATTTGACGAGGCCCGCTTGCTCGACATCGTCCTTGTAATACTGAGTAATGTATCCGTCCGATTTACCATCCTTGAAGACCGGAACGTGATCCCAGAGCGGGCCCTCGCTGATGACGATGCCGGCCGCGTGCTTGCCTGCGTGGCGTGTCAGGCCTTCCAACTTGATGGCTTGCGTGAGCAGCTCTTTGACCCTCGGCTCCGTGTCGAAACGCGCCTTGAGCTTCGGTTCCACCGTGAGACTCTCGGTGATCGTGTACGTCTCGGCAGGAGTCTTGTTGGGGATGAGGTTTGCGATTTGCTGCGCTTCGACGGGAGGAAACTGCAAGCACCGGGCAACGTCCTTGACGACGCTCTTGGCCTTGAGCTCCGCGAACGTGGCAATCTGACCAACGGAAGAATCGCCGTACTTCTTTTGCACGTATTGGATGACGCGATCGCGCCGATCCATGCAGAAGTCGACGTCGAAGTCCGGCATGCTCACGCGCTCCGGATTGAGGAAGCGCTCGAAGAGCAGATTGAATGGAATGGGATCGAGATCGGTAATGCGCAAGGAGTACGCCACGAGCGATCCCGCACCCGATCCGCGACCCGGACCCACGGGGACCCCGTTTTCTTTTCCGTAGCGAATGAAGTCCCAGACGATGAGAAAGTAACCTGGGAACTTCATCTCGCAGATGACATCGAGCTCCCAATGAAGGCGCTTTTGGTACGCCTCGCGATCGACCTTCTTGCCAATGCTCTCGAATTCGGCAAAACGCGCTTCGAGGCCCTCGGCCGCAATATGCCGGAAATACGTGTCCGTGTCATAGCCTTCCGGTACCCTGAATGCCGGAAGCATGGGGTTTCCGAGCTTGAGTTTGAGCTGGCACCTCTCTGCAATCTCGAGGGTGCTCTTGATCGCCTCCGGGCAGTCTTTGAAGAGGGCCACCATTTCCTTGGCACTCTTCAAATACATCTCGGAGGATCCATGGCTTTGCTCTTTGGCTTCCTCGTAAGAGCGACCATTTTTGATGCACGAGAGATAAAGGTGGGCTTCGGCGTCGTCCCTCGTGCCGTAATGCACGTCGTTGGTTGCTACGACGGGCAGATGGAAGTGTGCGGCGAGATCCTTGAGAAAGCCATTGAGGATGGGTTGCTCGGGCAAACCATGATTCTGCAATTCGACATAGAGCGAGCCTGGTTCGAAAAGCTCCGTCAGCGTGGAGAGAGCTTTCTGGCCCGCTTCGGCACCTTCTTCAAGAATGGTTTGCGCAACGAATCCCCCCATGCATCCGGTAAGACCAATCAGGCCTTTCGTGCGCCCCTCGAGAGCAGAGAGTGGAATGCTAGGAACACCGGCAGACCCGTTCGCGTCGGGTTCGACATAACCGCGTGAGACGAGCCAGACGAGATTCTTATAACCCTCCTCCGTCGCCGCAAGCAGCGGCAGATGGTAGTCGTGGCCGGACGTGACGACGTCGAGCTCGGCGCCGAGGATGGCTTTGATGTTTGCATCCTTCGCTGCCTTGTAGAACGTAATGGCACCGAACATGTTTCCGTGGTCGGTGAGCGCGACGGTGTTCATGCCTTGTGAAAGAACTTGCTTGACGAGACTCTTCACCTTCACGGCAGAATCCAACATCGAGTACTGCGAGTGGACGTGCAGGTGGACGAACTCGGACATGAGGGCAAGTCTTTAGCAAAGCGTAAACACGATGCACATCTTCGGACTCACCGGTGGAATCGCTTCAGGCAAAAGCACGGTCGGCGCACGGTTCGCGTCGCGAGGAGTGCCCGTCATCGACGCCGACAGACTCGCGCGCGACGTAGTCGAGAAAGGCACGTCGGGGCTCGCTGAGATCGCGCGCATTTTCGGCGAAGACGTGCTCGCAGAAGATGGCTCGCTCGACCGAAAGAAGCTCGCGCGCGAAGTCTTTGGCAACGACGAAAAACGCCGCACGCTGAACGCCATCGTCCACCCAAGGATCCGCGACAAGAGCCTCGAAGAAGCGCGCGCGCTCAGCGAAGCCGGACATCTTCTCGCATGCTACGAAGCGGCGCTGCTCGTCGAGAACGGTATCGCCAATGCGTTCCGACCGCTCGTCGTCGTGAGCGCGCCCGAAAATATGCAGATTGCACGCGCTTGCGCGCGCGACGGCGTGACCGAAGAAGACGTGAAGGCCAGGATCCGCGCGCAGACTCCGCTGGCAGAGAAAACCCGCGTAGCTGATTTCGTGATTGAGAACGCGGACTCGCGAGATGCGCTGCATGCGCGCACCGACGAAGTCCTCGACGCGATTTGTGCAAGGCTCGACATAGACGCAAACCGTTACCGCCGCGCATAGACTTGCATATTGCAGCTATTCACCGCCCTGCCCTGCAATGAGCAGGTGTCCCTTCTCTTGGCGCAGGAGCAAGACGAGCACGTTGCCGAAGAGCTGCTCGGTGATGCGCGACACCGCAACGGGCACGCGCACGTAGAGATCTCCAGGCTGCATGGCCGGCGGACGCGCGTGGTCGCTCGAGCCACCAAGCGCGTCGTACGTGTACGTCTCGATCCGATCGAAGTGAGCAACCACGGGGACACCTGAAAGCCTCAGAGTCTCGAAGATCTCCATGCGCGACGACCATCGCTCGATGAGCTGCGCTCTGCCTGCACCAGCCCGCTCGAGAGGTGCGGCATCGCTTGCGAGCATCTGCCTGAGGCCGGCCATATCGCCGCGCTCGAAGGCCTGGAGGTAAGCACGCACGACGTTCTCGACGTCCTCACCTGCGAGCGGCTCGCGCAGAGCGACGACGCCGTAAGCGGGAGCCACGTGGACAGGCGCGGGCAGTGCCGACGGGGGTTCGAGAACAACACCGTCGGGACGGCGAGGTGCCTTCGGCATTTCGGTCGCGGTCACGAGCGAACCCGCGCACCCCGCGAGCATCCCAACAGCCGCGAGCCGCCACGCAGCGGTGGCGACGACATTACAGAGCTTCGATGTGCGGATCGGACCCACGCTCGAGAGTGACGATGGCACGATCCGGGGCGACCTTCCAGCGCGCATGCGACACGGGCCCGGAGACCGCGGGCGACCATTCGTCATCGAAGTCGCTCGCGATCAATGTAAAATGCATTTGTGCGAGCTCCGGCGTCTTGCGACGAAGCACGAGATCGTCGCCAATGAGCGCATCGGCGTCGCTTCTGCCGTGCAAGACGCGGTAGCCCATTTGCTGCCCCGTGTGCACGGCAAAAACGTGCTCGCCGTTCGACACGACGAGGTTCGCCGACGCCTCTTCGCCGGACACCTCCGCCGCCATCGCCGAGACGACCGCGAGGCTCGAACGGAGCGCGTCGCGGACGCGCGCGGGATCGACGACGGAATCGTTCAGGCGCCCCGCGTCATGTAAGAACGAGAGAAAGACATAGAAAAGAATTTCTGCGTCCGTCTCGCCGCGAATGGATGAGCGAAGAAATCCGTGAACGCTTTCAATGAGTCGCTCGCGAAGGACATCGAACGACGGAAGAGTGCCCGTCTGCGCGTAGAGCCACTGGCGATAACGGAAGGGATGCGTGTTCTCCGTGCTTCGCTTTCCAACCGTCGCGTTGCGAACGTGTCCGACGAGCACGTCGGTGCGAACATCGCTCGAGAGCTTGGCGACTTCGATCGTCTCATTGTCGTCGATGGGCCGACGGCGCATGAGCACCTCGCCACCCTGGTAAAACCCGATTCCCCAACCGAGCGGTGAACCCTTGCACTTTGCACGAAGCGCGTCCGCCTCGGAGCCGAGGATGCGGACAGCAAGATCAGCGCGATTTCCTATTAGGCCAAAAAGCCGTGCCATGTCTTTTTTTACTCCCCTCGGACCCACCTATCCGTGGCCCACAAACGTTACACATCGCGATCGACAATGCACGGCGGCCGCCGAGCCGCGCTTACTTCGAAGCGGGGGGCACGATAAAGGGAACGACATGCTCGCGCCCTTCGAAACCGGAGCGGTACGCGGAAGCGGCGCGTTGCGATGCAAACGGACCAATCCTCACTCGGTACCACGTGCCACGACCTGCAACGTGGGCCTCGGCGACGTAGGCTTTGTGACCGCGCGCGCGTAGCTGCAACGCGAATTGATCCGCTTCGGCCTGGCTGCGGAACGAGCTCACCTGAAGCTGATAGCCGCCTTCGCGCCCCGCAGGCGCCGAAGGCTCCGCTGGAGAGGTGATCTGTGCCGCGTCGTTCGCTGCTCGCGTGAGCGAGTCTCGCGGTCGCGTGACGACAGGCGAAGCGTCGAGCACGTTCTGCGCGGGGAGAGGAACGACAGGCAGGCGATCGGCCGCGATCGGCGGCGCCGCTTGCACGGGCGGCGCGCTCGAAGCAGGCACGGGTTGCAACGCGGGCGCACCCTTGACCGCTGCGAGCGCAGTCGTTGGTGAGCCGTCGTCGCTCAAGATCCCGGGGAACGTCACGTCGTGCGCGCTGAGATCGGTGGCTTTCGGCGACGCGCTCTTTCCGATGCGCGACTGCTGCGAGACCAGATCGCCAAGCGGATCCACCTTCTTTAGTGCGGTCGACGAACGACGACCACCGAGCGAGAGCCCAGCGAAAAGGATGCATGCTGCACCGAGCGCAACGAGGAGGATCTTCACGCTGCGCGGGGTACGCGACTCGCCGTCCGTTTCCTGAATTTGCTCGAGGTTTCTCACGCTGGTCGGATCCATCATCCTTGCCTCTTCGTTCGCCTATCGCTTCGAACAGCACGCGGCCAACTTTGCTGCGGTGCGGAGGGGTAGCGTGTTACGACCCTGCGCATGCGGAACTTATCTTTCCTTTCCGTCGCAGCGTTCGTCACGTCGTTCGTCGGCAGCGCGTGCAACACGACATCGTCCGGCACAATCAACATCACCACCGGTGGTGAAACCGACGCATTCACGCGAACGCCCGTGCCGTCCACCCTCGTCGTCGAAAACATCGCGCTCGACGGAACGACGACGGAGATCACGCGCACCGCGCTGCCCGCAAGCGAGGTGGATCTCGGAAACTTGAACCCGTCGACCATCGGCGCGCTGCGCGTCAGCGCCATCGACGCGGCGGGTACCGTGCTTTTGCAAGGGCAGTCACTCGACGTGCAATTCGGCGCGCTCGACGGCGCATCGATGAACGTCTTCGTCCAGCGCGTCGGCGAGTTCGCGCGACTGCCGCAAACACCGTCGACTGTGCTCGCGTCGCCCGTCGTCGACATCGCAGACGGTCGTTACATCTTTGCGGCAAGCGGCACTGCCTCTGCACTCTACGATCTGCTCGCGCTCGCGCCGATGTCGTCGGCGCCGGTCCTCACGCGATCCGCCGAGTCGATCGCCACCGTCAGCACGACGGTCCTCGTCGTGGACGAGACGGGCGCCACGATGATCGATCTGAGCACGGCATCCACCACGGACGCGACGGCACCCACCGGAGGCAACTTCGGCGACATCGCTGGCGGCGCCACCGTCTACGCGCCCGACGGATCGCTCTACATCGTAGGGGGCACGCGCACGACCGGAGATGCCACGACGCGTGTACTTTACATCAACGCCAGCGGTAACGCGTCGTTCGTGAATCTTGCAGCGCCGCGCAGAGGTGCATGCGCCGCATGGATGGATGGGCACGGGCTCGTCGTCTACGGAGGCAGCGCCACGGGCGCGGGCGCGGAAGTCCTCGCCTCCACCAGCACCCTCGGCTCACCCCTCGCCTTCCCACCGGATCCGGTGATCGGGTGCGCCGCCACCGCGTTCGACGGCCATCGCATGATCGTCGCCGGAGGCCAAGGTACCGCGGACGATCCAAACGCATTTTCACCTGCGCGCGTCGTTGACGTGGCATGCACGTCGAGCTGCACGCCCGCGGCCGGGACCACCGACGTCCCTCTCGTCCGCGCGCAAGCGGTCACGGTTGGTGCGGACGCGGCGCTCGCGGTCGGCGACGACGCCACCGGTCAGACCCGCGCGTATCGCGTGACACCAACCGACGTGCGCGAGATCACGCTCAAGGTGCCGCGCACGGGTGGGCGCCTGGTCGCCATGCCGACGGGTGGTGCAGCGGTCGTGGGTGGAGCAGCGGAGATCGAGCAATACCGCGAATAGTGAAAATTGTACTACTTATTGGAGTACAAGTCGCCGCGGGCAGTCCACGCGGCTCGCGCGCGTTCGAGTCCTCGCCCGTCGCCGTGAGCATCTACCTCGATGAAGATCTTTCGCATCACCGGCAGCTCGGCGCGCACGCGTCGCTCGATCTCGTTGATGCACTCTTCGATGGCTTGTGCTGCCATGGTTTCCTTGAACGCCACCTTCAGGGCGAGGATGGCAACGTCAGGGCCAACGTGGAAAGTGAGGATCTGTGTCACGCGTTCGACGCCATCCACGCCCTCGGTCAGGTAGAGCGCCTGCCCCTGCTCCTCCGGATCGGCGCTCGATCCGATGAGGAGTGCATGCGTATTGCGCGCGAGCAAAATGGCCACCGTTGCGAGCAAGAGGCCAATGAAGACGCTGCCAAGCGGATCCCAAAAAGCCTGGCCGGTGATGTCGCTCACGAACACGGCGACGAGAGCGATGGATAATCCAATGAGCGCCGTCGTGTCCTCTGCGAGCACGAGTGGGATCGTCGGATCGCGCGCCTCGCGCACGGCGCGGATCCAGGGCCGCCCCTTGGCGAGCACGCGAAATTCCTTCCACGCCACCCTGAAACTGAGCGCCTCGAACAACATGGACATGCCGAGCACCGCGTAGCTCCAGAAGCGCGCACCCGGAAGCCTGACAGGATGGATCATGTGCAGGATGCCGTCGTAAACCGCAAAGGCGCCGCCCACCGACAAGAGCATCAGCGCGACGACGAACGGCCAGAAGTATTTTTCACCCGAGCGTCCGAACGGGAAGTGATCATCCGGAGGTGCCGCCGCGAGATGAATGCCAATGAGGAGCAGTCCTTGATTGCCAGTGTCCGCAAGTGAGTGCACGGCTTCGGCCAGCGTTGCGGTGGAGCCAGACAGGAATGCCGCTCCGAACTTGCACGAGGCAATGGCCAGGTTTCCGAGCAGTGCTGCAATGACGACTTTTTTACTGTCTGCTTGGCTCATGGTCGAATCGGAGAGATCTCTCGGTTCGGCTCGCTCGTACCGATGGGATTGTGCACGATAACCGTGATTCGTGCGCGTGCACTCTGCAAGAATTCGAGCTCGGTAGCTCGCTGCCGCTCGGTCGCTACCCACACACGAAGGCGCTCGCGCGCGTCTTCGTATTTCAGGTTGCGGTATGGGTGGACGGCACCGCGGTACGCCTCACGCAACGAGTCCTCGGTCACGGTGAGGATCGAGGTGATGGCTTTGTCGATGTACGTGGCCGCGCGGATCTGTTCGTTGAGGAGCGCCATCAACTCGTCGTCGTCGATCCCTTCGCGCTTCATCGCCTCGTCGAGCGCGCGCGGACCTCCCACGCGATCTGCGAGCTCGGCGCGCGCTTCTCGGGCGCGGCGCGGCAAGTCCGGAGCCTCCGTTCCGCGCTGACGAAGCAGCCCCGCGAGCATGGATCGCGCGACGAGCCGATCGAGTGCACTGCGAACGTAACGCTCCGGATATCCGGCCTCGGGCATCGGCACCTGTTCGCTCATTGCTTCGAAGCGCGCGAAGAGTGCGAGCGTGCGGTCGGTGATGAAGCGGGGGTGCGCCATGCCTCCGGTCTCCGGCGTCATGTAGCGAACCGCGACGCGGTCGGCCGTGACCCCGCGCAACCAATACGCCGATCCATTCTTCACGTCTGCAAGGCATGGGAGCGAGAGGAACGCGAGCGACGCCGCCAACCCGCGCGCAGCAAGGCTGCAGACTCGCCCTGAAGAGGGAGAGATTCGTGTCGCTCGCGACGTCTCTCGCCGTACCACCGCGGCCTCTGCCTACGGCGACCCGTTGCCTTTGCCTTCGCCGACAAGCTTTGCGGACGCCGGCTCGTCGCCGCTGTGCGGAGGCCTTTGGGACGACGTTATCTCACGCTCCTCGCGCATGTGTTCGTGGTGGTGCGCGAAACCCCGCGCAGCACGGCGCGCCTTCAAGAACTCGGCGAACGCGGTGAGGAGATCGAGCTCGCGCGGCCCCAGTGCATCACCGAGCTCTTTGAGGTGCAGGCGAAGCGTTTCGGCGTTGCGCTGACGACGCCCACTCTGCGACTTCGGCCCTTCGGTGTCGGAGGCGATGGCGATGGACGCTGCTGCAGCGATCGCGCTCGGCGGCTGGCTCGACGAGATGAGACTGTCCGGGATCGACTCGTCACCGGATGGGGGCCCGTCGACCCACGCGGGACGCGGCACGGCGCGCATGGCATGCGCGCTCAGCCATGCTTCCATGAACGTGCGAAGCCGCTCGCTGCGAAACGTGAACCAGCGCTCGCGGTCCTCGGCAAAAGACATGAGCACGTCTTTGAATCGTCGGAAGGCGCCCTTGCCATCGATCGCCTGGGCGAGCTTCGTGCGAAGCTCGTTGTCGTCGATCATCGGGATGAAGCGCTCCATCCAACGGTACTGCTCGCGCGATGACACCGGATCGACGCGCAAGTAGTTCGGATCGATGCTGATGCGCGAATGCATCTGCGGATCGGCCACACCGTCGACCACGCGGAGCACTTCTCCGGTCGTCAGGTGAAGGTAGCTATGCACCTCGGGTGCGTTGTTCTCGAAAGCATCTTCGAGAGCCTCCCAGTCCACGGGGACATCGCGGACAGGCTCCGTCGACGGACAGTCTTCAGACATGAGATTCTCCCTTCGAAGGCAAGCGTGTGATCTCGAACGGCCGGGGCTGACGGTGTCGCTCGAGGTTATGATGATCGTAAGCAAGAGAAGCTTCGTTGGCAGGCATGGAACACGGCCTGTACGAACTTCTAGAGTCGCACGTCGTGAGCCCTTACGGGAAGCTCCATCGAAGTGTCGAGGCGAGTAAGTGCGTGCAGTGCGTCTTTGAGCGCCGCCGTGATTCGTACGCGTTGCTTCAGCTCACCCGAGAACGCGTTCGATGGATCGCGTCCCGCCAGCGCGCAAGATGCGCCGCGCGGCTCGTACTCGGCATCTGCGGCCGAAATGTCTTGTCAAGCTCGATCATCTTCGCCGCAGCGCCGAGATCGATGAGCCCGAGACCGACACCCGCGAGCATCGCCGCACCTCGTCCGGTGGACTCGATCTCGACCGGACGAACGACCTCCACGTTCGCGATGTCGGCCTGAAACTGCGCGAGCAGATCGTTTTTCGCTGCACCGCCATCGACCTTGAGCATGTTGATGACGCGCGTGCCGTCGCTCGTCATCGCGTCGAGCAGATCCCACACCTCGAACGCGATCCCCTCGAGCGTTGCGCGTGCGAGGTGTGCCGCCGTCGTCCCGCGCGTAATGCCGGTGATGGTGCCGCGCGCGTCCTGATCCCAGTACGGCGCGCCAAGACCCGCCAGCGCGGGAACGAACGCGACGCCGTCGGACGACGGAACGCTCTGCGCAAGCGACTCGATCTCGGCCGCGCTGCGGATGATGCCGAGCCCGTCGCGGAGCCACTGCACGGCCGCGCCGGCAATGAACGCGCTGCCCTCGAGCGCGTACGTCGTCTCGCCGTGGATCTGCCAGGCAACCGTCGTGACGAGTCCGCTCTTCGCGAGACTCGGCGTCTTCCCGATGTTCATCAACGCGAACGCGCCCGTGCCATACGTGCACTTTGCATCACCCTCCGCGAAGCACGCCTGTCCGAAGAGCGCCGCGTGCTGATCACCGGCGATGCCAGCAATGGGGATGCCGTCCGGCAGAAAGCCAGCATTCTTCGTCATACCGATCTGCCCTGCGCTAGGCACGATGTTGGGCAGCACACTCGCCGGCACGCGGAAGATGGCAAGCATCTCCTCGTCCCACGTCCGCTTCGCGAGATCCATCAAGAGCGTGCGCGATGCGTTCGTCACGTCGGTGGCGTGCACCGCGCCGCCCGTGAGGCGATGGACGAGAAAGGTGTCGACCGTGCCAAAAGCGAGTTCATTCTTGTCTGCTCGCGCGCGCGCACCGTCGACGTGGTCCAAGATCCACGCGATCTTCGTGCCCGCGAAGTATGCATCGACGACGAGACCCGTGCGCGCGCGCACTTTGTCGACGAGATCCGCGGCCTTGATGCGATTGCACTCGTCGGCCGTGCGCCGACACTGCCACACGATGGCGCGATGAATGGGCCTGCCACTCCTGCGCTCCCACAGCAGGGTGGTCTCGCGCTGGTTGGTGATGCCGATGCCGGCAATGTCGCTGCCACTGATCTTCGCCTGAGCGAGGGCACCACCCACCGCAGCACCAACGCTCTTCCAGATGTCCTCGGGATCGTGCTCGACCCAACCGGGCTTCGGGAAGTGCTGCGGAAATTCGACGGACTCCTTGCCGAGCGTGGTGCCATCCAGCGACAGAACGATGGCCGTGGAGCCCGTCGTACCTTGGTCGATCGCGAGCAGATGCTTACCCATCATCCCGCGCAAGGTAACGCGCCTACCTTCGTGAGAGAATGTTTCGCTGCCTTTGGTCTACCTAGCCCGGATAATTCACGACGACTCCACTCAGACGGGCCGATCCTCTTGCTGCGAAGGGCGTACGGCGCTCCTCGGACCTGCGGCGTACGTACAGTACGCCTCGGTCCTGCGATGCGGCGTGCGCCCTTCTCGCTGCGGTCTCGGCCGTCTGCAGAAATCGCGTCATGAATGATCCGGGCTAGTGCCGCCCGGCAGAAGGTTTGTTGGACTTGCCCGGAAAGGGCGGCACGAGGAGAAGCCGCGGGAGCGGCTTCGGGGGGCGGAGCCCCCAAGAAAGGGAGAGTGCCGTTCGGGCGCTGCGAAGCAGCGCATCGCGCAGAAGTTCGGCGAATCCAGCCGAACTTCTGCCGAACGGCACTAGTTCTCATTCCAGAAACGTCGCGAGCGACGCAAAGCTAGCGAGGCCGACCGAGGAATACTCGGAGTATTTTGAGGGAGGCCGAACGACGATTTGCGGCGCGCAGCAGTTTCCGGTTGAGAACTATCTAACAATCGGCAAATCACCCTGAGAATCTGTCTCGCAGCCAAAAACGATATCGACCTTCCCTCCGCTGTCCGTCTGCAATGTGTTGCAGACGTCCGAGCACATGATGATCTGCGTTGGATTGACGAGGGCGTCGTAGTGCCAGCCATTCGTATTCGCGCAATCGGCGCTGTACTTCAGCGTCGTCAGCGCTCCACCGCCCGGCGTGTAGTCGACATTGACGGCGTTGACATCGATCGCCTGACCGTCAGGAGGAGCAGGCAACCCGTACTCGCAACCGAGCTGCTGGGTGGCGATCTGACCGAGCGCGTTCTGTAGATCGGTCGTCACTTGATCGGCCGACGTGGTGCTGACCGTGATGGCGGCTCCAGTGCCACCAGCTTGAGCGATCTGGTTTAGGTAGCCCGTTTGCGTGGCATCTTTGCCGATACCGACCACGTACGTCGAAAACGCTGCGGCAGCCGCAACATCGCTTACGGCCTGCACATTCACCGCGTCGGTGGTGGAGCTTGTGATGCACGAGCTACCTTTCTGCGTCACTTGCGGCAGGCCATCGGTAACGAGAACAACGACTACCTTGCCATTGTCGGTGAGGCCGTTTTTTTCTTGCTGCGCGTAGCTGATTGCGCCGGTCAACGCGGCCTTCATCGGCGTGTCTGCCGAGGGCGTCTTCACGGCCTCGATCGCATTTTTGAAACTCGTGCTATCGGGAAGCGAATTCGCGCACTCCGCATCTAGCGTGACACCGCCAACATCACCGACCACGCCACTCGGACCACCGCTGGAACTGCTCGATCCGTTCGGGTTGTCGGGGGACCCAAAGCCGCTGTTGTCGCCGCCTCCGGAAAGGGCGGGATTGCCCGAGTCGCTTCCACCCCCGCCGCATGCGGCCACTGCAACGCAAACAGACACACCGGCCGAGACAAATATGGATCGACGAGACATCGAAGTACCTCCCTAAAGGGACATAAATAAGAATAACCGTCAAAGGCCGCGCCTACGATGTCCGTTGCGACATCGCTTCGAAATGAGTGGGCAAAGATGCGCGAAGTGTGCCCTTGTACCACCATATTACCGTCGTTTCGGGCGCGAGAAGATCGAAGAGAAGACCAGCATCAATGCGCAAAATGCCGCGACGGCGGCAAGGGACTTCATCATCGTGCCGTCGTCGCCGCGCGTGTGAAGCGAGAACGCCGCGTACCCGGTTGCGATGCCGATCGCCGTGTAGATGATCTGCCGGCCGATGACGTAAACCGTTTGCGCGCTCTCCGAGATGCCGCGGACGCGCACTTCCATTTCGCCGCGCGTGGCGCGAACGAGGTACTTACGAAGATCCTCCGGGAGCGTGACGGCGCCAAGCACCATGTCGCGCACCGTATCCATGGCAACCTTTTGCCAATCACGATTGCCGAGAACGAAGTCCGAGAGATACGGCTGGATAATCGCCATTGGATTGAGCTCGGGATCGAGCATGGAGCAACATCCATAAAGGAGCAGAATCGTTCGTTCGAGGAGCACCCAATCGCGCGGCACATGAAACGCACCGGAGAGCTCTTTGAGCCCCACGTTCATCTTGCGCAAATCGAGCAGATTCTCGACGCCACGGTGCGGATCGATTTTGATGTCTTTCAAGTTGAAGGATTCGAGCTTCACTTCTTCTTGAAAGCGGCGATGGAAGTATTCGATGATTTTCTCGCTGACCGCTTCGTCGCTCGTACGCGAAAGAAATCCCATCTTGCGCAGGGCGCGAATGAGTCGGTCGGTGTCGCGACGGAGCACGCCCTCGAGAAACTCCGGAATGCCCTCGCGCATGGGCAACGAGAGCTCGGCGACCGCGCCGAAATCGAGGAGCACGAGATCGCCGGCGTCGTTGACCAGGATGTTCCCGGGGTGTGGATCGGCATGATAGACGCCGTCGATGAAGATCATCTGGCAGTAAGCCCGGACGAGCCTGCCAGCGAGCTCCTTCTTGTCGATGCCCATCGCGTCGAGACCGCGCAGATCGGTAAGTTTTCTGCCTTCGACGAACGTTGTCGTCAGAACGCGCGACGTGGACAGCTCGCGCACCGGCGTAGGGAAGTGCACGCGCGGATCCGATGCGAAGTTTTTCGCGATGCGCTCGATGTTGTCGGCTTCGGCAGAAAAATCGAGCTCCTGGCCGAGTAGCCCCTTAATCTGGTGATAGTAAGCGTCGAGTCCTTGCACCGGCACGAAGAAATGCACGATGGCCATGATGCGACGGATGGTCATCAGATCGAGCCGGACGATCTCGTCGATGTCTTGGTGCTGGACTTTGACGACCACGTGCCTTCCATCGCTGCGCACGTGCGCCTCGTGCACTTGGCCGAGCGACGCGCTCGCAAGTGGTGCGCGGTGGAAGTCGGCAAACAGCTCCGAAATCTGTGCGCCTAATTCCTCTTCGACACGCGGCGCGATCTCCTCGTAGGGCCGCGGCGGCACTTGATCCTGAAGCCCTTCGAGCTCGGAGCGAAACTCGTCGGGCAAAAAATTCGCCATGATCGAGAGCATCTGCCCGACCTTGATGAACAGGCCCTGGAGCTTGAGGATCGTCTCGTAAACACGGCGTGCATTCCGTTGGTGAATGCCCTTGATGTGTTGCGCTTCGTACGAGTGCCCGAGAAACTTCGCGGTCCAGAAAAAAAAGACGTAGCTGAAGATGACCTGGAACGTCGTCGCGTATGCGCGAACGAAGCGAAAACGGTTCTCGCTGCGCGTGCGATAGCGAACGAGCTTCGCCTGCGGGCTCTTCGCGAGTCGATCGGGTGAGGGCTCCCCCACACCCGGTTTCGGCGCAATGACCGCATCTGGTTCAGACATTTCGCCTTGAAGCTAGTGTGCTCGTGCGCGCGCTGCCATCGTGAAGAGCGCGTCGTGTGCGAGCGGTCGCGCCAGCCGAATCTTCGAATTGTCGCGTGTAGAATACACTCGATTCGTCAGAATCACGACGACGGCGTCGGCGTCGGGATCGATCCAGAGGCTCGTGCCGGTAAAACCAAGGTGACCGAACGTGCGCGGTCCGGCGCGCTCTCCAGCGCTCGATCCGTGCTCACTCTTGGTGTCGAACCCCGCGCGCAGCGTGCCGCCAGGACGTTCGGCGACGAGCCAATGAACGTCGCCGCAAGCGAGCGGTCCATCGCGACGCGCGACCGCATCGAGCGCGGCGCAACCGAACGCGAGGACGGCGCCCGCGGTGCCAAACATCCCCGCATGGCCTTCGCCGCCGTCGCCCGCAAGTGCCCACGCGTTCTCGTCATGGACGCGACCGCGCACTTCGCCACCTCTCCACCCAACGATCTCCGTGGGCACGACGCGCTCGGCGAAACCAATGCCGCGTGCCTCGAGTGTGCGCGCGGTGCCGAGCTCGTCGCAGAGTTCGAGCGCCGCAACGACTCGCAACTCCACGACCTCGCCGGCGTCGCGCGCTCGCTCGGCACGAGCGAGCGCTTCGCCTGCGAGGAGATATCCGAGATCGCTGTAGAGTGGCGCGAAACCGCCACGAGGAGGCGAGCCCGCGACGTCCGCGCGACGTGCGGAGGCCGCGCGCGCGAGCGCCGGGCGTCGATCGATCTTCTTGCCTTGGGTGAGCGGCCAATAAAGCGGCACGTGACCTTCGAGGCCGGCGCGGTGCGCGAGGAGGAGCTCGAGTGGGACGTCTTCGCTCGGCGTAGCGTGCGCCTCGGTCAAAAATGATCCGAGCGACCTTGCCCGATCCAAGCCCGTGCGCGCAACCGCGAACGCAACCATCGGTTTCGTCAGGCTCGCCAAATCGAAGATGGCCCCACCTTGCTCGGTGCTGATCGGTTTGCCCGCGTGCGCGCCGGCGCGATCCCAGGTCGCCTCCGCGGTGTGCAATTGCCATGATCCTCGCGAGTTGCGGGCAGCCCAACCCACAGCCACCGTTGGTGCAACCCCGACCTCCACGAGGCTCCGTGCGAGCTCGAGAGGCGTCCGTCCTCCTACTTCATGCACGGCGGATACTTTACCGAGCTGCCCCCTCGTCAGTAACCTTATATGGAAATGGCCGAATTCGTCTGGGAGGCGCGCGCGCGGACGGGTGAGCTGCGCAAAGGAAACATGGACGCCGATGACGAGGCGGGCGTCCAAACGAGGCTGCGCGCGCAGCAACTCATGCCGACCAAGATCAAGAAGAAGAGCGCGGTCTTCTCCATTCAGTTCGGCACGGGCGTCGATCTCAAAGACATCGTCACCTTCACGCGTCTTTTCGCGACGATGATCGACGCCGGCCTGCCCATCGTGCAGTGCCTCGATATCCTCTGCAATCAAACCGACAACAAACGTTTCGCCGCGATCCTCAAGGACGTAAAGGCGAACGTGGAGCAGGGCGCAACGTTCAGCGACTCGCTCCGGCGGCATCCGAAAGTCTTCGACAACCTCTTCGCAAGCCTCGTCCAGGCCGGCGAAGTGGGCGGCATCCTCGACACGATCCTCAACCGACTCGCCGTCTACAACGAGAAGTCCGTCAAGCTTCGTCGCCAGCTCCGGGGAGCCATGGTCTACCCGACCGCGGTGCTCATCATCTTCACCGGCGTGCTCGGCGTCTTGCTTGGCTGGGTCATTCCATCGTTCAAAAACATCTTCAAAGATCTGGGCTCGGCCGATGACCTGCCTTACCTCACGCAGATCGTCATCGCGGTCTCCGAGACGTTCATCCACTACCTGCCGCTCGTCCTCGTGCTCGTCCTCGGCGCTGGGATCGGCGTTCGCTATTTTTACTCGACGCGGCGCGGGAAAAAATTCTTCCACACTCTCTTGCTCAAGCTTCCGGTCGTGGGACCGGTCCTACGCAAGATCGCCGTCGCGCGATTCACGCGCACGCTCGGCACGCTGCTCAGTTCCGGCGTCCCCATCCTCGACGCGCTCGACATCGTTGCTCGCACCGCCGGCAACGTCGTCGTCGAAGAAGCCATCCTCTACGCACGCGCGAAGATCTCCGAGGGGAAGAACATGGCCGGGCCGCTGCTCGAAACGAACGTGTTTCCCCCCATGGTCGTGCAGATGGTCGGCGTTGGTGAGCAGACCGGCGCCCTCGACAACATGCTGAGCAAGATCGCCGATTTTTATGAGGAGGAAGTCGACGTTGCCGTTGCGGCCATGACGAGCCTCATCGAGCCAATAATGATGGTTGGCATCGGCGGCACCGTCGGCGTCGTTCTCATCGCCATGTACCTGCCCATCTTCAGCATCGCGGGTAAGATCAAAGCGGACTGACCTGCCAAACGATGGGGTATCGCGTGCCGTCGCGATCAGCGCACAATTCGATCGACGAGGACGCACGCCTTGCGAGACGCCTCGCATGGGTCACGGGATTGCGGCTTTTGTTTCTCGCAGTTCTGCTCGGCGGAACCGCGTTTTTCTACCTGCGCAGCGCGCTCGGCGAACACCCCGAGAGCGAGAAGATCGTCTTCGGTGCCATTGGATCCGGATTCGCGCTCGCGGCCATTTACGCGGCCGTCCTGCGAACGGGCAGGCACCTGCGACGTCTCGCGGAGGCTCAGATCATCCTCGATCAGCTGACGTGGACGGCAATCGTTTACGTGTCCGGTGGAGCCGCGAGCGGCGCAACCTCCTTCTATGGCCTGACGTGCCTGGTTGGCGCGGTGCTCATCGGCCTGCGCGGTGCAATCCTCGCGGGCACGAGTGGCATCTCGCTCTTTCTCGTCATGTGCGCGGCTTTCGCGCTCGGTTGGGTGCGTCCGCCGCACGACCAGTCCACCGCGAACTACCTCGTCACGTACGGCGAGATGGCGTACCCCGTCCTGGTCAACGTTCTCGGCATCGGCGTCGTCACGTTCCTCGCGGGCTATCTCGCAGTCCGCTTGCGCGTGACGGGCGGCGCTCTCGCTCTTGCCAACGAACGCGCTCATGCTGCCGAGCGTCTCGCGATACTCGGTCGCATCGCCGCGGGACTCGCACACGAGATCAGAAATCCAATTGGATCCATCTCCGGCTCCGTCGAATTGCTTCGCGAGGCCCCAGGGCTCTCGAGCGAAGATAGGAAACTCTGCGAGATCATCCAGCGCGAGGCCGTGCGGCTGAACAACCTCGTGACCGACATGTTGGATCTGTCGAAACCGCGCGCGCCCGATCCTCGCCCCGTCGACGTCGCAGCGCTCGCGCGGGACGTCGTCGCCCTGGCCTCGCGCACCGAACGAAGCGGTGCAGGCGACGTCACCGTTCGCTACGAAGGTCCCGCCGATCCCCTATGGGGCCTCTGCGACAGCTCGCAGATGCGTCAGGTTCTCTGGAATCTCGTGCGCAACGGCGTGCAGGCGAGTGGCGCAGGAAAGACCGTGGTCGTGTCCGCGACCGGCAACGGTGATCGCGTGCGCTTGGCTGTGATCGATCAGGGTCCGGGCATTTTGCCCGAAGACACCGCCAAGCTTTTCGATGCGTTTTACACGAAACGCCAGCACGGCACCGGCATCGGCCTCGCCGTCGTGCGTCGGATCATCGACGACCACGCGCGCTATGGAGTGTCGATCGCAGTGCGCGGCAATCACGAAGAATCGACGACAGGCACGACATTCGAGGTCATCCTTGCGCGCGCCCAGCCATTGCCTTGAGCTGTCGCATGACTTAATTATCACCCATGCGGATTCGCCAACTCTTCTCAAGTGCATTGCTCGCTGTCGCCCTCTCCACGCTGGCCGCCAGTGCATCTGCCGACGTTACAGGCGCCCAGTCCTTCGTGGAACGCGAGCACGGCAAGATGAGGAAGCTCGTCGATCAAAACGCGTCGGACGATCAATTGCGCCAATCGATCGACGCGATGGTCGATTATGACGAGCTTGCGCGTCGCACGTTCGGAAAGCCCTGTCCTCTGACGATTTCGAACTGCACGAACCACTGGGACGAACTCTCCGCGGATCAGCAAAAGGAGGTCACCGGCCTTCTTCGTAAACTCGTGGAGAAGAACTACATTAAGAATCTAAACAAGACACGCAATTACGAAGTGACGTACCGCGGGGCCAAGGAGCACGGGGAGAACACTTCAAAGGTTCGCACCGAGGCAAAAAATAACCTCAAGCCGCGCGATCCGCCGGTGCAGGTCGATTACATCATTCTCGAGAGCGGCAGCACGTACAAAGTCGTCGACATCGTCACCGAGGGGTCGAGCATGACGAAGAATTATTATGATCAATTTCATCGCATGCTGACGACACAGGGCCAGGGATATCCTTACGTCGTCAAAAAGCTGCAAGACAAGATCAACGCACCAACTGCCAAAGAGTCGAAGTAAGGGGCCCGAGCCTTCCCCGTCCGCGCGCAGGAAGGCGGGGCCCGGCGCCGAAGGCGCCGAACAGGGCCCGCCGACGAGCACGTGACAAGGGGAAGCAGGTGTGATTGGAGTCAAGGCCATTTTGTTCACGCGGGGGTGGGAAGTAGAGTGGGAGTCCAGGGGCGACCATCGCGCTGGATGGCGTTGACGAGG
>WQYX01000037.1 GCA_009781005.1 Polyangiaceae bacterium | reverse complement strand
TCCAAAGACTACGAGCGAACGATGGAGAGTAGTGAAACATGGATTCAACTGAGTTTCATCAACCGCATGGCGCGACACTTGGCAGCGTAAAAACATCGCGTTTCCTGGTAAACATGCTCTTAGTGTACGTGACACGGCCGCTGCATTCAATATGACGACCAATAATAACGCGGTCACCCGCTTTGTAGTCAGGAAACCTTTTCTTTGCATAATACCCACATCCAATGCTAGCAAGACCGCCAATTATTGCCCCCGGGACCTTCCCCCCGATCCCCCTATAATGGTTGGCGCGAGACAAACTACGGGAATGACAAGATCATTCTTAGCACCATTTTTGTCAGTTGCCTCATCCTCCGACATAGGACGTGTAGTCGTGCCCTGATGGCATTCATCTAGCTAGCCTCAATTCGCTCGCGACGGCTGGTAAACATGCTCTAAGGCGACTCCAACCAATACCGGCTCGTGCTCAAGCAGCACCCCGAAGCGCGAATGAACGCCATCCCGCACTTCGCGCGCAAGGGCGAGCAATTCATGGGTTGTTGCTCCGCCGCGGTTCGTGAGCGCGAGAGCATGCTTACGCGAGATAGCCACCGGTCCCCTGCCCCACCCTTTCTTGAAGCCTGCGTGCTCGATGAGCCAGGCCGCACTCACCTTGGTCCGCCCATCTGCCACCGGATACGTAGGCATGAGCAGGGGGTCGATGCGGGTGCGAAGGGCGTCGAGAGCAGGTGCATCGAGGATTGGATTCGTGAAGAAGGAACCCGCACTCCGTGTGTCGGGATCGTGCGGATCGACGACCATCCCCTTCTTGCGGCGAAGCTCGATGACGATTTCGCGCACGCGAGACAAGGGCGCACTCTGCCCCTCACCAATACCGAGTGCACGAGTGAGCTCGGCGTAATGAAGTGGTCTGCTCGCGCCATCCACATGAACCGCATGAAGCGCAAACGTGACATCGAGGATGACGTGGCGATCGCGCCCGCGAAACACGCTGCTGCGATACGCGAAGTGACAATCGGCGTTCGAGAACGTCACGACGCGTCCGAGATCGCGATCCCACGTCCGCACTCTCTCGATCGTCTCGGCAACGTCCTGCCCGTACGCGCCGACATTCTGCATGGGCACAGCGCCAACGAGTCCGGGGATCCCGGCGAGGCATTCGATGCCGGAGAGATTGCGCGCGACCATCTCCGAAACGAAGTCGTCCCACGGCTCGCCCGCTTGCGCAGTCACCAAGACTCGCCCGTCGCTCCTCGCTTCGCGGGCGACGTCGATTCCGCGCGTTGCCATGTGCAGCACGGTTCCTTCGAAGCCCTCGTCTGCGATGACGACGTTGCTGCCGCCGCCGAGCACGAGGAGCTTCTCTCGAGCACAATCCACAACAGCGGCGAGCGCGTCGGCTTCCGTCTCGATCTCCACGAGACGCCGCGCAGGCCCGCCGAGCTTCAGCGTGGTCATGGATGCAAGCGGAACGTTCTCGCGCACGACTATGCAACCTTTAGGTTGTCCAGCGCCTCGACGTCGACTTGCACCGTGACGTACTCGACGTGAAAGCGCTCGCGAATGAGCTCGCCGAGCTCGGTGGCGAGCCCGGGCTGTGAACCGTCGGTCACCACGTGGACGGTCACTGCGTCGTGCCCGGTGCCGAGCGACCAGACGTGCAACGCGTGAAGGCTCGTGATCCCGGGGAGCGAGACGATGGTCTTCTTCACCTTCAGCACGTCGAGGCGCATGGGTGCTGCTTCGAGCAACACCATGCTTGCATCTCGCAAGAGGCGCGTTGCACCGACGAGCAGAATCGCAACCACGACGAACGCCGCGAGCGGATCGACCAAGGCAGGCGCGCCCATGCGAATCGCGAGACCCGCTCCAAACGCGGCGAGCGATCCGAGCGCGTCGCCCACGAGATGAAGCCAGGCTCCGCGCAGATTCAAATGATGTCCGTGAGGTCCGGCGCGATACTCCTCTTCTTGACCGTGCGCGTGAGGATGATCGTGCGCACCGTGCGCGTGATCGTGAGGATGATCGTGCGCGCGGCCCATGACGCCGTGGAGCAGCCACGCGCTCGCGCCGTTGACGATGAGCGCCACGCTCGCGACGATCAGCATGATCCCTGATTGCGGCGCCGCCTCGCTCGACAGAAGATCCCTCACCGCATCCCGTACGAGCTCGATGGCCACACCCACCACGATGACGCCGTTGACGAGCGCCGCCATCGACTCCGCGCGCCGCAAACCGAACGTGAACCTGTCGCTCGGACGCATTGAAGCGACCCGCATCGCCATGAGGCTGATGCCGATCGCAAAGACGTCCATCAAGAGGTGGAACGCGTCTGCCTCGAGGGCGTCGCTCCGTGCGGCCTTTGCCCCCACGAGCTCGAAGACGAAAGAGAGCGCGATGAGGACGAGGACAGCGAGAAGTCTGCGCGCTTGCTTACGCTCCCTTTCTTCGGAGTCATGGGTATGAGAGTGCGTCACCGCAACCATCACTACACGAACTGCACTTAGACCGCTTTCAAGTTGACCAAGACCGCTTTCAAGTTGACGCGAGGTCGAGGCGGGGCCGAGCAGCGGACCGGAACAGCCTTGGTTGGCTTTGAGGACCGCAGCGCAGGCCCCAACGATGAGATCGCGGCAAATCGAAAGCGATCACTCGTCGTCGGTGTGACGCTTGATGACGGAGCTCATGGCGTTCGCCGTTGCCGTGACGAGCGGGACCACCTTCGGATAATCCATGCGCGTGGGCCCGATGACGCCAACCGAACCCGCCATCTTGCCCTGATCCTTGTAACTTGCACCGATAATCGAGAGCTGCCCGCCCGCGAGATCACCTGCTTCGTGGCCAACGACGACCACGATGCTCTTGGCCGCGAGCGTCGCATCGAGCAGTCGTACGATGCCCTCCACTTCATCGAGCGCATGGACAACGCCCTTGAGCCCCTCGGCGTCCGAAAATTCCGGTAGGCCAAGGAGCTTCGAACGCCCTTCGATGACGACGTCGACGCCCGCGTCCGCAGCCTCCGCGAGGGCGGCCTCGCCGAGCGCAAACGCAACTTTGCATACGGCGTCATGCTGAAGGTCGCTCGCGCGCTTTCGCCGCGCGAACAGATCGCGAAGCTCGCCGAGCGTGCGACCCTCGATGACGTCGTCGAGGAGGTTATGCACCTTGGCGAGTTCTTTTTCGTCGATGGTGGCCTTGAGAAAGCGATTCTGCACCGACCCGTTCGCCATCACGAGCACCGCGAGGAGCTCGCCCGGCATGGTGCGGATGAAGCGCAGATGCTTGAGCGTCAATGACTCCGCGCGCGCAGAAATCACGACGGCAGCGGTGCCCGTGAGCTCCGAAAGAAGCTTGCCCGTCTCACGCAGAAAGTTGGGCCCGACCTCGATCTCCGAGAACTTGAGGAGGATCGTCGCGTTCTCTTCGTCGGTGAGATTGCGAAGATCCATCATCGCATCGATGAACAGCCGGAAGGCCTTGTCCGTGGGCACGCGGCCGGCGCTCGCATGCGGCTGATGGAGCAAACCGAGTTCTTCGAGATCCGAGAGCACGTTACGAATCGTCGCAGGCGAAAGCTCGATGCCCTTTTTCGAGAGCGTGCGCGACCCAACGGGCTGCCCCGATGCAACGAACTCGGTGATGCACGCATAGAGGATTTGCCTCGCGCGTTGCGACAGCTCCGACATCGTCCAAAGATGCTAGCAGACGGGACCGCATCAAATTCGGCCGGAACCGCTTTCAAGTTGGCGCGAGGTCGAGGCGGGGCCGAGGAGCGGACCGGAACAGCCTTGTATGGCTTTGAGGACCGCACCGCAGGCCCCAACGAGGAGATCGCGCCAAATCGAAAGCGGTCAAGCCTTGCCACGCATCCACCGTTTGAGAAGCGGCGTCAGGGAAATCAGCAAGAGCGCGGGGCCGATGGAGCTGACGACGAGAAAGCCGTAGATCGGCACGTGCACGCGGGTGAGCATGGATTCGAGCGTGCCCGCGAAGTAGTTCGCAACAGCCGACGAACCAAGCCAGAGGCCCATGGCGAGCGACGACACACGCGGCGGCGCGAGCTTGGTGACCATGGACAGACCAATGGGCGAAAGGCAAAGCTCGCCAGTGGTGTGGATGACGTACACGGCACCGAGCCAGGCCGCACTCGCCTTGGTGCCCGTTTCCACCGCAATCTTTTGGCCAGCAAAAAGAACGAGAAAGCCAAGACCGAGAATGACCATGCCGAGCGCCATCTTCGTGGGCGTGGACGTTCGATATTTGCCCGAATCGAGCCTATCCCACATTTTCGAAAACGTAGGCGCGAGAGCCACGATGATAAGGGGATTGATCGACTGAAACATCGAAGCCGGGATATTCGTGACCGTACCCGTCACGAAATTGTAAGTACCGAAACCAACGGCCAGAAAGCCAAAGAGCACGAACATGCCCGTGAGGAGGAGCCAGAGAATCTTGCCGCTCGCCTCATCCTTGGTGGAGCGACGGAAATTGTAAGCACACGCAAAAACGAAAGCGGCAATCAGGAACATCCCCGTCCCGCCGACATTGCGTTCCGTCTGCTCGTCGGCGAAGAGCGTCATGGTTCCGCCGGCCTGCTCGAATCCCATCCAAAAGAAGATATTGAACAGGCAGAGAACGAGAATGACACCCACCTGCTGCGCCTCTTCGGCATTCGAGCCGCGAAAGAGCTGAAAGAGGACAGCGCAGAGGGCCACGGCAAGCGCGACGACCTTGAGCCACGGAACCGCGCCGAGATACGGGCCCATGAAGTTCCATGCGAAAAGAAGGCCCCCCACGAGCGCACACGTGCTCGCGGCCCAAATGAAGATATCGACGTAGTCGCGCACACCGAGGAGACTCGCCCTGCCAGGCTTCAATTCGCTGGAGCGAGAAGGTCCGCCCGAAGCATCTTGCATCGTCGCCGCGCGCCCCGGCGGCAGGCCCGTGATTCCGAGATTCTTCTGGCCATGCACGAACTGCGTGAGGCCGAAGGCCATGCCGAGAGCCGCGGTGCCGAAGCCGAGTGGGAATGCAACTCTCTCGCCGAGCGTGCCGCAGATGAGCGGCGACCAGAAGGCGCCGAGATTGATGCCCATATAGAAAATGGTGAAAGCGCCGTCTCGACGAGTATCCCCTTGACGGTAAAGGCCCCCCACCATGGTGGAGATATTGGGCTTGAAAAAGCCATTTCCAGCAATGAGCAGCCCCAGCGCAAGATGAAGCAGCGGCTGAAACATCAGCGCGATCTGCCCTAGCGCCATGACGATGCCGCCAATGAGCACGGCTTTGCGGCGCCCCAAGATTTTGTCCGCGAGGTAGCCGCCTACGAGCGGCGTGAGATACACGAGACTCGTGTAGATGCCGTAAATCTCGAGAGCGTGCTCGCGATCGAGCTTGATTCGATTGACGAGATAAAGGACTAAAAGCGCCCTCATTCCGTAATAGGAAAAGCGCTCCCACGCCTCCGTGCCGAAAAGCGTGTAGAGCCCCTGCGGATGGCCCCCGTCCGCTTGCTCCCGCTCTGCCAGGGGCTCCTCGTTCGGGACCGCGTTCTGATTCGTCGTCATCGTGGCCTCGGCCGAAGACAGCGATCCAAGCACAAAGGCAATCCATGCGCGCGCAATTTCGGCACTGGAAGTGCGCGCGCATTCAGAGTATCGATGCGCCCACTCCATGCCCCGTACCTTCAAAAAAGTCCTCGTCGCAAACCGTGGTGAAATCGCCATCCGCGTCACGCGCTCGCTCCACGAGATGGGCATTCGCGCCGTCGCGATCTACTCCGAAGCCGACCGCGCGGCGCTGCACGTGCGCATGGCCGACGAAGCTTACCCCATCGGTCCCTCGCCCGCGTCCGAGAGCTACCTTCGCATCGACAAAGTCATCGACGTTGCCAAGGCCGCCGGCTGCGATGCCGTGCACCCGGGCTACGGCTTTCTCAGCGAGAACCCTCAATTCGCCGACGCGTGCGAACAAGCCGGCATCACGTTCATCGGCCCGCCCGCGAGCGCCATGCGCCAGATGGGTTCGAAGACCGCCGCACGCGCGAAGATGCAAGAAGCCGGAGTGCCCATCGTCCCGGGCGCCATGTGCAACACCACGGACGAAGCCATCGCGGCGTCGAAGAAAATTGGCTATCCGGTCATGCTGAAGGCGGCCTCCGGCGGCGGCGGCAAAGGCATGCGCCTCGTGCACGCAGAGAACGAGATGGCAAACGCGTGGGAGCGCGCTCGTTCAGAAGCGAAGAAGTTCTTCGGCGACGACACGGTCTACATCGAAAAAGCCATCATTCGCCCGCGCCACGTCGAGATCCAAGTCCTCGGCGATCGCGAGGGCAACATGGTCCACGTGTTCGAGCGCGACTGCTCCATTCAACGGCGCAACCAAAAGGTTGTCGAGGAAACGCCGTCGCCCGCCGCATCGCGCGAGCTCGTCGCGCGCATGGGCGCCATCGCCGTGCAAGGAGCCAAAGCTGTCGGCTACTTCAGCGCCGGCACGTTCGAATTCCTCTTGGCGGAAGACGGCAACTTCTACTTCCTCGAGATGAACACGCGCCTCCAAGTCGAGCACCCGGTCACCGAGCTCGTGAGCGGTCTCGACTTCGTCCGCGAGATGGTGAACATCGCGCAAGGCCAAAGCTTGCAGTTTACACAGACCGATCTCGTCTCGCGGGGCGCCGCCATCCAGTGCCGCGTCTACGCCGAGGATCCGTCGAACGGCTTTTTGCCGTCGCCCGGACGCATCGAGCACCTCGTCACGCCTGCGGGTCCCGGCGTGCGCGACGACGGCGGCGCATACTCCGGCGCCATGATCTCGAGCTTCTACGATCCGCTCGTCTCGAAGCTTTGCGTTTGGGCGCCCACACGCGAGCGCGCCGTTGCCCGCATGCGCCGCGCGCTCTCGGAGTACATCGTGACAGGCATCCGCACGAACCTCACCTTCCACCAGAAGCTCTTCGAGCATCCCGAGTTCGTCGCGGGGCGCTACGACACGGGCTTCATCGATCGCTACAAAGACGCGCTGCTCGGTGACCCGCTCTTGCCTCAAGAAGATCGCGAGGCCGTCGCTGTTGCCATCGCCGTTGCCGCCGCGCGCATGGAGCGCACAACAGGCGCGAACACGGCCGCCCAGGCGGAAAGCGGATCGCGCCTCTCGCCGTGGGTCCGCACCCACCGCGCCAACGCCCTCCATCGCTGACCGCGTGTTCTACAGCCTGCTGCGCGAATCGATGCGTCGGTTGGGCGCTGCGGTGCCTGCGCACGTACCACAACGTACGCTTGCGCGGGCTCCTCGCGCTCCGCCCTAGCCTCGATTCGCTCGCGACGGCTGTAGAACACGCTCTGACACTTCACGAGACGGGATCTTCGCGAGGTGCGCGAGGAGGGTCTCCGTTGTCGTCGTCCTGCATCCCATCCTGTCACGCTCCCATCTCGTGCATCGCACGACCTGCCAAATTGCCATGCTTCAGTTGTTCAGAAGAACGGCAAATTGAAAGCGATCCAGCCCGCTTTCGCGACGCGGCAAGCAAGGCGGTGTTACTTTTAGTGTGGCTTCAACCCGGATCGGTGTCTCGGTGCGTCGACCCTTCTCGTCCAATAAGCGTTGGCCTCTGGCTCACACGCATGTGCCCGCTCGGCTGCACAAGAGGATGTGGCCCGCTGCGGTCATTGGCGTTCACGGCATGGTTCTCATTGCCTTTGCGCTCCTTGTTCCGCTGAGCATCGTCGTGCGCTGCGCCCTCGCGGCCGCCGGTTTTTTCCATCTCGCGATCGCGTTTGGTTGGAGACGCGGAGCGAGCGAGCTGTGCGCGTCGGGGATTTATGTCGAAGCCACGGCGCGGGGCTTGGAGCGCGTCACGCCGGAGGGCACGAAACCCATTCTCACGTGGGATGGCCCGTTCGGCGTCGCGCTGCTCGCATCGTATGGAAGGCCAACGGGGCTCCTCGCCTTCACGACACCTTCGCAAACGCGCTACGTGCCGGCGCGCATCGACGCGCGCGAGAAGACCGACGATGAACTGCTCGCGCGCATTGCCGTGCTCGCCGATCTCGATCTCGTGGACGCCGTTGCGCACGACGCCGCGCTTTCATCCGAGCAGGTCGCCGAGATCGTGCGCTGGGTGAGCGAGCGCGATGCCAGTGCGCTTGGCCGCGTGTTCTCGAGCGACGGGCGGCGTGCACCCATTGCGCTCGATCGCGCCATGTTGTCCGTGGGCCATCGCTGTTTCGATCTGACGAATCCGATTGAGTGGCGGCCGCTCGTATTCCATGAGTTGGCGGGGTGTGCCACGCTGCTTTACCAAGCCACGTGGATTCGCCAGGGCGATGCCGAGATCGTGCTCGTGGCGCCCATGCCCGCGTCCATCGTTCCGCGCAGCGACCCTCCGCGCCACCATGCAAACGGCAAACTCGGGCACACGCTCATGCGGGATTTGCGGCTCTTTCATGCGTCCGCGGAGCCTCCGCCCGCGCGCGAGATGCGCATCCCCATCGATCGCCCATTCATGATGTCCGTCAGGCGCATGCTGGACGCCGCGCCCCTCGCCCGGATCATTCATAACGACTCCGCGTAAGCCATGTCTCGACAAGGCGGGCCAAATGGTGTTGATTGGGAGCACTATGCGCCGCATTCAGGGGACGGTTCTTTTCGCGTTCGTCGCAATGGGTTGCACTGGGGAAGACGTTCAGCTAACCTCCCCTGCCAGCGTACGCAACGTGGTCTCGACACTGGCCGGTACGGGCGCCGCTGGCACTCTCGACGGCCTGAGCACGGTGGCAACCTTCGACCATCCGTATGCGGTCGCACTCGGCCCGGATGGCAGTCTCTACGTCGCCGATACCTACAACAACAAGATTCGCAAGATTGCCACCGACGGAACGGTTGCGACGTACGCGGGCACGGGCGCCGCATCTCTGATGGATAGCGACTGCGCACATGCCACTTTCAACTATCCCACCAGCATTGCAGTGGATAGCGCTGGCAACGTCTATGTGGCCGACAGAGCGAATCAAGCAATTCGCAAAATCACGGCCATCCCGTGCCAGGTGAGCACCCTGGCAGGCCCCGTTACGGACGTCGACTCTGGCAACACAACGTCGCCTTTCAATGGGCCAACAGGGCTGACGGTGGATGCCTCCGGCAACGTATACGTGACGGACTTCACCAACAATACGATTCTCAAGGTGACATCCACTGGCACGGTCATACCCATCGCAGGCAATGGCAGTGCCGGAAATGCCAACGGCACGACATCCATTGCAACGTTCAACTCCCCAGTGGGCATTGCGGTGGACGGGGCCGGCAATCTGTACGTGGCGGATCTCAAAAACAATGATGTCCGCAAAATCACGTCCGATAGCGTGAGCACGCTGGCTGGCTCGGGCGCTCAAGGGCCCCTGACCGACGGCACGGGTGATCTTGCCGCTTTCAACGGGCCTTATGGCCTGGCCATTGGCGCGGACAACAATCTTTATGTGGCGGACAGAGGGAACAATGCCATCCGCAAGGTCTCGCCTGCGGGCGAAGTCACCACCCTCGCGGGCACCGGCACGCCCGGCGCCGACGACGATCCGGCTGACACAGCTACCTTCAACCAGCCCACCGGCGTAGCCGTGGATGACGCTGGCATTCTCTACATCGCCGACACCGCAAACAACAAGGTCCGCAAGATCACGCTTGCACCCTGAGCACGAGCGCGCGAAGGCTGATCGGTCATTTTTCGAGCAACCCCGGGAAAGAATATGCCGATGAGACGGGCATGAACGACGAACCATAGGAGTTCACATGCGCCATATTTACGGAACCGTTGTTTTTGCATTGCTTGCGCTGGGATGGACGCCGAACAAACCGACCGCCGTGCGAGTGCACGTATCTCCAAGTAAAGTGCATACGCTCGACGATTCGGACACGTCGGATGATTCGGACACATCGGATGATTCGGACGACGGCTCAGACCCAGACGATGACTCGGATCAAAACGACTCGGACTCGTACGATGATAGTTCGGGCTCGTATGATGATAATTCGGACTCGTCGGGCGGAGGAGGCTGCGGATCGAGCGGGTCGGACGACGACACGAACTCCTACGATGACAACACGGGATCATCGGGCGGAGGTCCAATCGTCACAACGCTGGCGGGTTCGGGCAACATCGGCTCTGCCGACGGCCCCGGCTCCTCGGCATCCTTCAATTCTCCGAATGGGATTGCGTTCGGACCGGATGGCAGCCTTTACGTTGCAGATACCGGGAACAACAAGATTCGTAGGGTCGCCGTCGACGGCACGGTCACGACATACGCGGGCTCCGGCAGCCTGGGCTCAAACGACGGCAACTGCGGCGTCGCAACTTTCAACATGCCCGTCGGCATCGCCGTGGACGGGAACAACAATGTCTATGTGGCGGACACCGGGAACAATGCAATTCGTATGATCACGGTCACCTGTCTGGTAGCCACGCTGGCAGGCAATGGAATGGCAGGCAGTGTTGATGACACGGGTACGGCGGCATCTTTCAACGGACCAAGGGGGCTATCCTTGGATTCCTGGGGAAACGTGTATGTTGCAGACACAGACAACAACAAGATCCGAAAAGTAACGCCTGCCGGCGTCGTCAGCACCGTCGCAGGTACCGGCACTGCTGGTCACGCAGACGGCGCAACATCCATTGCAACTCTCAACGCGCCGTCCGGTGTCGGCATGAATTTGGCGGGCATCCTGTTCGTGGCCGAATACGGAAACAACGATATCCGCGAGATCACGCCCGATAGCGTGGTGAGCACGCTGGCCGGCTCAGGCACGCAAGGCCCTTTGACCGATGGTTTGGGCGCGCGCGCCGCGTTCAACGGACCAACCAGCCTGGCGATAGGCGCGGGCTATCTCTGGGTAGGCGACAGCTACAACCATGCGGTGCGCAGGATTTCAGAAGCCGGCGATGTCACGACACCTGCAGGCACCGGTGTGGCCGGCGCCACCGACGGCCAAGCCAATACAGCCACATTCTACAATCCTCAGGGCGTTGCCGTGAACGACAGAGGTGTCGTCTATGTCGTTGACCAAGGGAACAACAAGATTCGCAAGATCACGCTTGCACCCTAGATCCGGACCGACGCGGTGGCGGGTTCCGTGAATGTTGGGGTTCGTAAACTCACCCCAACCTACATGTTTGCATCCACATCATTCGCAACGGCGTAAGTTGGGGTGAGCTTTGCGAACCCCAACTCATTTCGACTCTATGGATCACACATCTTCGCCCACGGACAGCACAATCTAAGAGTGTGTTCGACAGCCGTTGCGAGCGAATCGAGGCTAGGGCGGAGCGCGAGCACCGGGCGGAACAGGCTTAAAGCCTTTGAGCACGGAGCGGAGCGCCCAACCGACGCATCGATTTCGCGCAGCAGGCTGCCCTACACGCTCTTAGGGACACACCCCCGTTACTGTACGCGTACGTGGCGCTGAGGATCGATGATGGCCTCGAAGCGTGTTGGGATCACCCGATCGCCCACGACGAGCGATGCCTGGATCTCCACGCGCACGTTGAGATCGAGCTCTTTCCCAACGAGGGGAACGACGCGCGCGTTGTGCAGCCGGGGCTCGTAACGAGCAAGAGTTTCTTCTAGCTCTTTGCGCCACGTATCGAGCCCGCCGGGGAACGTCTGGTAAAGAAACGTCACGTCGCCAATGCCGTAGTCCGGTGCCATCAAGAGCGAACCGCGCCGCACGGTGCAGAGCCGCTCGAGATGGCGAATGACCTCCTCGCGCGTGGCGCGCACCGGATCGAGGAAAGACTTGGAGGCAGTGCCTGCAATCTCGTCGAAAAGTGTCATCACCCACCCTGGCTGTACTTCGCGGTGGCGCCGCCGCCGTCCTCCATGAACGTGAATTCGATCCCTTCGGCATGAAACCCGAGGACGTCGAGCGCACCGTGATCACTCTCCACGAGTTCGTGCGTGTTGCCCGATCGCAGCTCCACGGATACCACCGTCACCTTGGTGAGCGTCATGGTCGCGAAGACGACCTCCTTGCCCCCCGGATCATGCTGAATGAATTCAAAGAATACCTCGGTGAGCACTTCGTTGTTCCACATGGCGATGAGAAATTGCGAAGTCGAAGCGCTCCAACGGCGAATGACCGTAATGGGCTCGTGCTGCGTCACCTTGTAGGCATTGCCCCCACGCACGTCGTGGGGCACCTCGCCGCGAAAGCGCACCGCGAGGCAGAGCGTGTATCCCACGCCGGCGCGCGATTGATCGCTTTTAAAGACCCCTTGCGCCGCGCTCTTTACTCTCATGTACGCCAAACTCGTTATCAACAAAGGCGCATCATTCGTTTGCTGAGGCATTGTCGCTCTCCTCTCTAGTCAACTTCTAATCAACGTCGGATGTATCTTGTCCGGGATAGGAGATGCTGATAGTGCCCGCCCACGTGCAGGTACATGTGCACTCCTTATGCAACGCCGGACGATAGCGTAACGTCACGCCTTGCGAGCCCGGCGTCCAAGGGGACGGAATGACTGGCACACAAGGCTGCGGAACGTTGTTGGCGGCAGCCACCGTGGGATTGGCTGACGAGGTACACAACCCGAAAGGGAAGACATTGGTGAATGGCACATGGTCGTCGATGTTGGCCGCAGGCTTTTCGTCGCCGCCTATGTCCGGCAAAGGAACGACCAGCGTTGAAGGGGCTGTACCCATCGAACATTTCAACGTCGCACTATGAACAACCAACTTGTGCATGAAAAGACCTCTTCTCTTTACACGGTACGCGTGACGCTGTAGAGGGAAAAGCGGAGCGTGGAAGGCGCGCCTTCGATACGCAGTGCAACTTGCAGCCGGTCTTCGATATCGAGCCAGAGCGGATCGCGCACGTTGATGCGATAGGCAGCCTGGTTGTTCCGCCGAGGCAGGACTGCGGGGGGTTCGAATTCGACGGCAACAGCCACGCCCTGCGTTGCCGTGTTGACGAACTGAGGAAGCACCGTTGGGCTGGCCATCTTGAGCAGGCCCGGAAGCTTTCCGCACAAATAGGCTTCGTCTGCGCCGCTTGCAACGAGGTAGGGACGCTTGCCGACCAGAAACGTACGCGGGAAAGTAAGACGAAAGGAAACCTCGTCCACCTTTTCGAACGGCAGCATGGTGGTGTCGTCGCGCGCTGCTTCGCGCACGAGCGTGACCAGGTGCTCGAAGAGCCACGGGAAAACGGTGCCGGGCGTTTCGTGCGCGTACGCTGGCGGCTCCTCGGCATTCGAATCGAAGACGCGCAAGGTGCCGTAAAGGGTTGCCAATACTTCATAGAGCTCGTACGGGTGCGCGGTGCGCCGCACAGACAGCTCCTTCAGAAGCGGGAAGAAGCGATGCAAGGCAACGAGCAACTGTACGTGAGGAAGGTGCTCCAAAGAGGCGGACATGAAGTTCAGCGGGAAATCTTTTCGGGCAGTGACCAATTCGGAACGGCGCTCTTCCACTGCGTTGAGCAGTTGTTTGATCCCTGCTTGCAGTCCGTCGGCCGCCTGCACCCGTAATGGCGTGCGCGAGAAACTTCGCTCCATGCGAAGAGGCCCGCCCGTTCTCTCCAAACGTCCAATGCGGAGACATTCCCATGGATCGCTCACCTCGGACGCGAGAAGAAGGGCGACCTTTGGAAGTAGCCACGGCATATCCCCGTCACTTTTGGCAGTATAACGCACCGAGCGCGCCATCCCGTCGTCCGGACTGACGTTCAGACCGCGCAGAACGAGCTTGGGAACCCCCACGAACACGTCGATGCTGGGCGTCGTCGTTCCGAGAGCGGTCGATATATCCCGCACGAGCGGCGCCTCGGGGCTCACTTCAATTCCCAACCCACTCGGCAGGATCGCCTCGAGCGCACGCACGATGAGCTGTCCTTCTTCGAGCGCTTTGTCGTCGATCTCCGTCGCAATCACGCCGTAGTCGTGCGGCATGAGCGTTTCGAGACGACGCGTGAGCATGTCTTCGATGTAGGTGTCGCGTGCTTGAAGATGCACCGGCTGAAGCAGCAGAGTACGTGGCCAATAGGGTTTCATTGCGCGTCGATCCTTCCTGCGACCGAAAGCGTGACGGCCTGGCGAAGGTATTTGATATGCGGCTGAAGAAGGATCTCCATGCGGAACCAGCCGACTTCTCCGGGCACGGGATATGTGCGCACGCGCGCGGCGCGCAGCGGGTACTTGAGACGGGTGGCAGCCGATGCGCTATCGACGGTGACAACGTATTGAGCGAGCCACTCATTGAGTTCGCGTTCGATGCTCTCGGGAGTGCGCTTGGCGCCGATGCGCTCGCGTTCGAGCACCTTGAGGTAGTGCGCAAAGCGGCACGCGAGCAAAAGATAAGGAAAGCGCGTGCCGAGCAGAAAGTTGAGCGTGGCCGCGGCGTCTCCTTCGGTGGGGCCAAATGTTTTTGGCAATTGAAGGCTCGAGGCGGAGGAAAACGAGAGCGCCTGACCGGTGGCATCGCACGTGAGCGGCAAAAAACCCAACTCGCTTAGTTTTTGCTCAATGGGGCGCGACAGGACGACTTCGACCGGCGGTTTCGTGTACGCGCGGCCGAGCGCGGGATGCGCGTCGAGCACGCAGGCAGCGTCGAATGCCCCAATCAAGGCGACGTACGTGCGATACTGCGCGAAACTCGAGGCCAGACGAACGGCAAATGCAAAAGTAGGGCTTCCCCAGAGATAACTGCCGCGGCGACTGGTTGTTTCGTCGTAAACGAATTGCTCAGCCGAGATCGCGGCCTCGCGATAAGGAAGGCGCAGCAAAATGCGCGGAAGCAGGACGCCGACGTAGCGGCTGTCTTCGCTCTCGCGGAGGGCATTCCACGCGCTGAACGCTGGGGTGTCGAAGTTCGTCTCGAGGCTGGAAGCGTAAGGCAGGTCGTCGAAGCTCGTGAGTCCGAGCAGGGTGGGATCGGCACCGACGAAGATCGGAGCGTGCGCCATGGCGGCAACGGACGCCATCTTCTGCAGAAGCGTCACGTCATTCTTGGATGCGGAGGTCGTCCAAGTGGCCAGGATGGCGGCATACGGTTGACCGCCGAACTGGCCATATTCACTCGTGTAAATGGTGCGGAAGAAACGTGTTTGGGTGATGTCCGGAATCTCGGCGAAGTCCTGGCTCAATTCGGATTTCGTGATGCTCCAGACGGCAAGCCGGATGTTGTCTTCGAAGGCGACGCGATCGACCACCCATCCGAGGCCCCGCCACGCCGCCTCGAGTGCCTGAAAATCCGGATGGTGCAGGATGGCATCGAGCTGTGCGCCGATGCGGGCGTCGAGCGCCGCGATGACGCGATCGATGCGGACAAGGTCGACATCCGTCATGCAGCACTCGGGTCGACGACGTAGAGCGCCACTTCGGTTATACCGAGCTCCTCGGGATGGTAGATACCGATTTGGCCAGTCTGCATCACGGCGGAAAAGTAGTTATCCTTCTCGAGACGGAAATAGACCGCACCGGTATTGGGGAGCACGGACGGCGGATTGGGATCGAGACGAGCCGGAACGCCGCTGGTGGCACTCTGCACGATGCGTTTGAGATCTTGCCAGGAAGCGATCTTGACGAGCTGCGAGGCGCGCGCACGCAAAACATCGGGATCGCGTCCGGTGAGGCCGAGGAAAAACTCGTTACGGAAAATGGTTGGTTCGCGCAGCTCGCCAAACAGCGTGGTCGCGTCGCGGCGACGCAGATCCAGGCGCCGGTATTGCTGGGCGCCGAGGGCCGCGAAGAGCGCGGAAAGCTGGCGGAAAAGAGAGGTGAACGTGGGACCGAGCTCGTCATAATTGAACACAGGGATCTGACAGTCGCCGAGCGTGGTAAACGCCGACAGAGCCCCGAGCATTTCCGCAAGTACGAGGTAGGCGGCGAGCGGTGAAGTGGTGCGCTGATGAATGACTTCGGACAGGCGCGGCACGAAGCCACCCGTAAGGCTAAGCATCCAGCGTTGAAGGGCGTCCGTGACTCCGCGTGCAGAGGTGCGTTGAAGGGCAGTTTGGCGAGCGAGCAGCGCGCTTAGCACGTGCTGCAACTCGCCATGCAAGTGGGGCGACGCTTGCACGGTGATGACCGGCGGAACGAACGTGTGATCGAAGGCGAGCTGTCCGCCGCCGGCACGCATCAAGCGCGCGCACGGCAAGGCGTCGTAGCTACCAAGTCGCTCTCCTTCGAACAAAAACGACACGTTCGGCCGGAGCCACGCGACGTTGACGGGCTCGGTGCCACTCGCAAAATCTGGCACCAGGACGGTCTCTTGAACGTATCGGGCACCCCCATTGGCATCGACATTGGGGCGCCCCGGATGGACGCGAGGCACACCCAGGTAGACATCGAGCGTGTCTTTTGATCCGAAGTTGGGAATGGTGCGGCCGGGGATATAAGGCGATTCAGCGGTGCCGCAAGCGACGGGCGTGCCATCCGGAAGGATGGCTTCGATGCGGATGGGCGTGAGCTGCCCCGTGGCAAGTGCGTGCTCGTCCCAGGCGAGCTCGGAGAAGCCCCACGCGTAATCGACGAGGGCGTCGAGACGGCGCGCGATGAACCTTTCATGATAACGGTCCTGAAATTGGAAGTGGTGGGGACGGAGCGGCAGGCCGAGTGGCCAATGCGGTTTTTGCAACATGGGGCAGTCTTAGAGGAGGAAGGTGCGACGGACCGAGGGGATGTTTTGAACGAGTGGGACGCGTACGTGGACGGCGTCCGGTAGATTGGTAACGTAGAGGGAATCGACGCCGAGACGCGCCTCGACGGACGATCCTAATTCCATATATGGAGCATCGCTGGGGCTGAGTTGCACGTCGAGCTCGACGTCCACCATTGCGCCGAAGAGACGCCGGGCGAGGCGTTGCAGAGTGGCGTACGCCCTGCCGCCGGGCATGAGCGATTGGTAGGTATCGCCGTCAACGGGTCCAGCGTACAGGCGGACGAGTCCTTCGCCGTCGTACGTCCCGTCGCCGTAGACGACGTCCACGCCGAGTTGCGAGTGCTGTTCGCCGAGCAATGCCAATTCGTGGGGGCCGAACATCACGAAACGCCGGGCACATGCTTCGACGCGGAGATTCCATGCGGGGTAGAGGCGACGCAGGAGCGTTTCGACGGCAGTTGCGTTGCTCAACTGGGGCTGACCGTACTGATAATCGGCGACACCCAAGGCGACCATGGGCCGGAGGACCTCCTGGTCATCGTTGGGCGCCCATGCATCGATTCCGGCAAGGGAGCGCAGGCGACGACTGGCGGCATCGCCGCCACCGAGATCGAAACCGCCTTCGAGCGAATAGCTTTTCCACGCGGCGTACAAGAGACTTGCAACGCGGTGGTGGAAAACGTCATAAAAGGCGCGCAACGCTCCGGTGTCGTCGCCTTGCAGAACTTCTTCGGTCCATTCTGGTGTGAGCGGAGACGAGGTGCCGAGCAGACCGAGGAAAGTGAGCGCGACACGCGCTCGCGAACCCTCAATTTTCATGTCGACGTTCACGCTGGCAACGTCGCCGGGAGGAAATGCGAGATCCGGCACGTGCTCGAAGGCGATGCGCTCGTTGTCGACGTCGCCGGCATCGGACGAGATGAGGCGTTCGAGAAGGCGAACCAAATCAAAAAAGCCGAAACGGTCGGCCGTGCGCGTGACGTAATCGAGAAGAGCCGTGTTGTCCGTCATGGGATTCGCGGAGGAAGGCGAAGCAGAGGTGACTTATGAAGTCTGCTACTTGAACACAGTACCGGCGCGGCGTCGATGCCTGAATGAGGCGAGTGTGCCTAACATACGCGACATAATCGCGACATGACGCCGCGCAGGCGTTCGACGATGTTGTACCCTGCCGGAACTTCGTTCCGGGCTACGCGTTTGCGCTTCGCGGAAACCCGTCGTGTTCACTTGTCTCAAGGGGGCGCGGCGCCCCCTCTTGCCCGCTTTCGCGGGCCATTCACCCCTCCGAAAAGCCGCTCCCGCGGCTTTGCTAGCACTCCTGCCGGAATACTTCCGGCAGTCGTGCTAAGTTGACTAGGTTTTTTTGATTTCACCCGAATCGTTATCTGTTTGGATAAATGACTCTCTTTCCATCCGACGATGGTGTGTTGGCGGGACCGCCATCAATATTCGCGGAGTGATGAATACCTCCTCGAATATCAGCTTCGGACATCTCATCGCGCCCCTTGTTGGTTGCCGGCTCTCCCGTGAACGGAACGCCTTTGCTCTTTGCTTCATCGTACATGTCCAGGAGATATTTCTGCGTCAGCCGAGTACTAACTTTACGCGTCGAGATGACACGATACTTCCAATCTTCATCTCCCATGGGACTTTGATGGTCAAGCTCAACTTGCGACGACAATGCGCCTGGATCGACATCTGTCCTTTGTCTTTTCTCTAAGGCAGCTTTGCCATTTTGATCAGCTTGATTCTTGCCCGATACAACCCCTCGATCCGTCGTAACCTTTTCCGAGAACCCATCCCTGTATCCGCCCCCCACATCGGCATGAACTCCTCTAGCATACTTTTCTTTGAATTTGCCTTCTTCCCAAACCACGCCGGCCTTTGGCAACTCCTTTAGATCACTGCGAAGACTGGTAAGCGGGAAATTTTTGCGATATTCGTCCACGGCTGCAAGCTGGTACACCTCAACGTCCGCAATATCCTTAGGTAAATCTGTCGTTGTCGGCGTCTCCAAGCGACTCGTTGTCACCCCATCCGTTTCCACTGTGTCGAACAAACCGATAAACTTGATACGGGTGATGCTTTTTAGGGACTTGCCTGTCTTTTTTATAGATTCAGGAGCACCCTTAATGCCTTCCGTCTTCACCATTTTAGCAAAAACTCTGGCCGATGTGGCGCCACGACTGAAGCCAAAAATGTCGAGCTCCACACGTACAATCGCGCGAAATATATCCCAATAATTAATAAATCTCGCTATTTTTGCGTGCATGGCATCGATCTTTGCCGTGGTGTTCGTCTCACCGTAATTACCGCCAGCACCCAAAAACCACTTATCCTCCTCTCCAGCTCTTTCTTCCGGTACAGCTCCAACTCCCTCTACATATTCCCGGCCATAGACGTAATTCTCGTCCTTATTGCCTTCGCCTTTGATGGTCGCCATTGTGTTTTCAGGAGGATAAATATCGTATAATTTGGGGATATTGGTATAATCGGCGTCATAGGAGCCCGCAGGCCCCTCCTTGCGGGAACCATCGTCTTTCTCTTCCTTTGGCACCCGCTCAGGATGACCCTCGTTTTCAGCTTTATTTCTAAACGCCGTATTGTATCTACTGTTCAATGTGCCATCGAAAAATACGCCGATCCGCAAGACAACCTCACACCTCCAGCAAATTTCAAGCGCCGCCATCTTGCTTCTCCGCTTCCCAGCTAACCGAGGATGTCCCTGAGTTGTTGCGCGCAATCAAGTTCGTTCAGCCTGCTGGCTGCATGATCCCGCTTCCATTGTTGAAAGCAGAGATCGAAAGACGCGGGGGACTTTGCCTTGGCAAGAATGAAATCCCGTAAGATATTGTCATTCTGAAATTCCAGTTTCAGAGCGCTTTCGATGGCATCGTCAATCCAATTGCGCACGTGTTCAATTTTCGTGATGCGAAAGCCCCAGTCATTCCCGAATTGAAGGAGATCATCCAACACCTTCTGGATGAACGCCTGTTTTACCTCCTCGCGGAACGCCTCGCACTGCGCGATCCTGATCATCGGGAACGTTCCAGTGTTGCGGCCGGCAGGCTTCTCGGCTGCCGGGTGCGGCTGCAATTCCTGTGTGTTGCACGTCTGCATGTCGAAACATCGCCCCCAGAAGCAGCACTTGCTGTCCTGCCCCCTCGGCGACGCAAACATATAGAGGTGTTCGCTGCGGTTGAGGCTGTCGAGTTCGTTGAAGCCTTCCGCAAAGAACACCGTCACCGGCCCGAAAAACAGGCGCAGCTCGTCCGCGTTGCAGGTTGGCAGATAGGTACGCAGCGTTGCCGGGTCGAAATAGCGGAAGTTGACAATATTACCGGTGTCCTCGAATTCAACTTCGTTGAAGCGGCGGAAGTGGCGGCGCATCAGCCAGATTGGGTCTTCCTGGTCTTCGGTGAGATTGCCGAGCCGGATCGTCTCTTCGGTGCTCTTGATGAACATCGGATAGCGAATCTTCGACGGGCCGTACAAATCGAGCGCAGCCTTGGTCGAGGCGCAAAAGTAAATGCCCCACCCCTGCCCCCAGCCTTGCTCCACAAGCCAGCGATTGAACCTGTGACCACGCTTCAGCGCGATCAAAAACGGCGAGTTTTGCAAGTTGTAGAGCGCGGTGTTGCCCTGATACATATGCGTCCAGGACAGATCGGGAGCACCCAGCAGCCGGCCATAAAGGCCCGGCGCCGCATAGCCCTCGATCATGGCATAGACCCGCACGTCGTCGCTGGCGTCTCGCCACAGCAGTTCCTCGAACCACTCCACTGCAGGCTGGAAAAAGGCGTCGGAAGCGTTCATCTCGATCCCGGATGGCATGCACACGTTTCGCAAAATGGCTTTCGCGTCTTCGACGCGCATGGCTCCCCGATGAACACATTGGGCGAGCCCACCACCACCTTACCTCCGCAATCGATGGCGTCGCCGATCCGCCCTGCCGGCTGATCGTTGAAGAACACCGTGGGCGAACCTTCCTTGAGTTTGCGCGAATGCTTCGGCTTCTTACAACGCGGGCAGTCATGCGGCGCGTAGGCATGCCCCTTACGCACCGCCGGGCGGCCGTTGATGAAGATATCAGGGCTGCCTTCGATCGCGGGCGTCGCCAGATGATGGCAGCCATGGCCAGAGCCGTTGTCGCCAAGACGCGCGGCAGGCTTACCCATGGAACACCTCCATGCTGTACATTGTCAAGTGCATTGCGTACATCATCATCGTCTCCTTCATAGGGGCAGCGGCGGGATCGGCGGGATCGGATCGACCTTGGTCCCCTTCTCCGGCTCGCCGTCCGCCGAGTTGAGATTGATGGTGGTGCCCTTCTCGATGATCCCGCTCTCGTCGATGCGGATGAAATTGCCGCCAACGCGCAGGCAGATCACGCTGCCAGCCTCGATCACCACGTTCTTCCCGGCGTGGATGTAGACGGATTCGCCGACCTCGGTGTGCTGGTTGGACCCCACCGAAGTCCGCATGCCTTTACCGACACCGGTAGTGAGCTGCGCACCCACCGCCACCGAGCGCTCCGCGCCCACGATCAACGAGTCCGTCAGTCCCACCATGCGTTGCCGCGCCATGCCAATGGTAATGCTCTCGTTGATACCTACGCTCTCCGCGCGGTTATCGCCTATGGATATCTTCTCGTTATGATCCACCCGCTCTGTCCGGTTATGGTGGATGGTGATGGTCTCGTCATTGTCCACCGTTTCGGTGCGATCGTGCTTGACGTAGACGATCTTGTTCTTTTGCGCCTGCACGTAGATCAACTCGTCCCCTTTGCGATCGTCGATGGAGATCTCACTCCAGGCGCTCGCATCTCCAGGCGGCCACGTGCGAGAGTGGATCCCCACTTTCTGAAAATCGGTCTCGTCCCCACTCCACGGCGGCATATTCTCTTCGCTCGAGATACACCCCAAGATGATGGGTCGCTCCCCCTGGTGCTCCAAAAACCCCACCAGCACCTCCATCCCCTGCCGCGGAATGAATTGTGCCCCGTACCCGGCCCCTGCCCACGGCTGCACTACAGGCAACCGAACCACGTGATCTGCATCTTCGTTCACGCCGTAGCTCTCCTTCGGCGTTCCCCTGTCGTCAGCAATGTCCCACCGAAAGCGAATGCGCACGTAACCGCAATGGTTGGCCTCCACCGTGGCCGCGATGAGTTTGCCCTCCTCTCCCACCACCTTCGCCACCTCGAGCCCCATCTTCGGCCGCTTCTTGGATCTCAGGGGGCGTGCGATAAACCGGGACGGAATGCAGCGGAATCGATTCCTATACACGGGCGTGGCCTCATCCTTGCCCATAAAGGCAGGGTGGACTCCTTCCGAATCCACGGCCGTCACCGTGTACGTGTCGTTCAACGCGTCAATCGGATGGCTGGTCAACGGAAAGCGGTACCCAGGGGCCAACTGCCGGCAGTCGCTCCTGCCTCGCGCCTCCACTTCTCCAATCCGGACACGCGCCAGCTCCATATCCATTTCGCTGTCCGGCCCCACACGGAGCGCGCTGTCGACTTGGTAGACGTCTTCGCGCAAAATATCCGGTGTCATCTTCGTCGTATCGGCATCGAAGACAGGGTCCGAATTGGATTTCGTCTTGGCAACCCTTGCCCAGTTGGTCGCCTTCTCCACGTCCCGATCGAGCATGAGCAGCGTCTTGGGGCGGAGTCGTTTCTTGAGACCGAACTCGTAGATTCGCTCTTCTTCTGCATCTGCCCCGACGCCATCATCGAACCGGAGAGAGCCCTGCACGGCCACCGTATGGCCCGCACCATCGCCGAAATTGAGTTTCGTTGCCGTCCCGTCTTTGCTTGGGTGTTCGAAGTAAAAGAAGATCCCTGCACTCGCGAGCACGCGCCGGAAAAACTCGTAATCCGATTCATTTCGCTGATAGACGAACGGGAGCTTCGGGTAATCGGGTTGAGTTCGCCAACGCCAATCTTCGGAGGTGAGTTCAATCCCCCTGAGCAGCGATTCGACAATCTCCTTCGCGGTCTTGTTCTGAAATACACGGTTCTTCCGCCGGTGCTTGAGCAACCACAGCTTTGGCACAATCGTCAAAGAGTAGCGGCGCCGCTCCGTCTCCCTCTCCCCCGGTACCCCGCCGAGCGCTTCGAGATGCGCCGCAATCCCCTGAAGAATCCTCGGCGGCTGCTCCGAAGTCTTGAGAGTGAGAGCCGCCGCGCCACCAAATGCTGACACCAAGGATTTCGGCTCGAGGCTCGTCGCAAAGGTGGCCTCGTACGAATACACATCGTTGATGCGCTCCCGACCACGGAACGACAGCACCTGCAACGCATTGGCGTCGAGCGTTCCTGCACGAAGCTCGAACGGGTTTGTTTCAGTATTCATAAAACTTTGCCTTGATTATAAAAAACCATCTACATGGCTCACGGACGACGATTGCCGCCGCTGGAAACGGACGAAAAAGAAGCAGGACAACGACGTTTGGCAACGTCGCAGCCTGGGCCCTCATGCGAAGCGAGTGAAGAAAAACAACCTTCACGTGGGCGTGAGCCTAAAGGCGAACCAGGCCCTTTTCAACCGGATTTTGAATTATTACGCGAGTGAAATACGATCGACAACGAAGGCGGACGACGCAGATCGGAGTCTGACAAGATGGCTCATCCGGGATTCAGGTGGGTAGTAGAGAGCTGGATAGTTGCCAGTTCCAGACCTTCCTTCACGCGCGCATTCCGCGGGTGCGTTGCGACGAGCATGGGGTCAAGCAGGTGCGCGTTCCGTGGCCGAGCCGCGGTCGCGCTTCACACGGCTGTTCGAGCGACTGGCGATCGACATCCTGCAGCACATGGACGTGTTGGAGCGGCCAAGATTCAGCGCATCTCCTGGGAGGAAGCTCACGGCATCCTGAGACGCGCCGTCGCCCGGGGGATGGCGCGACGCGAGGGTTAGGTTCCCCGGCGTATCGGCATCGATGAGAAGTCGCTCGCTCGCGGCTATCGGTTTGCCACCGTGGTGGCCAACCTGGATGGTCCGAAGGGTCCTTGCGTCGTGGACCTTGCCGAGGGGCGCACGAAAGAAGCCCTGCTTCGACCTGCCCAACATCCTCAGCTACTTCCACAACCCCATCACGAACGCTGCGAGTGAAGCCATCAACTCCACCATCCAGACGGTCAAAAAGCACGCCTTCGGCTTCCGGGGCTTCCCCAACTTCCGCAACGCCGTCCTCTTCCGTTGTGGGGGTCTCGACCTTTACCCGCGTTCCTCTACCCACCCAAATCCCCGATGAGCGGACAAGAGAGATTATTCACACCCGAAGACATCCAGTCATGATTGGATAATACGAGGCGAATCTCCTAATATCGTTTGAATACACAATAGCGCCGAGTTGGGAGTCGCCTCGCCGGCATACGTCGCGGCGCTGATGTGTGGAGGTTCGGCACATTTGCGGCGGGGCGAGACGCCGCTTTGTCGTGGCGACACCTTAAAGTTTTTCTCGGTCGATAATTCTCGAAGAGAGAGCCCAGATCGGGTTATCCTCCGCTGATCAACGGCAATGGGCGGCGCCATGGGAACGCGAGCGCACAAATGTAGGCACGACATCCGCGGATTTATCGAGTCGAAGCGACGGGAGCGCGTGTTCTACGTTGCTGGGCGCTGTGGCGCGGGGGGAACGGCGAAATCTGCGTCGCACACTCGCGCTCGCCCCGCACCCCTCGCCCTCGTGCCCGAGCCTCCGCATTCGGCACGTTCCCCAGGTGACATCATGATTCTACCTGGTACCTACTTCCTTCTCGCGCCGCTCTGAAGATCTGGAGACTTTCTCATGGAAGATCGCAACCCGGACGACGACGTTACAGAACGAATGGAGATCACCCAACGATCGATGCCTCATAGGGATGTATTGAATATGGGGCTTAAAGGTGAGCCGAAGTATTTGCCGCAAGGAGCGCAAGCTCGAACGGGAAGAACGTTGATGGGAGTCGGTCCAGAGCGCGGTTTGAGGCCGCTCAAGGCGAGCAAGACCGCGGAGCCGGCAAAACCGAAGGAAAAGGAAGCGAAGTCCGTTCCGACGGGGCCGACGCTCTTGGCAAAGAAAAAGTCTGTATTCTCAATAGTGACGAATAGGCGGCGACTGGCTGCATTCGCGGTTGTGGCAGTGTTGGTGATTGCCGCTTTGGTATATAAGATTTCGAGAAAGCCGGATGTGAGTAACAATGCGGAGCCGGTGGCAAGTATGGTAGCGAGTATTGCACCAAGTGTTGTGAATGTCCCGCCAACAGCGAGTGCTTCGGCGGCGGTGGAGGATGCAACCATTGGGTTGCATCCTCCTGCACCCGCGAAGCCGCTTGTACACAAGAAACCAGTGGCAGCAGCGCCTCCCGCAACGACGGTGGAGAAGACGGAAATGGCGCCGCCAGAGCCGGCAACGGTTACGACAACTCGGCCAGCCGCGAAGTACCACAGCGATCTCGAGGAGTGAAAGAAGTGAAAACAAAAACATGGGTAGCAGTGGTGTTGGCCGTTGGCTTATCGGCTGGCCGTGCCCAAGCTCAAGCCGATGAGGATATGCTCGATGCGGCAACGGAGGCGCGTATCAAGGAAGGGATGGCCCTCGCGAAGGCACACGAGTACGCACAGGCGCGAATCAGCTTTTTGCAGGCGTTAGGGCTGTCGCCGGGATCCCCGAAAGTGCTCTTGAATCTCGCGATCTGCGAGCAAGACGGTGAGCTCTATGTGGAGGCGCTTGGACATCTGAGGGAGTACTTGGCAAGTCCAAGGACGAATCCGAGGAAGGCCAAGAGGATGAAGGAGACCATGTACGAAGATCTGTGGCGAGCAACGGGGCACTTGAGGATTTCTGCCGATCGTGGGGAGGCTGTTTTGCTCGACAGCGTGAAGTTTGGGAATGCTCCACTCCCGGAGATTGTGGATGTAGAACCCGGTCGTCATCACGTGACGGCAAGTGGACGGACCGTTCATGTCACCGTGGCAGCAGGAGAAATCGAGAATGTGGATCTTACATCCCCCGCGCCGGTGCAGCGAGTGATGCCAGTGGTTCTGCCACCACGAAGGGAAGCGAGAGAGAGTTACTGGACGGGCAAGCACGTTGCTGGCGTGACGGCTGGAGGACTCGCAGTTGTTGCTGCGGGTGTTGGCGTTGGATTTCTGGCGGTGCGTGCCAACCACGTTTCGGACGGAAAGTCGATCGCGTCCGATCCGAACACGTGCGTGGACACGGCAAGTGAAGCATGCACTCGACTGCGCAACGGGCAGAGCAGCGCGAAGACCGCCGCTGTCGTTTCCGGCGTTTCATTTGGAGCGGCTGTCGTGCTTGGGGTAACCGCAGGGTATTTGCTTTGGCCGAAACATCATAAGGAGAGCTCGCGTCGTGTGCACGCACGCGTGATCCCTACGTGGCAAGGTGTCGTGATTGACGGAGATTTTTAGGAGCAGATCATGCGACGAATTTTTCTTAGTTCTCATCCGGAAACTGCTGCGCGCCGAAAATCGTCGGTCGACCTCCCTCAAAATACTCCGAGTATTCCTCGGTCGGCCTTCCTCGCTTTGCGCCGCTCGCGACGTTTCCGGATGAGAACTATGTCACTGAGCATGATGGGAGCATCTCTTTTCCTGCAATGCGAAGCCTTTGAGGCGTACCCGTCTCCTATCTGCCAAGGAGCTGCATGTCTGGATCTCATCGAAGTCAGCGCGTGCGACCAATCCCTTGCCCCGAACGTGCCCGAGGCATCGGTGGTTCACGTGTCTCCGAATGGCAGCGCCAGTGGCACGGGTGACAAGAATTCACCCGTCAACAGCATCAATGCGGCCTTGGGCATGCTCGGCAATGGCAAGAGCAATATCTTCGTGTGCAACGGCACGTATAATGAGAACGTGGTTCTCGCAGGCGTTTCGAACGTTGCGCTTTACGGCGGCTTCTCCTGCGACAACTGGACATATGCCTGCGGAAAGTCCGCCGTAACACCTCTCACGGGACTTGCGCTGGAGATCGACAACATCTTCGGTGTGACCTTCGTGGATATGCACTTCGAAGCGCAGAAGCGCGTGGGCACTGGAGAATCGAGCATTGCAGCATTCGTGAACCAATCGAACGGCGTGACCTTCAAGCGCACCGAAATCGTGGCGGGCGCCGCTGCCAAGGGCGAGGATGGAGTCTCGGGCAATGACGGCGCCTGGGACACAACGCCCGGCGACGCGAAGAATGCAACCACCGTGGCGCCAGGACAAGGCGATTCGTGCACGTGTACGACCGGAGGAAGGTCTGTCGGCGGCAACGGCGGCGCCCCGGCCAAAGACGGCAGCCCCGGCATGTCAGATCCAAGTTTCGCGACAAATCCCCCAGGGAACGACGGTGCTGCGGGTATCGGAGGCACCAATGACTGCAGAACAACCGGAAGCGGTAACAACGGCGCCGATGCTCCCGCAGGCTCGAATGGCGACGCGATTACCCTCGGCACTTTGACGGCATCCGGGTGGTCACCGAACGATGGCAATCCCGGAGAAGACGGCACCCCCGGACAAGGCGGAGGTGGTGGGGGAGGAAACAGTGGCTCGGGAGGCGGCGGCGGTTGTGGAGGATGCGGAGGCACGGGAGGAACCGGTGGTACGGCTGGAGGCTCGAGCATCGCGCTCCTTTCCTTTAACAGCGGCATGCAACTTATAAGTTGCGATCTCTCGACCGGCCAAGCCGGCAATGGTGGTGCCGGGGGCGATGGTGGCAGCAGCACTGCAGGCAGCGGAAGTGGCAATGGCGCCACTGTGGCCCCCAACAACGGCTGCTCTGGTGGCAACGGCGGCCAAGGTGGCACAGGAGGAGCCGGCGGGGGCGGCGCCGGAGGCATCTCCGCGGGCATTCTTTACAGTGGCACGACGCCCGCGATCGGCACAGACACGACTTTCAACGGCGGCAGCACCACCGACTTGAGGGGCACGGGCGGTCTCGGCGGCACGTCGGGAGCTCCGACTTCTGTTGCTGGCGCGGCTGGTCCGGGTGGCAAGTTCGGCAGGATGGTGAGCGCGGATAACTGGGGGGTGACGCAGTGAGGGGGATGGGTTGTGGCGAGGGGTGCACACAGCCCTGCCCGGGTGCCTCCTGTTCCCGCCCGCAAACTTCTATTTTCATGTCGACTTCACGCTGGCAACATCGTCGGAAAGAAATGCGAGATCGGCACGTGCCCCGAAAGCAATGCGTTCGTTATCGACGCGTCGTGCGTCAGAGGCGATGAGGCAACCCAAATCGAAGAAGCCGAACGCAGTCGAGCGTGTGCTGGTCGAAAAGAAATGTTCGTCATGACGACTCACCGAGGGCCGAGAGTTGCTTACGAAGCATGGCGCCTGCCCGCCCTCTCTGACGCCAACCATCATTCGATATCATAAAACGCATATTTTGAATTTTTAATAAAGTACGAAATATGAAAAATTCTTCCGTCTTTTTCTTGCGTTTTCAGACATTCATCCTCCAAAGAGAGTAGCAGCTCCAGTTGCGCCTTTCGCTCACTACTCGACCCGTCCTCCATCAGCTCGAGCACGCCGTTGTCGCAAAAATATAGCATTTTTTCAAGTAGCTCAATAAAAGTCGACTCATCCCTTTTTTCGTTCTCTGCAACTAAATTATCGATCGCATTAACGAGAACAAATCCGCAGCGTTTTCGCGAGCCATCCAAAAGAATAAAAAAATCCTTGCTTACAGGGACCTTGAATGCGACTTCCTCTGAATTAAGGTCATAAAGTACACTGTGATCCTTGGAAAAAAAGGCCGAGTGTTCGCCACGCGTTGCGTATTCACCAAGAGAAATAAATTCCACCAGTGGTAGTTCTCTGAGACCATCCAAAATGTCTGCGCTTACTTTGGCAACCCTGTCAATTGCGGACGGAATTTTTAAGAGCATGAAAGCAAGCTTCTTGCTTTCTTTTTGTACCAGAAACCAATCGCCACCAAATCCTGAAAAATCATTCAGTCCCGCCAGTGTCATAAGGTCTTTCGCGACACTGTGCATGTCCTTATATTTTCCGGAATAAAAAACGGTGAATCCGGCCAGACTCCACTTGACTTCAATCATTTTTCCTCTTTCAAAATCCGGGAAGTCGTGTCGCCGGCGCTGGGTAACCGGGAATCGTCCCGTTTTCAATCATCTCATGTGTAACAGGTTCTCCACGGTCCCCAGGCTTTCCTCCTAAAGCCGCTGCACCGCTCGAGCCTTTTATGCCTGATGGGCCATACGCCGTTATGGCTTGCCCTTTCCAGGATGCATCTCCAGAAAAAATAGCGACATCACCATCTTTGGCAAAAATAATACTTTTATCAGCGTTCGAGGATTGAAAGACGCCATCAGGGTTTGTAACAATATTCTTAACCGTCTCATCACTCATTTCATGTTCAGTAAAGCCATGATAACCACTGATGCCTTCTTCCGCATTCTCCGAGCGCGGGCGAAATCTGTTATTTTTCCTGACGTATTTCTGTATCTTTTTAGCCAGGTTTACGCCATTTTTTAGTAGTTTATCGCACGGCGACTCCTTAGCGCGCCCCCACGGATCGATCCACTGAGAAGGATTGGGAGCGTACTGGTAGAGATTGATCCCGCCCAGCAGTCCGATCGGGTCCTGACTGGCAAAGCGCCCGATGTCGGGGTCGTAGTACCGGAAGGTGTTGTAATGTAGCCCGGTCTCGGTATCCAGATACTGCCCTTGCAACCGCAGGTTCTGCGTTCTGCTCTCAATTGCACCCTCATAGCGAGTGTACTCATGGGTCCACTCCTCCAGCGCCGTATTGCCCCAGGTTCGGTATCTTGCTTTCCACGCAACGATGCCATCGTGGCTCGTGAGTTCTTCCGGCGCACCGTTGATGTCGTTGTGGAAGTAGTAGATGTTCTTAGGCTCGATCTCCTTCTGTTCTTTACCGTGCTCGATTCTAGCCAGCGGCGCATAGCTACCTTGACCTTCATAGACAGTAGTGATGACCCGCGTTCCGCGCTCTTCTTGGAGCATGCGCATGCCGCTCCAAACGAACCATGTGGTGCCGAATACATCGCTTTTGCCAATGCGCCTGCCCAGTGCATCATAATGGTAGCGCGCGTGTTGTGTGTTGACGCCCTGCCGCACGCACTCGCTGGCAATGAGTTGGCTCTCGCAATTCCATTTGAGCCGCAGATCTTGACGCTTGCCTGACTGTTTGCGGGTGATGCGGCCCAGGCCGTCGTAGTCGTAACGGATATCTTGCCATACCCGTACCCGGTTCTTCTCCACCAGGCCCATGGCCACGCTGGTTAGGGACGCCTGATTGGGCAAGGCGTTATCGGCGTTGTCCCACTGGAAGTGTTCTTCTAAATCGCGGCGCGCTTGGGTGGGTAGTGTGGAGGCAACGTTGCGGCTATGCAGGATGCGCCCTGTGGGATCATGGGCGTAGTGCTGCGCACCCAAGAGCCGGTCGTGCCTTTGCGCCAGGTGGCCCAATCCATCGTAGCGCCAGCTCTTGAGCAGCACCTCACCTTGGGTGCCGGTGCGCGCAGTCTGGTGCTGCAGTGTGCGGCCCATGGGATCACGCTGCCATTGGGTATCCAGACTGCCTTGCGTGCGTCTGGTTTCGCGGTGCAAGGCATCGCGGTCGATGTTGCTGATGATCTGCCCATCCAGGTTGATCTGGTGCAGGTAGCCCAAACCATAATACAGGTAACTGAGCTTCTGGCCACCGGGCAAGGTGGTGGCGATGGTGTTGTCTAGCTCATCGTGTTGGTGCTCAATCGTGGTGCTGCGTGGGGTGGGTAGTTGCTGCCAGCCTCGCGCCTGTTGCAAGCGGTGGACGGCGGTGGATTCGCTGACAAGGCGCCCCGCTTCGTCATAACTGAAATGGATTTCGTCAATCAGTGGAAGGTTTTCAATGATCGCTTGGTCGGTAGGCGCATAGTCGCCTAACTCCGGACGCAGGCGTCGTTTGATGGTCGTGACCTGGTCGGCCTGGTCGTAAGCGTAAGTGGTAATGGTCTCGGGTGTGGTCTTCCGTATCAGCCGCCCCACTGCGTCGCGCCCCAGTTCAATGCGGATGGCATCCGGAGTTCCCGCCGCCTGAGTCACGGCAATGAGGCCCAAGGGGGTGACTTCGTATTCGGTGCGTAGCCCGTCGATGCCCGTTTGCGCGGTCAAACGGTCGGCTTTGTTGTATTCGAAGGTTGTGTCCTGACCATTACCGTCGACGAGAGTGCATACCCGCCCGGCTCTGTCGCGCAACCAGCGCGTGACCTGCCCCGCACCCTGGCGCTGCATAACTAACCGGCCCACGTGGTCATAACTCCATTGGGTGTTGTCCTGCTGCCCGTCTTTGCCACGTTGCTGGCTAATGATACGCCCCAAGTCGTCGCGCGTGATGCACAGCTCAATGCCGTCGCATGTGGCCAATCGAGCGAGCCGCCCCGCTCCATCCCGGGCGTATTCGCGGCGCTGCCCAGCACCGTCGATGTGTGCGCTCAATTGGCCGGCACTGTCATATTCCAAGCGCGTAGTGCGCAACAAGGAGTCTGTGGCCGCCACTAATTGGCCTCGCCGGTCATAGACATAGGTTGACAGCCCCCCGCCCGCGTTAGTCTGCGCCAGCAGCAAGCCGTGTGCACCATATTCCCAATGGCGTTTCAGGCCCCCCGGGCCTTGTTCGTCGGTGATGTTGCCCAGCACATCGTAGCGCCACTGCCATTGTCGCCCATCGGGCGCAGTGTACTGCACTGGCTCAGCAAATTGATCATGCCAGACAGTGCGTTCTGTGCGGCCCAGCGGGTCGGTCTGGCTAACAATGTTGCCTGTGTCATCGTATTCAAAGGTGGTGGTGCCGCCAGCGGGATTGATGACAGCGAGCAATTGGCTTTTTTCCGAATCCCATTGCAGGGTGAAGACGCCACCTTCCGGACAACGGTAGTGCGTCACACGCCGCAAGGCATCCCATATCCAGTGCTGCTCACGCCCGAGCTGGTCGCGCGCGGTAGCCTCACCCGCGCCTTCACCTTGCAGCGCATAGTTGATATGCACGTCTTCGCCGGCGTTGGTGCGGTAAGCCACCACGCGCGCATGGCATGTCTCCTTGCCATCGGGCAGCGCTGCACCGAGGAATTCCTGCCACTGGTAATGTACTTCCAGGCCATCGGGCAGGCGTTGGTAATTCATCCGCTGCCCCGCGTCGTAGGCAAAGCGCCGGGTGACTTCACCCATGGGGTTGCGCACTTCGGCCAGGTTACCCGCCTGGTCGTAGCTATAGTGCGCCAGCGGCGTGATGATCCCTTCGGCCCCGTCCTGCCGGCCGACGAGTACAACCCGGCGCGGGTGCTCCTCATCATATTGCAGTACCACGCGTTGGCCGCAACTGGTGAGGATGGCCGCCAGACGGCCTTGGTCGTCGTAGTGCAGGTAGTGGGCATTGCCGTTGCGGTCTTCAATGGCCCATGGGCGCAGAGTGCGTGTGCCGCTGGCTGGACTGCTATCGTCGATCTGGCCATAGTCGATAATCTGGCCATCAGGGAACTGCACCATCCAGTGCCCGCCGCTGGTGTGCCCAAAAGTCAGCCCCTGGCCAACGACATCACATTTTTCGCCGGGGGCCAGCTCAGGCACAGGAACATTGCGCCCCATTGGGTCCAGGAAGCCGTGCGGGCCTTTCGGGTCCTGTGCCTCCGGACTGTTGAGAGTCAGTTCCAGTTCATGCAGCACTACCCAGCCTTGCCCAAACAGGCCCGCGCGGGTGTTGAGGCTGTTGTAGCTACGCGTCCACGTCAGCGGCAGGCGCGCCGCCACGGTGAAGTCCTCGTCGTCGTCGCCATTCAGGATCTTGGCCCCGGTGGGCAGATGGACGGGATTCTCGGATTGACCGCTGATCCAGGCGCCGGCTCCGCGCACGGCAGGGTCGACGACCATGTTCACGGCCATGTTGACGCCAAAGCACACCAACTTACCCAGCTTATTGAGCCATGAACCGCGACACAGACTGAGAGCAAGGCCCGCGAAGGAAGCGAGCTCTTCCAACCATGTCAGCCACCCCGGTTTTTCGCTGGTGATGGCGCGCACTTGGATGGTATTGCCGCCAATACTGACATTGCGCTTAGATTCGTTGGCTGGACTGATGCTGACCTTGCCGTCGCAGGTGCTGCGCTCGCCGATGCGTACGGCTGGCTGACTGTTGATGAAGACTTTGTCCGAGCCCTCGGCCATGTATTTCTCGGGCATCGGTGGATGGTCCTGGCACAAGACCTTGTCCATATCCACCGGGATGAAGCCGAAATCCTGCTCGGGCGGACTGAAGATGTGATTGAAGGGGAATGAGGTCTTGTAAGCGTTGACGATGTACTCCCCCAAAGTGGGCCGCGGCGCGCTTTTTCGCGCGGCCTGGCGCGCCGGAAAACCCGGATCGGATTTGCCCGCAGCGCGCGCGGCTTTCCGACTATTGATAAAGACGTTGGGCGAGCCGGTGCTGATCTGGCCCTTGGTCACTCCGGGAAACTGTTTGTCGATCTTTTCGTGGAGGGGCGCGATGATGAGCGCGTGCTCCGCGTCGCTTAGATTAGCGTAGCCAAATTTCCGTGCAGCAGCGTCCGCCCCCATGGATATCCCAGTACTAACGACCGCGCCCACGACCGCACCCACCACCAGCGCGCCCAGGCCACCCGTGCCGATGATAAACGCACCGGCGAGAAGGGTGACGGCCGCGGTGGCGGCCCATCGGGCAATTCCGCCGATAATGGCGCTCGTCGCCAATCCCACTCCGATCGACACAACGGATTTGAAGACCATCGCCAAGAGCGGTGTGTGTTTGATGTCGTCGTAGATCGTGGCAGCAGCAAGAAGGGACATGGTAGCAACGAGACGCGTCAGGGAGCGTTGGTCGGCGTCGGTTGAGGATCGGCTGGCCGATGGTGCAGACTGTCCAGCGCATGCTGCCAGATCTTGCGGTGGCCATCATGGATGGGAATCTGCGAGCTGAGCGTGAGCACCATCATCTGGGGTGTCTTGACGACCCACATGGCCTGAATCTGATGGAACGTGGTGCTCGCCTGGACAAAGCTGCTTTCGATTTCCATGCCCTCTAGCTTGTCCGGGCCAATTTGCACGGCCCGTTTGACAGAGGCCTTGAATGCCTGGGTTTGCCGGGTCATCTGGCCAACCTGGCGATCGAAGCATTGCTGCAAGGTTTCGCCGCCGAGGAGCAGATCGCGGGAGATGATGATCTGAAAGGGCACGCCGCGCTGCGGATCGGTCGCGGTCAGAATGTTGATGCTGCGATCGCCGACGATTTCGGGCAGGTCCAGCGTCAGTTCGTTCGTGTAGTAATACATGGGGTAAATAAAAATCGTGGGATGGTTACGCGGGCACCCTACTTGGCTCCGTCGTTTTTGGTAGGGAATTTCGATTCGACATCCTTACTTATGCGAGTTCCGTCGCCGTCTTCTCCTTTTTCCGCGAGCTTCTTACCGCCATCGGGGTTGAGGTTGAGGTTGCCACCCAAGGTATTGATTACTCCTGCATCCGTTGCCGTGATGTTGAAGTCTTTGCAGGTGATGGCCAGTATTCCTTCCTTGTTGAGTTCGATAACAGTTTCGCCGCAGACCAGGCGAATCTGTTCTCCCGCTTCCATCAGCCAAGCGGTGGTCACGGATTCTTTCTTTTCCCCGCCCACGCGCTGCACGTGGTTCGCGCGAACCGTGAGGTCCCGGTCGTGGCCCACAATTTCCGTGCGATCGTGACCCACGAATTCAGTGTGGTCATGACCCACGAGCTCAAAGCGGTCGGCACCAACGGTGATGGTTTCGACGCAGGCCACCGTTTCTGTGCGGTTGCGCCCAACGTTTGTATGCACATCGTGTTTAACCTTTTCGCGCAAGTCCTTCTGCGCCTGCACGTAGATCAACTCGTCGCCTTTTCGGTCATCAATCGAAATCTCACTCCAGGCATCCGGCTTTCCAGGCGGCCACGAGCGCGAGTGGATCCCCACTTTCTGGAAATCGTTCTCATCCCCACTCCACGGCGGCATATTCTCTTCACTCGAGATACACCCCAAGATGATAGGCCGCTCCCCCTGGTGCTCCAGAAACCCCACCAGCACCTCCATCCCCTGCCGCGGAATGAACTGTGCCCCGTACCCGGCCCCTGCCCACGGCTGCACCACCGGCAACCGAACCACGTGCTCTGCATCTTCATTCACGCCGTAGCTCTCTTTCGGCGTTCCCTTGTCATCGGCAATGTCCCACCGAAAGCGAATGCGCACATAACCGCAATGGTTGGCCTCCACCGTGGACGTTATGAGTTTGCCCTCTTCTCCCACAACCTTGGCCACTTCGAGCCCCATCTTCGGTCGCTTCTTGGATCTCACGGGCCGCGGAGAAAACCGGGACGGGATGCACCGGAATCGATTCCTATACACGTGCGTGGCATCGCCCTTGCCCATAAAGGCAGGATGGATTCCCTCCGAATCCACGGCCGTCACCGTGTACGTGTCGTTCAACGCGTCAATCGGATGGCTGGTCAACGGAAAGCGGTACCCAGGCGCCAACTGCCGGCTGTCCCCCTCCCCTCGTGCGTCCAAGTACCCACTCCGGAGGCGCTCGAGCTCCGTATCCATCTCGCTGTCGGGTCCCACACGGAGCGCACTATCGACCTGAAACACCTCCTCGCGCAGGATGTCCGGCGTGATCTTCTTCGTATCGGTATCGAAGACAGGATCGGAGGTGGGCTTCGTCGTGGCAACTTTCGACCAGTTGGTCGCCTTCTCCACGTCCCGATCGAGCATGAGCAGCGCCTTGGGGCGGAGTCGCTTCTTCAGACTGAACTCGTAGATTCGCTCTTCTCGTGCATCTGCGCCTATGCCATCATCGAATCGGAGAGATCCCTGCACGGCCACCGTGTGGCCTGCGGCGTCACCAAAATTGAGCTTTGTTGCCGTCCCGTCTTTGCTCGGGTGCTCGAAGTAAAAGAAGATCCCTGCACTTGCAAGCACGCGCCGGAAAAACTCGTAATCCGACTCGTTTCGCTGATAAACGAACGGAAGCTTCGGGTAATCAGGTTGAGTTCGCCAACGCCAATCTTCGGAGGTGAGTTCAATCCCCCTGAGCATCGATTCGACAATCTCCTTTGCGGTCTTGTTCTGAAATACGCGGTTCTTTCGCCGATGCTTGAGCAGCCATAACTTCGGCACAATCGTCAGGGAATAGCGACGCCGCGCCGTTTCCCTTTCTCCTGGCACCCCGCCAAGCGCCTCGAGATGCGCCGCAATCCCCTGAAGGATCCTTGGCGGCTGCTCCGAAGTCTTGAGAGTGAGAGCCGCCGCAGCACCGAATGCCGCCACTAAGGTTTTTGGCGGAAGGCTCGTCGCGAAGACGACTTCGTACGAGTACACATCGTTGATGCGCTCCCGACCGTGGAACGACAGCACCTGCAACGCATTGGTGTCGAGCGTTCCTGCACGAAGCTCGAACGGGTTGGTTTCAGCGTTGAAAAGACTGAGTAATTGAACCATCTTCGTTACTCACGGGTACTTGTCGCCACCAGGCTCCTGACTTCTCAGAGCGTGTTCGACAGCCTGCTGCGCGAATCGATACGTCGGTTGGGCGCTGCGGTGCCTGCGCACGTACGACAAATACGCTTTCACGGGCTCCTCGCGCTCCGCCCTAGCCTCGATTCGCTCGCGACGGCTGGCGAACACGCTCTCATGCGAAGCAAGTAAAGAAAAAACCTTCAGTAGGTAGCATCCTAAAGGCGAACGGAGCCCTTTTCAACAGGCATCTGAATTGTTACGCGAATTGCAAAATCGAGACACGCGCGCCGATGACAGAACCGTCGTTGACGTACCGCGTCGCGCCCAACCGGTCATTAAAGCAATAGCAATATTCCTACTTGATTCCGTTATGGATTCCTACGGCATTCGGACTCGGGCGGTGGAGTGCCGTCAGTTTTCGCCGATTTTCGAGGCTTTGAGTTTGATCTGGTTGCCAGCTTTGATCGTGACGTTGCCCGATCCTTCGATTTGAATGTCCTTACCTTTGAGGAGGATGGAACCGTTGGATTTAAGGGTGAGACTGGCAGCCCCGACGGTAAGGGTGTATTGATTGCCAACGGTGAGGACGTATTGGTGGCCAACCGCGTGGCTATACTTGGTACCGGTGTTCTGGCTCCAATTCATGCCAACAGTGTCCGTTCGTACGGAACCCGCGTTGGTCATGATCACGGCACCAACATTGAGGTTATAGGCCACACCAATGTTGACCATCTTGCCTACACCCACATTTTGCATGCAGGTCATGCCAATGGTTTCATTCTTGACCATCCCGATATTGATCGTGCGGTTGATATCGATGGTGTGTTGCTGGTTCTGGTGGATCGTGACGTTTTCGTCCTTATCCACCGTTTCGGTGCGGTTGCCATGGATGGTGATGGTCTCGTCCTTGTCCACCGTTTCGGTGCGGTTGCCGTGGATGGTGATGGTCTCGTCGTTATCCACCGTTTCGGTGCGGTCATGCTTGACGTAGACGGTCTTGTCCTTCTGCGCCTGCACGTAGATCAATTCCCCATCCTTGCGATCGTCGATGGAAATCTCACTCCAGGCATCCGGCTTTCCAGGCGGCCACGAGCGCGAGTGGATCCCCACTTTCTGAAAATCGTTCTCGTCCCCACTCCACGGCGGCATGTTCTCTTCACTTGAGATGCACCCCAAGATGATGGGCCGCTCCCCCTGGTGCTCCAGAAACCCCACCAGCACCTCCATCCCCTGCCGCGGGATGAACTGGGCCCCGTACCCGGCCCCTGCCCACGGCTGCACCACCGGCAGCCGCACTACGTGATCTGCATCTTCGTTCACGCCGTAGCTCTCTTTGGGCGTTCCCTTGTCATCGGCAATGTCCCACCGAAAGCGAATGCGCACGTAGCCACAGTGATTGGCCTCCACCGTGGGCGCGATGAGTTTGCCCTCTTCTCCCACAACCTTGGCCACTTCGAGCCCCATCTTTGGTCGCTTCTTGGACCTCACGGGGCGCGGAGAAAACCGCGACGGGATGCACCAGAATCGATTCCTATACACGTGCGTGGCGTCATTCTTACCTAAAAAGGCAGGATGGATCCCTTCCGAATCCAGGACCGTCACCGTGTACGTGTCGTTCAACGCATCGATCGGATGGCTCCTCAACGGAAAGCGGTACCCGGGGGCCAACTGCCGGCTGTCCCCCTCCCCTCGTGCGTCCAAGTATCCACTCCGAAGACGCTCGAGCTCCATATCCATCTCGCTGTCAGGCCCCACACGCAGTGCACTGTCGACCTGAAACACCTCCTCGCGCAGGATATCCGGCGTGATCTTCTTCGTATCGGTATCGAAGACAGGATCGGAGGTGGGCTTCGTCGTGGCGACTTTCGACCAGTTGGTGGCCTTCTCCACGTCCCGATCGAGCATGAGCAACGCCTTGGGGCGAAGTCGTTTCTTCAGACCGAACTCGTAGATTCGCTCTTCTTCTGCATCTGCGCCTACGCCGTCATCGAACCGGAGATACCCCTGCACGGCCACCGTGTGACCTGCACCATCACCGAAATTGAGCTTCGTCACCGTCCCGTCTTTGCTCGGGTGCTCGAAGTAAAAGAAGATCCCTGCGCTTGCAAGCACGCGCCGGAAAAACTCGTAATCTGACTCGTTTCGCTGATAGACGAACGGGAGCTTTGGGTAGTCAGGTTGAGTTCGCCAACGCCAATCGTCGGAGGTGAGCTCAATCCCCCTGAGCAGCGATTCGACAATCTCCTTCGCGGTCTTGTTCTGAAATACGCGGTTCTTTCGCCGATGCTTGAGCAGCCATAACTTCGGCACAATCGTCAGGGAATAGCGACGCCGCTCCGTTTTCATCTCCCCCGGCACCCCGCCGAGTGCCTCGAGATGCGCCGCAATCCCCTGAAGAATCCGCGGCGAGAGCGAAGAAGTCTTCAGCGTGAGCGCTGCCGCGCCTCCGAATGCTGCCACCAAAGATTTTGGCTCGAGGCTCGTCGCGAAGACGACTTCGTACGAGTACACATCGTTGATGCGCTCCCGACCGCGGAACGACAGCACCTGCACTGCATTGGCGTCGAGCGTTCCTGCGCGAAGCTCGAACGGGTTGGTTTCAGCGTTCATAAGACTTTGCCTTGTGAGTGAGCACGCTCACTGCTCACGAGTAGTTGCCGCCGCCCGGGCCCTGAGAGCGTGTAGGGCAGCCTGCTGCGCGAAATCGATGCGTCGGTTGGGCGCTGCGCTCCGTGCTCAAAGGCCTCAAAGCCTGTTCCGCCCGGTGCTCGCGCTCCGCCCTAGCCCGGATCATTCACGACGACTCCACTCAGACGAGCCGATCCCTTTGCTGCGAAGGACGTACGGCGCTTCTCGGACCTGCGGCGTACGTACAGTACGCCTCGGTCCTGCGATGCGGCGTGCGCCCTTCTCGC